>CAMOJK010000004.1 GCA_946616835.1 uncultured Lachnospiraceae bacterium
TTCCACCGCTTAAGTTTCCTACTTTCTGCTCTATCGACGGTGCTTTTATATTTATGGAATCCTTATAGCCATTGGCTACATTGATCTCTTCATTTTCATTTATCGCCAGACCATTTACCAGTTCCTCAAGATTTGCGATTGTTATGTTGTACCTGATGTCCTGCATCAGTATCAGGCCATTGCCTTTTCTGTCCTCTGTTACATATGCAAGCCCTTTCTTTATCGCTTCTTTAGGATGTTTGAAACGGACTTTCTCTCCTTTCAATATAAACTCACCTGAAGTGATCTTGTAACCTGTCGGATTGCCGAAAAGACTCAGTGCCAACTCCGTTCTGCCGGCTCCCATAAGTCCCTGAAGACCTACAATCTCGCCTTTCTTTACATTTATATTGATGTGATGCAGTATCTCGCGGTCCTTTGAAGGATCAAATACGGTCCAGTCCTTAAGCTCCAGTGCCACATCACCGGGTTCCTTCTTTTCACGCTTCGGATAGATATTATCCATTTCCCGGCCTACCATGTGCTTTATTATCTCAGCTTCCTCTATCTGTCTTTCAGTGGCATCCAGAGAGCAGATGGTAGCACCGTCCCTGAGTACAGTGATCGTATCTGCTATCGCTGTAATCTCTCTTAATTTATGGGATATCATTATGCAGGTAACGCCCTGGGATTTCAGTTCCTTTATAAGTCTTAAGAGATTCTGGCTGTCGTCCTCATTAAGTGACGCAGTTGGCTCATCCAGGATGAGCAGCTTTACATTTTTACTGAGTGCCTTGGCAATCTCCACCAGCTGCTGGTTGCCTACGCCAAGCTCCTTAACTTTCATGGAAGGATCAGCCCTTAAGCCTACCTTATCAAGCATCGCTTTTCCCTGTACGATGCTCTCGTTCCAGTCTATTGCTCCGCCTTTCATTATTTCATGTCCAAAGAAGATGTTTTCGTAAAGGCTAAGCTCCGGAACCAGTGCGAGTTCCTGGTAGATTATCACGATTCCCCTGCCTTCACTGTCCGCTATCCTCTTAAACTTCTGTACTTCGCCGTCATAGACTATGTCACCTGTATATGTTCCGTAAGGATATACACCGGATAAAACCTTCATGAGTGTGGATTTTCCCGCACCGTTCTCGCCGACAAGACAGTGGATCTCGCCTCTCTTAACCTTGAAATTAACATTGTTCAGAGCTTTAACACCGGGAAATTCTTTTACTATTCCCTTCATTTCAAGTATGTAATCGCTCATAAAACCTCCTTGAGAAATACACCGGTAACTGTTCAGAACCTGTCGGTTCTTCAGCTTACTGCACCGGCCCTTTTAAGGCCGGTGCACTTAGTTTATACATTACTGTAAGCCGGTGAATTCTGATGCATCATAGTAGCCTGATTCGATCAGTGCCTGCATTACGTTGTCCTGTGTTACTACAACGATCGATGTCTGCTTTGCGGGAACGTCGATCTTTTCATTGTTGTAGGTAGTATCTGTTGCAGGTGTCTTTCCGCCCAGGATATCCACTGCCATTGCTACAGAGTCTGCTGCAAGTGTTCTGGTATCCTTGAATACAGTCATGGACTGCTTTCCATCGATGATGTACTGAACAGATGCCTTCTCGGAATCCTGTCCTGTAACCACATAGCTGGTTACATCCTTATCTGATGCGAATACGTCTGCTATGGAGCGGGCTGTACCGTCATTGGGTGCAAGTACGAGCACATCGCCCTTCATGTCTGCGCCTACTGCAGTGAGGTTAGCCTCTGCCTTTGACTTTGCTACATTGAAATCCCAGTCTGTCGTAACCTGACCGATTATCTTGCCTACCTGCTCTCTGGAAAGGTCGGCTGAATCCTTAAGTGCCTCAGCTTCGCTTGAGTTTGCGATCGTAAATGTTCCGTCAGCAACCTTGGGCTGAAGTACGCTCCATGCTCCCTCGAAGAAGATGAATGCGTTATTGTCTGTTGATGCACCGGCATAGAGGTAAAGGGGTATACCGCTTCCTGCCGGTGCGTTATCTATAAGGTACTGTCCCTGAGCTTCACCTACTGCAAAGCTGTCGAATGTTACATAGTAATCAACCGCATCGGTTCCTGTAATGAGACGGTCATATGCGATTACCGTTACACCTGCTTCCTTTGCTTCTTCAACTGCTGCCGATGCTGCTGCACCGTCCTGTGCACAGATGATAAGTACATCTATGCCCTTGGAGATCAGTGTTTCAACATTGGTCTTTTCAGTCGCCGAAGATCCCTGGCTGAACAGTACCTGGTTTGTGAATCCTGCATCGCCGAGGATGGTTTCGAACTGCTTCTGATCCTGCAGCCATCTGGGTTCGTCCTTTGTGGGAAGTACTATGCCGACCTGAATATCTCCCGATGCACCCTTATCCTCTGTTGCGGTCTGGGTATTTCCGCCTGCATCATTGCTGCCGCTGTTTCCGTTGCCTCCGCTTGTACAGCCTGTTGCAAGACCGAAAGTCATAACTGATGCAAGTGTCATCCCGATTAATCTTTTCCCAAATTTTTTCATATCTTTTTTTTCCTCCTTAGATATTGTTTTTTGTAACCGTTTCCCGAACAGTTACGTGTGCTTTATTGGGTTAAGAAAAATATAACACAGGGTATACTTGAATAAATTGCCACTTACTTTGAATTTTTGTTTTGATAAAAATACAAAATAAAAAAATAGCACAATTTTGTCTTCAGAGAGTCTAGACAAAATTGTGCTAATAAAAACCTAATTCCGTGATATGCAAATCATAAAGTAAGCCGACGGGATAAATTCACTCACAGGCCCAAAGAACGTGGACGTAGGGGATCCGGCACAGTTCTGTGAGACAGCGGCTTTTTCGCTGGCTCACATGGTACGGATCATTAGGGGCAGTTGACAGTTAGATTGGCGGATGCGTTGCACCGGTTCGTGACAGACACATACGCTCCATGTTCCTGCGCACAGACCGAATGTGAATTTATCCCTGTCGGCGCATATAAGCTATTCCCCCTTCCCCTCCTTGTACTCAGACGGGGTTACGCCAACATTCTTCTTGAATGTCCGGCTGAAATAATTTGGATCCGTATATCCTATCTCCATGCAGATTTCCTTCATACTCTTATTGGAGTTACGCAGCAGCTCTTTTGCTTTATCCATCCGCACATCAGTAAGGTATTCAATAAAATTCTTACCCGTGCGCTTTTTGAAAAGCTTGCTGAAATAGTAGGGGCTTAGCTGAAGTTCCTTGGAAACATCATCAAGTATCAGGTCCTTGGAATAATTCTGCTCTATGTAGACCTGTGCATCGTGTATCAGGTCTACGGTATTCTCCTCCTTACGGCTTAAGATATTACGGCAGACATCTTCTATCTTCGAAATGAACCAGCCATAGATTTCATCAATTGTCATCATTCCCGTCACGGTATTAAGGTATGAGCTGCGCATGCTGAACCTGTATGTCATACTGCCATTATCAAAACCTGCCTTCTCTGCACGCAGTATGAATTCAAGTGCTTTCAGCTTGATATCGTCCATATTGCCCGAATGTCTTTCCGCCATCCAGTCAAAAAATGATTTTGCATAAAACTGTGCCCTGTTGAAATCGCCTTCTTCTATATATTTAAAAAGGGCAACTTCTGTCTCGATGGGATAGTCATCCTCAAACTCCGGAAACATACGGGTGTCCTTCACATGTATTACCGAATTGCTGGCATTATAAGTCAGGGAATGTGTTGCCTCGCTGTATGACTCCGAAAGCCGGTCCAGCTCATGCACTGCGCCTATGCCCACGCGGAATCTTGCGTCAAACATATGCTGCATCTCCCGTACCATCTTCCTGGCATTTTCTATACAGCTAATACGGAACTGATACTCTTCATCCTGCGCCGGCATAGGACAGTGAACAAATATGAGTATCGTATTTCCCATCATCGTGCCCACGCAGCAGTGAAAGAAACTTTTTATGGCATCCTTGATCTTTGTATATTCCTTCTGAAGCCTTACGCTGGTTCCTATTGGATTTGCCATCCGGTCTTTATTTCCCGACTCACCGAACTGCAGCGCCATTATGTATCCGGCATTTTCCTCTATCCCCAGAAGCTTTTTGAAATTCCCCATTTCTTCATCACTCTGGTTTCCGTACAGAAGTGAATAGATAAAACCGTTTTCTATTATGGGAGTTACGATCTCCAGCTTTTCCCTGTTTTCCAGATCCTCGCGGCGTCTGTTCTTCATCAGATCCACTTTCATCATGGCCTTCTTCAGCACCCTTACGATCTGCTCCTTATCCACGGGTTTGTTCAGGTATTCAAGCACGCCTATATCAATGGCATCCTTCGCATAATCGAACTTAAGAAAAGCGCTGACAACTATAAATATCGTATTGTCATTTCCCTGCCTGATCTCACGCATAGCTTCAATACCGTTTATCCCCGGCATCTGAATATCCATGAACACAATATCCGGCCTGAAGTATTCTGCCATTTCAATGACCTTCCTGCCGGTATTCACGCACTCCACTATACACTCATCCCGGAAATTTTTATCTATTATGAAACGGAGCCCGTCAGTAACTATGCTCTCATCATCCGCTATAAGAATCTTGTACATTTTTCCTCCATCTCAGTGTTTTGATGCATTTATAACGCTTTATTATATATTTATGCTTCCAATATAAAAAATATCATCTGGGAATATACAGTGCGATTTCTGTACCCATGTCCTTTTCCACGCTGGTGATCTCTATCACATTTTCCCTGTCATAGAATACACGCAGTCTGGTGATAACATTGTCGAGTCCCACTCCCCCCTGCATTTTCTCATTGTCATCTTCATTGAGTTTATTGTTCAGTA
Source organism: uncultured Lachnospiraceae bacterium (assembly GCA_946616835.1). Taxonomy (GTDB): domain Bacteria; phylum Bacillota; class Clostridia; order Lachnospirales; family Lachnospiraceae; genus NK4A136. The sequence continues at coordinate 4,832 of CAMOJK010000004.1, forward strand.
TACGCTCTATCACATCATCAGGAATACCTACTCCGTTGTCACGTACGGATATAACTGTGCTGTCTCCTTCCGAATATACCGATAGGTCTATCTTTTTTTCCCACTCAACATCTCTCAGTCCGTGCTTAATGCAGTTTTCAACTATGGGCTGCAGTATCATGGACGGTACAGCTGTCTGCAGCAGCTTTTCATCCACATCCGCATTGTAATGGATCTCACCGGCAAAGCGCACGTTTATGATGTAGATATAGTCATCCACGATCTTCAGTTCTTCGCTTATGGTGGATATTCCTTCGGAATTCTTTATCCTGTATCTGAAAAAATCCGCCACCCTCAGAATGTAACTATAGGTCCGGTCTGCTTCCTCAAGCATAGCCAGCTGTGCGCCCGCATTCAGGGTATTGAACAGAAAGTGCGGGTTTATCTGAGCCTGCAGGTATTTAAGCTGCGCTTCTTTGGCAGATGCTTCCATACGGATCGACTTTTCCCTTAGGCGGCTCTCTGATTCCACGCTTGCCTTAAACTGCCTGATATATTCCTTCAGACTCGTTATCATATTGTTGAAAGCACTGCTGACAATACCGATTTCATTGTAGTCATGGATTTCGGAAATCGCCACATCAAGGTTTCCCTCGCCCACCTCATTTGCCACACGGGCAAGTTCCTGCAGGGGACGCATAAGCCTCCGTAACAAAAGGTTAAGCAGCAGAATATCAAAGATTCCCATAAGAGCCAGTATGACAGAATAAATAATATTAGCCTGGTGCATGACCTCATAAATACGTTCATACTTTCCCGAGTTTTCACCAAAGCTCTTTGTGTTCAGATCTGCCATATAGGATATCAGATGTTCATAGTCTCTCACCGAAACAGCATAATCTTCCTGATACCTCACTATGTCTCCGCTCCTCTTTGAAAGAATAGCCGTATTAGTGGAACGAACATACCTGGTAGAAAGATTGACTATGGCTTTTTCCCGCATCTCCTGCTCTGTCAGTTCTCCCTCATGTTTAAGGGACTCGACAATGATCTTATATTCAGCCATATCTTTATAAAACTTATTGAGGCCGCTCTCATCTTTGGTATTAATATAATCATCAAGTTCAAGCTGTATGCTGTCCAACAGTCCGCGCATATCCGTAAGCTTCCTGTTGCCGTCATATGCGCTGTCCATATTATCTATAAGTTCACGCATTCCGCTGAAAATATAAAGGTTGACCAAAAGAATCGACGCAAAAGTCAAAAGGAAGATGCAGATTATCTGGTTCTGAAGTTTTACAGGTTTTCTACTCATCCAGATACCTCCCTATGTTACCAGATGTGATCATAATGCTTTCCACGGTTATATGATCCCTTGTAACACCGGAATCGATATATCCATTCAACGCATCAACACACTCCATTCCCGTCTGATCCGCATCAATATAAACCAGGGCAGATATCTCTCCGTTGGAAACCGCACGGAGCAGAGATTCATTTATACCATATCCTACAATCTGGGAACTTCCCGCCAGGTCATGGTCCATTACAGACTGATAAACGATCTGGGTGGTATACTCGGTAGGACATAACAGCATATCGATATCCATTTCTTCATCCGTAAGCATCTCAGCCACAAGATCCATAAGGCGGAAATTCGGCATATCGGTTATGTCTTCCGTAATAATGTTTATATCCAGATGGTTACCTTCATTCTGCAGAGTATCAGACAGCCCCGCCATAAAGCGGTCATTATCATCGCTTTCCACGAGCACTGCTATATTAAGCTTCCTTGCACCTGCAACAGCAATGATGCTTCTTGCATATGTTCTTCCCACATCATAAACATCCGGTTCAATGAATGTCTTCCTCAGGCTGTCCGGACAATCCGAAAGAACAGTAACAACAGGAATCTCAGCCACAGACGCTCTTTCAACAGCGTCAGCTATATCTTTTTCTTCCTGCGCACCTACAATGATCCCGTTCACTCCCATGGCAACGGCCATATCTATACGGTCTGCATACGAACTGTCGCTTTCATCACCGGTATCCAGGGCCTCCACATACACTCCGGATTTCCTGCCGTATTCACCGGCTGCATCATTTATTATTTCAAGCATTCTTGAATCGCCGGTATCACCGACAAAGACATAATGATAACGGTACTTCTGTTCATCCGTAGACACATTTGCCACCTGCATCCGCAGAAAAACAAAAGCCGATACTATCATTATAAATAGAATAAATATTATGACCAGACTCCTTATGGTATGGAAATCTGTTTTTTTTGAAATCCGGCCATGAACTTTTTCCTGATCTGATCTCTGAGGCATCTGGTAAAACCGTTTTATCAGCGTTTGATAATGTCACAGATCTTATGGACCGTTTCCTCCTCCAGATCTGCATACATGGGTATTGTAAGTATCCCGGCCGCAATGCGCTTTGCATTTTCCAGACCTGAGTCGTCATACTTCCCTTTATAACATTCATAATCAGTTATGAGGGGATAGAAATATTTTCTGGGATAGATCTTTTCCGCAGCCAGGCGGCTAAAAAGCTCATCCCTGTCTGCACCATATTCTGCCGGATCCACATATATGGGGAAATATGCATAATTCTTCTCCAGGCCTTCCTGGGGGCTGCACAGCTTTATCCCCTTTACATCCTGCAGTTCTGACATATAAAGCTCATATATATTTTTCCTCTTTGCGATCTCCTCATCCAGGTGGCGGAGATTGCATATACCCATGGCAGCCTGGAACTCGCTCATCTTGGCATTTGCTCCCACCTCGGCTAACTGCTCATCTTCACGTATGCCAAAATTCTTCAGGTTGTACATACGCTTTCCGATATTTTCGTCATCGCAGACAATGGCACCGCCCTCTATGGTATTGAATACCTTTGTAGCATGGAAAGACAACATGGATGCATCACCGTAGGCTGCAACGCTTTTTCCCTTATATACTTCCCCGAAAGTATGAGCCGCATCATAGATGACTTTCAGTCCGTGCTTTTTTGCGATCCTGTCTATCTCTTCCACATCACAGACATTGCCGTATACATGCACCGGAACAATGGCACGGGTTTTATCCGTAATAAGAGACTCTATCTTACTCACATCCATCGTGTAATGCTCAGGCTCTATATCACAGAATACAGGTGTAAGGTTATTGCGCACTATTGCATGGGTAGTTGATGAAAAAGTAAAGGGAGTGGTGATCACCTCGCCATCCATTTCAAAAGCCTGCAGCGCAAGCTCAAGGGCCATATGACCATTGGTAAAAAGCTCCACGTGATCCACATGCATAAAATCACAGAGCTGCTTCTGTAACTCTATATGCTTTTCTCCCATATTGGTAAGCCAATGGCTCTCCCATATGGGACGGATTTCTTCCATGTACTCCTCAAAAGGTGGCATTGATGAGCGTGTTACGAATGTAGTTTTATCCATATCGATCCTCCACGATGATCACTTAAAAATATGTCCTATATGCAAGCATTATCTGTCACGAAAGCACAATAGCCAAATGCGTTCACCACAATTATATGATATCCGTGCCACTTAGTGTACCTCTTTAATGCTGCTTAACAGATATCACCAACGAAGTATCTGAACCGGGGCGCGCTTGTTTTTTGTGCATTTTTAACAATAAACAAGTGTATTTATTATAGTTCTATCGTCATTTTAACAATGTTTTAACCCCATGTTAACAATTTGTTCATATTTTTATTTTATCATATAGACAGTTAAGAAAGTTCAAATTGTTTTCATAGTTTTCGTGCCCGGGTGGAGTCATCACCGTCCGGGCACACCTCCTTTTATAGGGGTTTTACCGGGATTTCCGGGACAGGAACATCAGATATCCTCCTCCAACACACTCATTTCCATATGGTCAAAATCAATCTCGGAAATAAAGCTGTCTGCAGTGAAACGAGTCTTTGATGATCGTTTAAACTCTTTTACATTTTTATCAAGCCAGATGGGAATATCCAGATCAAATTCGTGACAGGCATCCTCAAGGGAATTGAAAACCTTGTGGGTACGGGTATCATCTTCGTTTCGCTCGATGACAGTCTGCTTTATCAGATGTGCATTTTTCCATATACGGAACCAGATTCTCATATCTATAACTCGCTAATCATTTGAACCGGGTAATTTACGAAGCATATGTATAAATTTTACAAGCGCGAAACTAAGACTTATCCGTCAGGGACAAATAAGCTATGATGCCGTTTTGCATCCCGGCGAACCTGCGCAAATCGATAGCGGGCGACTGAAGTTTTGCAAGAACTTCGATGTCGGAAACCGCTTTCTAGCATCCCCCGCAGGACTGTCTGCTGCCGCCTTCGCTCTCACCGTCACGAAGCATGCGCTGCATGGTCTTCCATCCAAGAGTTGCACACTTTACACGGGCAGGCATATGGGAAATATCCTCAAGGGAAGCCGCCTCATCAAGAGATTCGATCTCTTCGGGAGTAGCAGTACTGCGTACCATGTTCATGAATCTCTCCGCATATGCGAGAGCCTCTTCCTTTGAGCTTCCGATTATCAGATCAAGCATCATGTCTGCAGATGCCTGGGAAATGGCACATCCGGAGCCATTAAAACATCCATCCGTCACTATGTCATTTTCATCCAGCTTAAGCTGCAGATATATATCGTCGCCGCAGCTCGGATTCACACCGTTAAGTATCATTGACGGCGACTCCATATCACCCTTATGCGTAGGGTGAAGATTGTGTTCATTGACTATTTCCCTGTATAAATTCTTAAGCTCCATATCCCAGCCAGCCTCTTACTTTCTTTACCGCTTCAACAAATCTCTCTGCTTCTTCTTCAGTATTGTAAAAATATACGCTTGCCCTTGCAGTAGCCCTGAACTCCATCTTAAGCCTTTCCTGCATGAATTCCATAAGTGGCTGCGCACAGTGATGTCCCGCGCGGACAGCGATGTGCTCATCATCCAGCACGGTTGATATATCATGGGGATGGCAGCCGTCTATATTAAAAGTGACTATACCCGAATGCTTCGTCACATCGTCACTGCCATATACATGCACATAAGGAATAGACTTAAGTCCCTCGTACACTATCTTTGTGACCTTATTCTCCTGCTCCTCTATGGCATCAAAACCGATGCTGTTCAGATACTCTGCTGCCGCCGCCATACCTGCAGCCCCTGCAGCATTTACGGTTCCTGCCTCAAACTTGTGGGGAAGCTCCGCATAAGTTGCAGAGTCACGCTTTACATATTCTATCATCTCACCTCCGCTAAGGAAGGGAGGCATCTTCTCAAGCAGTTCCATGCGCCCGTACAGTGCACCTATTCCCATGGGACCTAACATCTTGTGGCCGGAAAATGCCAGAAAATCAGCACCGATCTCCTTCACATCCACTTTCATATGGGGAACACCCTGCGCTCCGTCAGCCACCATCACACCACCATTTGCATGAACCAGTTCAGCAGCCAGCTTCACGGGATTCTTTACTCCCAGCACATTAGAAACAAGCGCCATTCCGATAAGCTTAGTCTTTTCGGTAACACAGCTCTTAAGATTTTCTTCCGTAATGATACCGTCATCTTCAGGCTCGATATATTTGAGCACTGCCCCGGTGGATCTTGCCACCATCTGCCAGGGCAGTATATCGCTGTGGTGCTCCATTACAGTGATCAATATCTCGTCACCCTCATGCAGATTGTTAAGGCCATAGGAATATGCCACGAGGTTCAGCGCTTCGGTAGCATTGCGCACAAAAATGATCTCTTCGTCATGCTCTGCACCTATGAATCCCGCCATTGCATGCCTTGACTTCTCATAAATATCCGTGGCCCCTACGCTCCACTCATACAGACCTCTTAAAGGATTTGCATTGGTGGTGCGGTAAAAATTTTCTATCGCCTCAAGCACCTGCACCGGTCTCTGGGAAGTAGCTGCATTATCAAAATAAATATATTCGGGATTGTCTGCAAGTATGGGAAAATCCCTGCGTATTAAATTTACATCCATCTATCTGTTCCGTTCCGGCCCGTTTCATCCCCGGACCTTTTTACTGTTTATGTCCTGCGCACTCTTAAGAATGTCCGGACACTGCTCACAACAAACGGTGTCATTATAACATCTTTTGTTTGCCACGACAAATCCAGTGATTTTATATGCTGTAATTCAATACTTTCATTTTCAGATCCTGACGATCTCCGTAGCTGCCTTTTCCCGGAATCTGACATCATGCTCCACAAACAGCATTGTAGGATTGTATTTCAGTATCAGTTTTTCAATCTGCATTCTTGAAAATACATCAATATAATTAAGGGGTTCATCCCACATATACAGATGAGCAGGCGTGATCAGGCTTGCTGCAATGAGAACCTTTTTTTTCTGCCCCTCGGAATATTCCCTCATATCCTTTGCAAACTGCTCCCTTCCGAAATCAAGATTCCTTAACACAGCCAGGAAAAGACTCTCATCAAGCCCTCTCTTACAGGCAAACTCATGGAGGGTACCGGAGAGAAAAGATGTATCCTGACTGACATAGGATATGATCATGCCTCCCGCAACTTCAAAGTCTCCTGATATAAGCAGTTCCGGATATGTTCCGTATTCCGGCAGGTCTAAAACATTAAGAACAGCTTTCAGTATACTCGACTTACCGCACCCGTTGTTTCCCGAAATCACCAGCCTTTCCCCTCTTTTTACCTGAAAATCAACTCCTGAGAAAAGTTCCCGTCCGGCAGACTTATACTTAAGTGACAGGTCTTTTGCATTTATCAAAATTTCCTTGTGGAATTTAAGCGGCTGTATCTTAAGATCAGTCACGCGCTCTATATCGTTAAGCAGACCTTCCTTTTCTTCGATTTCTCTTTCCATCCGCATCTCATAGGACTTCACTCTGGACTGCATCTTTTTGGTCTTGGCACCGATATAGGATCTTGTGGATATATTTCTCTCCGGCTCCTTAACGGGGTCGAAGCCGATTTTTGTGTTTTCGTTCTTTTCAGCCCAGCGGCTGCTCCTGTCTGCAGCACTCTTTAGTTTGCCTATTTCCTTTAGATGCTTTTCATTTTCAGCCAGTCTGTACGCATCCTGCTTCTCCTTATTCTCCCACCATGAAGAGAAGTTTCCCGCCTGCACTTCTATTGTCGACCGGTTCAGTACAAGCACATGGTCGCATACCCCGTCTAACAGATCCCTGTCATGGGAAACGAGGATAAAGCCCTTCTTGGAAGCAAGATACTCTTTTACTGCCTCCCTTGCCCTGCCATCCAGGTGGTTTGTAGGTTCATCAATCAAAAGGAACTCATTATCCCCTGCAAAGAGAACTGCCAGCATCACCCTCGTCCGCTCGCCAAAACTAAGACTCCCAAAAGGCCTGTACAGACATTCGGCATCCATTTTTATCTGATCCATCTGAATGAGCACCTGCCATATTTCAGTCTGCGGCTTCCAGACTTCAATAAGGTCAGAGGCTGTCTTTTCCAGATCACTATCTGATACAGGATAAGGAAAATAGTCAAAAGCAGTATTTGATGTAATGCTTCCGCTATAGGGATATTTTCCCAGCAAAAGCTTCAGAAAAGTAGTCTTTCCTTTTCCGTTCCTGCCGATAAATCCCAGCCTCCAGTCAGTATCGATATTAAAAGTTAAGTTTTCAAAAACATCATCTGCACTTCCGTCATATGCGAAAGTCAGATTATTCACTTGTATCTGTGACATATATATCCTCCTTTCATATCCCCCGCAGCCAAGCTGCCCGGTGATGCGTTGCCGGTCAAATGTCCTGCCGTGTAACCACGGCGGACATTTGGCATATAGCATTTCTTGTGTCTGCTCATGCAAGCATGGCAGACACCGAATTGCTACATGCCAGCAGCCTGCGTGCAAGCACGGCAGTCTGCTTGACCGTCTTATCGCACAAAAAATCCACTCCATACCGGAGTGGATCACATATACAAATGAAGACTTAAAATATGCCGAAATGCACACAAAACCACTTCTGCTGGCTTCAAAATGAATACGATAATCCAATCCGGCATACACAAACAGGCCATCAGGCCTTACTTTCCCGCTTGCATTTACCAAATCCGATTATCTGTTCTTCATTTCCTCACCCACACACTTAATCGTGCGCCTTTCTCTATTATGTTTGAGAGAATAACACTTTTGGAATAATAAAGCAATATGAGAATAAAAATCAAAGCTGTCTTCAGTGACTTCCGCTGGGGCATGCTTTACAGTCACCGCTGCAGTTTGAAAAAATCCTGTCCACGTAAGAATCGGCTGCCGCTCTTATCTCTCCGTTAGGAATGAGCCTCGTCACTCTTGAAATATTGGACCTTATCATCATTTCTCTGGCAGCACGTTCATCAATACCCCTTGTCTCCATGTAGAAGAGCATCTCATCCGAAATCTTTCCGGCTGATGCAGCATGTCTTCCATTCACCTTTTCTTCCTCACCAAGGATCAGGGGGATAGCCTTATTTACAACATTTCTGCCGAGCATGAGGATATTTTCCTCCTCGTCACCGTCAGCACCCACAGAACCTTTTCTGAAATCAAGGGTTTCCCTGGAAGCTTTGTAAGAGCCATCAAGCATTACACCGTTAAACCGCATCACGCCTTCGCTCTTTTTTCCTTTAAAAACATCAGTGTAATTTATATCGGTAAGGCTGCCGCCGGCTGCAACAAATCCCAGATCAGCCCTAAACCTCGACTCATCACCAATCTGATCTATATATGTACCAAGGTATGACTTCTCCGAACCAAGGGAAAGCTCTGTATAAGTAAATTCCGAATTTTCGGCCAGCCTGCTCCCCATATCATTAAAATACAAGAATTTGGACGGCAGGCACTGCACTTTTATGAGGTGAAGCTTTGCATTCCTGCCAAGTATAACTCTGGTCTGAGTACCGGCAAATCCATTGGTTGCACCGTGCTCTGAATCCATATACTGGATGATGGTGATCTCACTGCCCTCGCCGATCCTTATAAGCGTGGTATCGATATCCTCTGCCCCTGTGGGATAAGTGTAATGAAGATATACCGGATCCTTTATCTTTGTATTGGCAGGCAGCTCCATCACGCGGGCCGGCACGCCTGTCTTTACGATCAGCCGGTCTATATCAGCACCCATACCGGTAGGAAATACCTGTTCCTGATACATGGGATACTTTCCTGCCACATATTCTTCACGCTTTATCTCCATGCCCTCAGCTTCATAACCCTTCAGAAGCCCGGCAGGGCTGACACCTTCCGTAACCTTCATTTCTTCCGGAAACTGAGGCTTAACCAGATATGCCGGATGGGAAGCTTTGGCAATAGCTTCTATCGTAGCCTCCGAAACCTCTATCTCCACATCATTGAGCTTATCCCTGTACCAGGTAAGTACCGGAAGGTGGTTTACGGTATATGTATCTTTTCTATCATTCTTTATATCCATGCTTTTTATCCGTTTCCAATGCTCTTTAAAAACATTCAGGTGCAGCCTGCACCACCTGCTGTCACAATCTTATGCGCTGTATTTTCCGCAACCGGAAAAGCAAAAAAGTTATAAACTACCCCTGCTCCATCTCGAGCTTGATCAGGTTGTTCATCTCGGCTGCATATTCAAGGGGCAGCTCCTTGCTGACAGGATTTGCAAAACCGCTTACTATCATTGCCCTTGCATCAGCTTCCCTTATTCCCCTGCTCATCAGGTAGAATACAGCCTCGTCATCAATCTTACCGATCTTTGCCTCATGTCCCACATCAGCCTTATCAGTACGGATATCCATAGCCGGCACCGTATCTGACCTGGAAATGCTGTCAAGCATAAGGGATCCGCAGTTTACCGAAGCCTTTGACCCCTCTGCAGTGCTCCTTATTTCCACGCTGCTGCGGTATGTGCTGATTCCACCGCTCTTGCAGATGGACTTGGTATCTATGAAGGAAGATGTGCCCTTTCCTATGTGCACCATCCTTGCGCCTGTATCCAGGTTCTGTCCTTTTCCGGCAAAAGTCACACCGGTAAATTCTGCGTGGGAATTGTCACCCTTAAGTATGGATGTAGGATAGAGATATGACTCATGGGAACCGAAGGACCCAGATATCCACTCAACCGTTCCACCCTCCTCGCAGATGGCACGTTTGGTATTCAGGTTATACATATTCTTGGACCAGTTCTCTATGGTCGAATATCTTAGATGTGCATTCTTCCCAACAAAAAGCTCAACGCAGCCGGCATGAAGATTGGCTACATTATACTTAGGCGCTGAACATCCCTCTATGAAATGTACATCGGCACCCTCGCTGACTATGATAAGGGTATGCTCAAACTGTCCTGCACCGGGTGCGTTCAGCCTGAAATATGACTGCAAGGGTATATCTACCTTTACTCCGGGTGGAACATATACAAAGGATCCGCCGGACCATACCGCACCGTGAAGCGCTGCAAACTTATGATCCGTAGGGGGCACCAGTTTCATGAAATGCTCCCTCACCATTTCTTCAAATTCACCGGTAAGCGCCGACTCCATATCCGTATATATAACGCCCTGCTTTGCCACATCCTCGCGGACATTGTGGTAAACCAGCTCAGAGTCGTACTGTGCACCTACACCACCGAGACTCTCACGTTCCGCCTGGGGTATGCCCAGCTTGTCAAAGGCATTCTTTATATCTTCCGGAACATCCTCCCAGGACGCCTTCATATCAGTCTTCGGTCTTACATAGGTGACGATCTTTTCCATATCAAGACCGTCAATGGGCGGGCCCCACTTGGGAACCTTCAGCTCATTGTATATCCTCAGGGACTTAAGCCTGAAATCCAGCATCCATTCCGGGTCATGCTTGGTCTCAGAGATTTCCCTGACTATCTCTTCCGTCAGTCCTTCATCAACTTTGAAAAAGTCTTCCTCGCGTTCCTCATCCTTAAAGTCGTAAAGCCCGCGCTCCACATCTTCAAGAATGATGCCGGAATCCCCTTCATCTATATCTATTGGTGTATCTTTTCTTGCAATATCCGTCATATGTATTTCTCGAATCCGTTTGTATTTATCTCATCTATCAGCTCTGAACCGCCCTCGGCGGCAATCTTTCCTTTAACGATCACATGAGTGCGATCCACATTCAGAGCCTCAAGTATCCTGGTGTTATGGGTAATGATAATAAGTGAACCGCCCTGCTTTGAAAAAATCTCCACTCCCTTAGACACGATACGCACAGCATCTACATCGAGACCTGAATCCGTTTCATCAAGTATGGCAAGCTTCGGCTTAAGCATAAGGAGCTGGAATATCTCTGCTTTCTTCTTTTCACCGCCGGAGAAACCCACATTCAGGTCACGCTCAACAAATGCCTCATCCATATCAAGAAGCTTGCAGGTCTCCTCCAGTTCTTTTTTATACTGGAAGATCCTTACAGCCTTGCCGGTTCTTTCCCTCATGGCACTTCTTAAAAAAGCTTCAAGGGTAAGCCCCGGTACCTCCAACGGATTCTGGAAAGACATAAACAATCCTTTCTTGGCACGCTCATTGGCTGCCATCTTCGTTATGTCCTCTCCGTCAAAGATGATCGACCCGTCCGTCACTGAATATGCCGGACTTCCCATGATAACATTTCCAAGTGTGGATTTGCCCGCACCGTTAGGTCCCATAATGACATGTGTGGAACCTGCTTCAACATTCAGATCGATACCGCCCAGTATCTCACCTGTCTCTATTCCTGCTTTTAAGCCTTTAATCTCAAGTAATGACATATATCCTCCCGTTTCACAAAACAATCTTCTTTCGGGTTAAACACACAGAGCCTATTATAATGCCCTTTGTATCTTTTTTACAGTATGTTTTTACTTAACTATACTCTTCGGTTTCACGTGCTCTCTTTCTGACACCCAGAATATATATAAGCATCACCAATGCCCACTCCGCTGTATATACCACCAAAGGGATCACAGATGTAAATCTTGTAAGAATGAGACCTGCTACCAAAGACAGGCCTATAAAGATAAAGTACATCAGATGTGCAAGATATGCCTCATCTTCATCAACTGTATACTTCTTCCTGAGTCCCACAAATCGGAGTACCAGAACCGGTATCAGGCTCGCCAAAAAAACTATGACAAAATAGATCACGAAGACAATTAAGAAAAGTACACCCAGCATTAGGTTTCCTGCCGTTCCCAGCATAATAACTGCAAAGGTGACATCAGACCCGTCTACATATACATCCTTAACATCGCTAACATCCAGAAATGCACCTTTCATATTGTCCGGGACAGAAAACTCGTAAGCAAATCCCACAGACAGATATGTACACCAAACAAGGATAAGTGCCAAAAATACAAGTCTTACCCTTGCCGAAGTGTCCAGACGTTTTATTTTTTCTACGATACTGCTCATAGCAGCGCGATTGTCTGCCTTGCTATAGCCAGTTCTTCATTGGTGGGAACCACCATTACAGTAATGGAGGAATCCTTCGTAGAAGCGATCACTTCCTCACCGTGAGTTTTAAATTTTTCCTTATCTACCTTTACACCCATAAATGCAAGATGGTCACATACGGCAGAGCGCACATCATAGTTATTCTCACCTACCCCCGCCGTAAATGCAATCACATCAATACCCTGCATTGCAACAGCGTAGGACGCGATATATTTTGCAACCCTGTAATTATAGGTTTCCAGGGCAGTCTTGGCCTTTTCATTTCCCGCATCTATGGCTGCGGCAATATCCCTGAAATCAGAAGATACACCGCCGGAAAGCCCAAGTATACCGGATTTTTTATTAAGCACGGTGTTTACCTCTGCTGCCGATAAGCCTTCCTTTTCTCCTATATACGCAAGGATGGCGGGATCCAGATCACCTGACCTTGTACCCATTATCAGCCCCTCAAGAGGTGTAAGTCCCATGGAAGTATCCACGCATTTGCCGTTCTTTACTGCTGAGATGGAGGCACCGTTACCCAGGTGGCACACTACGATCCTAAGCTCCTTACGGTCCTTTCCAATAAGTTCCGCTGCCCTTGCAGATACATAGTCATGGCTGGTACCGTGGAAACCGTAACGGCGGACCTTATACTTCTCATAATACTCATACGGAAGTCCGTACATATATGCCCTTTTAGGCATGGTCTGATGGAATGCCGTATCGAAAACCGCAGCCTGTGGAACTCCGGGCATATTTTTCTCACAGGCATTGATTCCTATGAGATTTGCAGGATTGTGGAGAGGCGCAAGTGCACTGAGCTCTTCTATGTCCTTTTTCACACCCTTGTCTATAAGTACGGCTTTATCGAATTTCTCGCCACCATGAACCACCCTGTGGCCTACAGCGTCTATCTCGGAAAGGTCAGAGATCACGCCATGGTTCTTATCTACCAGCGCGTCTATTACCAGCTTAACGGCTATATTGTGATCCTCCATGGGAGTCTCGATCACAACCTTGTCCTTGCCGGCAGGTCTGTGTGTCAGCACGCTTCCTTCTATACCGATACGCTCTACAAGACCTTTTGCCAATACATCCTCGGTATCGGAATCTATCAGCTGGTATTTAAGAGACGAGCTGCCACAGTTTATAACCAATACTTTCATACCATATCCCTCCTGTACTCATGTAACGCATTTACACCCTCTTAAAAACATCTGCTATCCCGGTTATAAATACCATTACATACTTAATCCTTAACTGAAACTAACCGCTTGTTATATACCATTAGCCTCCTCACACCGGCAGATGGACTATAATTCTTAATATGCCTTGCCCCAGTATACCATCTTCTTTGCAGGCTTTCCGCAGCATACGCACTTGTCGGAAATGTTCTCCTGCTCAAAAGGCATACAGCGGCTGGTAACCGAAAGCTCTTCCTTTATCTTATCCTCACAAGCCTGATCTCCGCACCACATTGCTTTTACAAAGCCTGTCTTTTCGGTAAATATCTTCTTAAACTCTTCATAATCTGTTGCCACATAGGTCTGTGAATCACGGCGCGCCCTTGCTGCCTCCAGCATGTCTGACTGCATCTTCTCAAGGATCTCACCGATCTTTTCCTCAAGCTCGGTGAAAGAGACATCAATCTTTTCTTTATTGTCGCGCCTTACCACAACACACTTTCCTGCTTCGATGTCCTTGGGACCTACCTCTATACGAAGAGGGATACCGCGCATCTCCTGCTCTGAGAACTTCCAGCCGGGGCTCTTATCGGTATCATCTACCTTTACCCTGAAGCCCTTCAGGATTTCCTTTATCTCATCAGCCTTTGCCAGCACCCCTTCCTTCTTCTGCTGGATGGGAACGATGCACACCTGTACAGGGGCTACCTTAGGAGGAAGCACAAGACCTGAATCATCACCGTGAACCATTATGATGGCACCGATAAGTCTGGTGGTCACACCCCAGGATGTCTGATGTACATACTGAAGCTTGTTTTCATTATCCGTATACTGTATGCCAAAGGCCCTGGCAAAACCGTCGCCGAAATTGTGGGAAGTTCCGGACTGAAGAGCCTTTCCGTCATGCATAAGTGCCTCTACTGTATATGTAGCTTCAGCACCCGCAAACTTTTCCTTATCCGTCTTCTTACCTTTGATAACCGGAATGGCGCAGAACTCTTCTAGGAAATCCGCATATACATTCAGCATCTGAATAGTCCGCTCCTCAGCTTCCTCTGCGGTTGCATGTGCAGTATGTCCTTCCTGCCATAAGAACTCACGGCTGCGGAGGAAAGGCCTTGTCTCTTTCTCCCAGCGTACTACCGAGCACCACTGGTTGCACACCTGGGGCAGGTCACGGTATGAGTGCACCGTATTTTTATAATAATCACAGAATAAGGTCTCGGATGTAGGTCTTACGCAGAGTCTGTCCTGCAGAGGCTGCTGTCCTCCCTCTGTTACCCAGGCTACTTCGGGTGCAAAACCTTCCACATGATCCTTTTCCTTCTGAAGAAGGCTCTCCGGTATGAACATGGGGAGATAAACATTTTCTACCCCTGTCTCCTTAAATCTCTTGTCCAGCTCATTCCTGAGCCTTTCCCATATTGCAAAGCCTGCAGGTCTGATCACCATGCAGCCCTTAACACTGGTATAGTCAGTCAGCTCAGCTTTTTTTACTACATCCGTATACCACTGTGCAAAATCTTCTTCCATTGAGGTGATAGCCTCAACCATTTTCTTCTCTGCCATTTTTCCCCTTTCTGCCGCTTAAGCGGCCTCGCATGGCGATATATGTGGAACAATGATCCGCTTTACGGCATCATTATCCGTTTTAAAACAATAATTAATGAAAAGCAGTACAACTGCTTTTCATGATCAACGCAAAACATTATAACATAATTTTATGCTATTCAGGCTTTTGTTTTTATAAGACGAAAGGTATTGTCAAATCCTTCGTAATTGGTCCTGTATCTGTGAAACGCTTCCCTGACATCGTCGGACATTTTGGGCGAAAGGACAAGCTGCTGACCGTTATCAAGGAAAATATCATCAACATTTATCCTTTCCGTATGAAGAAGCGAAACAGCCTCAAACCTTGAAGTTCTGACAAACAGGCTCTCAGGCACCATTTTCAGAAAACTGCTAATAGGCATATAAGTCTCATAGTCACCGTCAATGGTATGGAGTATGAGCTTCCTGCCACCGGTCTCCACATAAAAGATATACTGAACAAATATCTTTACCGGCTTGCGTCCGGTAAAAATCTCCACATATGTCCGGCCAAAAGTCCTGCACAGAACATTCTGCATGCATTTATCAAACAGCTCCCGTGCCACCGGTTTTTTCAGATAATAATCCGCCTGTATCTCAAATGCCTCAGACGCATATTCATTGCTTCCGGAAACCAGTACTATGACGATATCCTTGTCCTTCTCGCGGATGGTCCGTCCCAGCTCTATTCCGTTAATACCTTCCATATATATATCAAGAAAAGCCAATTGAACACCTGCCTGCCCTGAAGCAACGAACTCCTCAGCGCTTTTGTATTCAGAGATATCAAAATAAACCAGCCTCTCTTCGGAATACTTCTCAAGAAAACGCTTGATAAGAATGCGGTCAATGTCCGAATCATCGATGATAGCCGTTTTTATCATATAATCCCCCCGGTATCTTCCCCCCACAGAGGTGATTATAAGCCTTATTTGGAAAAAATGCAAAATGAAAAAGCCATATCCCACACAGGCCGGATACTATCTGCAACCTCCCCCCATTAGTCGCCAGATAACATCCGCCTTTATAAGACACGGCTTTTGAAAGCGCGCTTCCCGCTTTATATCAGGCCTTTCGGACCCTGATTTCTATCTCCCCCCGAGAAAAAATCAAAACATGCGGAAAAGCTCTTTCTCCCTCATGGGATTCATTATATGAAAGTTGTGTGTACAATTTCAACAAACCTTGCTTAAAACGCCCTATTGTTGTCTTAAAATTGAGATTCAGGCACCTTCCCCACGGTTTTCTCCTTTTGTCAGTCCTCTGCAAGCTTCAAACTTTTGACCGCCGCCTGTATTTGTGCTAATATAAACGGGTTTTTAGGGATAATTGACAGAGCATAAATTAATGAAGAAATTATTAAAAGCTTTAGGCTGGATATTCTTATTTATAATGACTGCCGCAGCAGCTGTCTTTCTTACAATTTATCTGCTTATGCGGATGTTTTGCTATGGGCCGTCAGAATCTGCAAGGGACACTTTTGTTTCCACCATGCTGGAAACGGGCGGTATGAAATTTGTCATATCCTGGTTCTTCACTGACGAGGAAGTAATGGAGATAACCGGCGCCAATGAACCTTCAGTGGCTGCATCCGATACGGACGCAGATTTGATAAACATTCCCTCAGTTTCTGATAATGACACACCGCAGAATGACGAACAGGACGAACAGGACAAGCCGGACCTTCCTGAAGCGCTGAAAACAGCATACGAAGCGGATGACGATGGAGACGGACTGATACTTATCCCCATTACTTCGCACACTTTTTCCGCATCACTTTTGGTCATACGGGATCCTTCCCTCATACACCTGTCTTCCTCATATCCATGGTCAACTGCAGCAAGGGAGCGTAACGGACTCACAGTAGGACAGCACTGCGAGCAGTCTGGTGCCGTTGCTGGCATAAATGCCGGAGAATATGTGACATCAGGAACCAACTGGGGCGGCATGCCCGTAGGAGTAGTTGTAGAAGACGAAGAAATACTTTACAACGGGCCCTCATACGGAGATGTAATGGTAGGCTTTAACGAAGATAATATCCTTGTAGTCAAAGATGTGAGCGGAATGTCCGCTGCAGCTTTTCAAAGCTATGTTACGGAAAACCACATAACTGACGCTGCTTCATTCAAGGATATTTCCGGTGGTAATATCAACCACTTTACCAAGCTGATAATAAACGGAGAAGCCGTAGAACTCGGCGGAAAAGGATCCGGAGCCAATCCACGCACAGCCATAGCGCAGTGTGCTGACGGAACAGTGCTTTTCCTGTGTACTGACGGCAGGGGTACCGGCGGACACTTAGGTGCTACCGGTCAGGACCTCATAGACCTGCTGCTGCAGTATGGGGCCGTCAATGCAGCCAATCTTGACGGCGGAAGCTCTTCTGCTCTGTTTTTTAACGGAGAATACACTACAGGCTCCACACACATGCTTTATGCCGACACATCAAGGAATGTACCCACTGCTTTTGTGGTAATACAAAAGGACTAATATCATTACACATGGTATAAGTAAAAATGGCAGACAATATTAAAGAAAAAGAAACCGAAAAAAATAATACTCCCAAATGGGATGAACATCCTCGCAGAAAAAACAAACGCTCCGAGGGTTCCGTTTCATATTATGATCTGCCCCAGGATATCCCTGCTCCCGATGACGAAGAAAACCGGTCTGACATGAACCTTGATGACAGCGAAGAAGATATCACAGGTTCTGACACCCGAACATCTGATGACTCACAGGCAGAACCTGAAAAGAAACGCAGTTCCCTCATCTGGATTCTCTACACACTATGGTGCCTGATCCTGGCAGCAGGAATGTTTTATACCCTTGATTATGCAAAAAAAAGTCTGACTTTATATGAAGCAGCCAGGCCGGAACGCCTGATGGAAAGTCTTGTATCTTCAGTATCCGCAGATGGACTCAGTGACCATGCCAGCCTTTCCAAATCCATGGATGGCAAAACCACTATAAGCTATAACATCGCCGTAAATAATACCGTAAGCTGCAACTACTTTGAAAATCCTTATACTTATGTAGCACAGCTAAACGACATATTAGACAGGACTCCCCTCACATATGAAAAAACCGGACAGGATTTTTCCTCCGGTGCTCTGACTTATGCGCTCTTTGCTGGAGAACTTCATTTCGGAGACATAAAGCTGCTTCCGGGGAACTCTTATACCAGGATGAAACTTTTGACTATGACAGACTGGGAGCCCGAAAGCATCAGTATTTTCAAAAAGCCCGCTGATTACAGCATACAGATTGAAATACCGGATAATTTCACGGCAACGGTAAACGGCATGCCCGTTCCCGATGAATATACCATTTCGGAAGAGGAATGCAGTGACCTTGAGTTCTGTAAAAAATATGTCCAAACCCCTGGCAAAAAAACTATCCTTATCCCCGGATTCCAGGATGAAGCAACAGTTGATATAACAGATTCCAACGGAGAAAAGGTAGAATGTACTGTGGAAATTATTTCCGAAAATAAAGCGGAAGACAGCAACACAGATAGCATGTCCGATAGTTACGGTAATACGGACTATCCAGGATGGTATGCTTCAAGGATAAATCAGATAAACTACCGCTGTGGTTTTCCTTCCCCGGAAATACCGGAGGACTTAAAAGAAACCATACTTGACATGACAGAAAATTACTCCCTGTTTTTTACAAGGGACCTGCCGGGATCAACCGCAAGTATCGACCCCATCCGCTATATTTTTCCCGAGGATTCCGAATACCTGAAACTGGCGGAAACATACCGCAGACAGGATATGGAAATAATCGTTGCCCATAGCAACACCCATTTTGAAAATGTGACGATTGATGATTATACGGTATACAACAGCGAATGTTTTTCCTGCCATGTGGCTTTTGATAAAATAATGACCATGTACGGGAAAGAAGTTGTTGATGACACAGACAGTGTCTACTACTTTGTAATGATAGACGGAGAATGGAAGATTGCGGATATCAGGTAATAAAATCGGAAGAAATAACAAATACCGCATAAAAAGATATGTGGCAGCAGCCTCTTTTCTGATGACTGTTACACTTTCAATAGAACAGCTCACGGTAAACGCTGACATCACCCACCTGCAGAACGGTAATCCCATAATCCCCAATACGCCGGTTACCGTTCCCTCAGACCAGGTACTTCCCCTATCAGGAGCTGCGTACTGTACGGATACTGCCTTCCTTTCAGAAAGAGGCGACAGTGTTTTTGAGCTTTTGGATGGTTCTGTTTTATACAGTCTCGCAAATTCCTATTCGTACGACAGTCTGACAAACAGCTGTGTCGCCCCCCGGCCTGAATCCCAGGATTCACTTGAAAACAACGGAAACAGCCCTTATGCATTTGCGACCAGAGATGACTACAGGGAAACTCTCCCTGAAAAGCTCACCTTATACAAAACCTCTTCAGAATCGTCAGCCTATTCGGATATCGATTTTTCTGTTGAAGAAAATACCATCACCATAGGCTTAAACCTGGACATAAGCGACACAGTTCTTTCTTCATCCTATCCTGTTTTTGAACTTGACGGGGCACAGTGCCGGTTTTATCCGCCGGAATATTCCGGTACAGATGATACTGATTTTTCTGCGCTTGCATCCGAATATGATTATATTAACGAAGATGGCTCCATCAACCTTTTAAAGGAACCAGTTTTGTATGTAACAGATGCAGGGAACGATACTGTTATGTACAATATCCGTGCAAGATATATGTCGGATATTCCTGTCCTTCACATTAATCTTGATGATCCCAATATTTCCATCGACAGGTACAAAACCGCAGATGCAACATTAATGATAGATGGCGCTGAGTATCCAATGACTATCAGAGGACGTGGAAATACCAGCTGGTGGAACTTTCCTCAGAAATCCTATCAGATAAAATTTGAGGATGAAACATCACTGTTAGGCACTGAGCCTTCAGATAAGTTTGCGCTGGTTCCCACTTATCTTGACAACTCACTTATCCGCAATCCCCTCTCTGCCAAGCTTGCTGCCTGCCTGGACAATATGGAATATAATCCATATCAGACACCTGTTGATATATTCCTTAACGGCAAGTACATAGGAGTCTATACTTTTTCAGAAAAAATAGATGCTGCCATGAACAAAGTAAACCTATTTTCTGATAATTTTGATGTACCTTCTGCTTATATCGCATCCCCGGCAGAGACGCACGATGAAAGCGTGAATACATCTGCTGATGCTCTACCGGAGACGCCTTTCCTGCTGGAAACCGGCGGTGACTTCCGTGTCCCGCACACTATGGGAAAAGATTTTTTCACCTCAACATATACACCAAAGCTATTCTTTAAGTATCCCGAATTCAGCACTGCCAATACTGATGAATTCAAATATGTAAAAAAATATATTGACGACACGGGAAATGCCATATACAAGCATACCGGGTATGATAATTATATCGACACAGCTTCCTTTGTTGACTGGTTCATACTAATGGAGCTTACCTGCAATACAGACTCTGCATTCTGGCGCAGCACCTATATTTATAAGCGTCCCGGCGACAAGCTGATGATCGGACCGGTATGGGACTTCGACAGAGCATATGGGAATTTCCATAATGACAATAAGACCTACAAATACTGGGCAAGTGCAGAGCAAGTCTACGATCTTGCACAGAACCACTGGTTTTCATATCTGTATGAATCCGACGAATTTATGGTAGCTGTAAAATTCCGCTGGGATGAAAAAAAGGATGAACTATTAGGTACAGCGCTTGATGCAATAGATGAATACGGTGATGCAGTAAGATATTCAAGAAGCTATCATGGTGCCATCTATGGAAACTATGGCGGAGATTCTTCTCTAAAGAGTCTTAAAAACTTTGTGATCAAGCGTTACAACTGGATAGATGAAAGCATACACATGGAGGATTTCAACAGGAGACCTGCCCCTTATACGGTTTCCGATCCGGTATGGAACGAGGATGAGACCATGCTTCAGCCCGTGGATACCGGACTTGATACCCCCCCTGCCGATACTGCAGTAATCCCTCAGGATAATACCATGGTTATGGACGGAGCGGTTTCATTTCCTTTTCTTGAAGACATAAACGAAACAGCATTCACTTACAAAGCCTCTTTTTATAAAGAAAAACTTTGTGAACCGGAAGGCGAGGACGGAAGCGTCTCAGAAAACACTTTTACCCCCGATGTCTCACTCTCCGATACTGATACTGCTACTACATATGATGGAGAAACTGCAGTATTTATGAACTTTACAGGAGCCGGACTTCTTTGTTCCACTAATAACAGCAGCTTTGACATTAAGAACAGCATCTCAGTTTCTGACGGCATCATCACTATAAAAACCCCGGGAGACTATGTTATGTCCGGCACACTCTACGATGGTCAGATAAAAATAGATTCCGACGCTTCGGAAAAAATACATCTTATTATGGAGGGAGTGCATATATCCTGCAAAACATCTTCTGCAATATATGCTGATTCTGCAGATAAACTGATCATCACTTTATCAGAGGGAACTGATAATGCAATTACAGACTCAGCCGAATACCTCCCCGATGGTAAAGCCAATGCCTGCCTCTATTCCAAATGCGACCTGACAATAAACGGCAGCGGTACCTTACGGATCAATGGTAACTACAACAATGCCATAGGCTGTAAAGATGATATAAAAATTGCGAACGGTGATTTATATATTTATTCCAAAAACAACGGCATAAAAGGAAATGACAGTGTATCAATATTTGACGGTATTATAAGGGTTACGGCAGGATCTGATGCTATAAAATCAGATAATGATGAAAATCCGGAAAAAGGATTTATCTATATAGAAAATGGTGAATTTGCCTTAACTGCGGGAGATGATGTATTCCAATGCCCCACCGCATTCTATATGACAGGCGGGGCAATGAATGCACGCTGTTATGATGAATTAGTAAACTGTGACGGCGATATAACAGGCAGCGAACTGATCAATTTCAGATTTTAAGAAATTGTCACTCGTAAACCAGATCACCCATATCGAATGAGCCCTGGAGCGTATAGATTTCAAGAATATCTATAAATTCATCAGCTGATTCCAGTTTGACATTTTTTATATCTTCTTTTCTGACAGTGATCACTGCCGGTCTGTTCTTAAATACCGGTACTGCATTGTCAGAGAAAATCGCATCGCCTTTTCTCAGGTCAACAACTACGAAAGGGGTGTATACATCACTGCTTATCGTTATCTCATAGCTGTCCTCAAGCTCGTCCACAGCTATATCTACCTGGGCTTCCTTAAGATTAAGATGCTTATAAGGAACGAAAGGCATCACTTCGCTCTGCTTTTTTCCATTCGAAAAATCAAAATCTACACAGATAAACACATCACGGATACCATTGGCTTCCATCTGTCTTGCAAAATTTTTAGGCTTAAGTCCTACGGAAGAATCAGCCGGAACCTTCGTTTCATCCACATAATGCGTTATCTCACGTCCGTCCATGGCAAAGAGAGATGTCCTTACTTTCACTCCAACCTGCTCAGATGTATCATTTGCAGCAAACGCCTGCACCACAGTACCGTCTACCGTCACACTGCCTGCAATGGGAGCGTAAAACTTCCTTGCCATGTACTGAAGCAGTTTCCATCTGCCATAGTAATCAACAGAAGACCACGACACGGCCGGCCAGCAGTCATTGAACTGCCAGAAAAATGTGCCCATGCATCTGCCGCGATTCTGCCTCATATGCTCAACACACGACTTTACGGCTATTCCCTGCATTATCTGGCTCACATACAGGAGCTGCACAAAATCCCTTGGATATCTGAAATTTTCAGAAATATGCCTGAGTATCTTTACATTTCCCGAAGGGGATTTCTGATGGCTCTCCATAACAGGCGAAAAAATATTCCTGTCAACCTCGCCCGTAAACGACCTTACTGTTTTTATACTTGGGAATGACTGAAAACCAAACTCCGACAGAAAGCGAAAATAATGCCTGCGGTACTCCTCGAATCCCGCATTGCCATGCCAAACCTCCCAGTAATGAGAGTCTCCCCTGTTCTCATCATCAGGATCATCAAAGCTTCCTCCTGATGAAGGAGAGGAATTCCAATAGGGCGTAGCACTATCCTCTGCATAAACAGCTCTGGGCAAAAGATACTCAAAAAGTTTCACATAATCGACCTTAAGTGCAGGACTTGCACCGGCCAATTGCTTATCATTCACCCATGCGGCTTCCATTTCATTATTGCCGCACCACAGTGCAAGACAGGCATGGTGTCTTATCCTGGAGACATTATCATGGATCTCCGCTAAGACAGTCCGCTCAAATTTCTGTGACATCTCATACGCGTTGCATGCAAACATCAGATCCTGCCATACCAGTATTCCGTATCTGTCACAGGCATCATAAAAATAATCATCAGGATAATAACCGCCGCCCCATACACGCAGGAAATTGAAGTTTGCTCTGGCAGCATCTTTTATCCGCTCAACAGTACGCCTTTCATTCAGATCCGGGTATATCACATCCTCCGGCACATAGTCAGCTCCCTTAGCGAACATTTTCCGGCCATTTATCACAAAACAGAATTCCTCACCATACTCATCTTTTTTCCTGCTGAGGGAAATAGTCCTGAGCCCTATGCGGAATTCCTTTTCATCATATATCTTATCTGCTTTTTTCAGCTTAACATTGACCGTATAAAGAGGCTGTTCTCCCATACCGTTCGGCCACCAGAGCTGAGGCGAATGGATCTGGATCGCAACTTCGTTCTCTCCCCGTTCCGAAAACTCAGTCCCCGGCTCGGGCATACGTGTCATGTTGACGATTTCCTCTTCACCCGTTACGGACACTACAAGCTCAACCGGTATCGCATCCGTATATTCAAGCACGGGATCCACATGCAGCACTATCTCATCTGCATAGTGGTCCTGAGAAAAGAATACCTCTCCCAGCCTTATTTTTGAAAAGCTCTCTATCCTGATATCACGGAATATGCCAATATCCGGAAGTTTAGGCGCCCAGTCCCAACCAAACATGCAATGCGCCTTCCTAAGATACTGTGCCCCCGTCGTAGAACCGGTAGGGGTGTACTCACTGTCCTTCCCTTCTCCCGGTGTATATTCTCTTATAAATCTCAAAGGGGATTCAAAAACTATGCGCAGTTCATTCGATCCCACATGAAGCTTTTCCTTCACATCAAATCTGTAGGTTCTGTGCATGTTCCTGGCAACACCGAGTCTGCTGCCGTTTAAGAATATTTCTGCCGATGTATCCAGTCCATAAAAGACCAGCTCAACACTGTCCTGCTGCATATGCTCGCCGGACACATTGAACCGCTTTATGAATTCGTAATCCTTTTCAAGACAGGCTTTAGCGCCTTCTTCGTTCTCCCTGTAAAAAATATCATCTATCTTATTGTTCTCCCTGAGAACTGAGAGAACAGTACAGGGTGCCTTTGCCTCATAGCCGCTGGCAGCACCTTTCTCCCTGACGGTCCAGCCGTCACCACACAAACTCTCCTTTAACATCACATATACTCCGCCAAAAAAGCACCTAAAGGGTGAACTATCAGTTCACACGACCATCCTTAAGTGCTTTTTTATACTCTTCATACTTGTCCGTCATAATATAACGGTTGTCCATCGTCTTCATTACATCCTGAATCTGGAATTTCTCATAAACCTTTCCTTCGGAAAGATTGAAAATCCTATTGCTTTGGAAAGAAAGAACAAAGGGTCTGAGTATATCATCCTCATTTTCCGTGAGAACTATACCCTTGTCTCCATTTGTAAACTTCACACAGCATCCCACCGGAACTATATTTACAGCTGCAGTAAGCCCCTTAAGTGCCTGCTGATTCATATAATTCTTAGGATGTCTCAAAAATCTGTACGCTTCTATCTCCGAAGAAGGCTCATCACCTATCTTCATTGCGGTCAGTTCATCAAAATAATATGCAATCTTCAGTGCCTCCACCTGCATATCCGCAACAAAACTGAGGCTTAATGTTCCCATGTGCCTTTCCCTTATATCCTTCAAAAGAAGGGCTATATTCTTGGTGACACTGGTATCAACATATGTCTTTTCAAGAATGAGATTATGACCATTCTCCCTGCACCTGTCTATTACTTCAAGATCCTCGGGAGTATACTCTTTGGTACTCTTATGCAAAATCTCATCCGGGATATCAAGAGATCCTATATCATGAAGAAGAGCCGCCATAACAACATACTTCTGTCTGTCTGCAGCAGAGCCCAATCGTCCATATATGGCAGACGCCAGAATAGCTGTATTAAGGGTATGCTTATATACCGCATCCTCTGCGCTTCTGAGATTCTGCATGAAATTGATTTTGCCGGGATGGTATGCATAACTACGGATTATCTCGTTCGCCAGATCCTCGATAGGACGCTCATTTCCCTTTTCCCTTATTTCCTTTATGGCATCTTTCAAGGTAAAGACTGCCATAGTCTGGAAGCGTTCAAAAGCCCTGTCCTCCTCACTCATAGGCGGAAGAGGCTCTGCAGGCTCAAGAATGTATACACCTATCAGATCAAAATTTTTAATGCTGTTTATTCCCTGCCTGTTAAGCTTCGTGTTACGGTCATAAAGAAGAACACCGGTCTTATTAAAGATCGGCTTTGCCAGTCGCATACCTGCTTTCAGCTTGTCAGTAGGAACAAATTTCATAAAAACCCCTCAAAACGACATATTTACGCATTTATTATAATACATTTTATAGGGTATGTGTATCTTTTTTACAGCGATCCCCACTATTTAGCACAAACAATATATGTCGGCCGCTACCTGTATTCTAAAGAGACTTTTCCTATCCCAACCTCATCTTCAACAGAAAGCATCACCCTTTCCTCTCCCAGCAGCTGAACCCCGTTTACAAAGGTCCCATTGGTCGAATTATAATCCTGCAGATATACATGACCGTTTTCTTCAAACATCCCTGCATGCAGACGGCTTACGGACCTGTCGTTCAATATCAGATCTGCAGTTCCCTGCAGCTTGCCTATAGTAAAAGGGAAATGATCTATCTCATATTCTTTGCCATGCTTCCTATCCACAAGAACATTCCTTACTCCATCATTATCAGGCTCCACAAAGACAGTTTTTCCGGAGTCCCTGTCCGGCTCCGGCAGTGTCTTTTCCTGCATATCAGAAAAGAATTTATCAAAATCCACAGTATCTTTTATATCCGAACCGTAAAAGGCATTATATTCATTTACAGGAAGATGAGCATCAAATTTCTCTTCCCTGTTAATCTTTTGTTTTTTTATTTCAGCCTCATCCAAAGATGCAGAAGTAACATTTTTCTTATTGCGTACCTGCGAGATGACTCCTTTCACTATTATTGTAATAGCCACTATCAGGATGGCTGCAGCTGCAAGCTTTACCTTCCCTGAATCGCCCACTCCCGGTATAATCCCGGCCAGAGCTGCCAGAGCTCCGGTTGCGAGTACTGCCGGGATCCAGAGTGGAAGTCCGCTTTTTTCCTCACCTCCTGTCAAAACATTTTCCGGTTCTTTATCTTTAGGTTTATTCGCCGGCTGATGAGTCGCCTTAAAAAATTCATCCTGTGGCTGAATCTCTGTTTTTTTTCTTTGTTTATACCCGCTTATGCCGATGGGGTCTGCCTGCGATTCAATAATGCCTGACGGAATCCGCTCGGTATTCATAACCGTTGCCTGATAGTTTTCTGCTCCCATGTTCTCCCTTTTACATTCATCCAATACTCTTTCTATATCAGATACTACATAATTTTCCTTTCTCACCGTCTGATAAAAACGGTAGGCCATAAGCGCTGCCTGTGCATCTGTGCGACTTATCCTCTCAAGGAAGAACTCAGCTACATCTATCAGACTTCCGGCATCTGTATCATCCTCCGGCGAAAACATAAGTTTTATACTGCCATCATCAAGACTCATAAAAATACACGCAGGGTCCATGATAAGCCTTGAAAAATCAATCATATAGTCTTCAGTTTCACGGCAGGCCCTGAGTATTCCCCTTATTGACATTTCCAAGGTAACGCTGTCCAGTTCCTTATGCTCATATATTCTCCCAATGGGCTGCATGGAACTGATCTCATAATATATATATTCCCTGCCCTCAGAAATCCTTTCTTCCATAGGCAAAAGTCCACTTATATCATTCTGTATCACCATTGAATACTGATAATCATTCTCCACTTTTTCCGGCCTTTTTATCACCAGATAATTATGATTTAAACTTCTTTTATATTCCGCACCGTAATTTTCCAGATAACCAGTTTTTTTCATTTTTTCCTCCAATGCGCATCTTTAGTCTTCTATTGAATTGTTTCTGACGATTCCGAACAGTTTTCTTCCATATACCTGCCTACCCTGTTAAAAGTTCTTATGAGTCTGGAGCACCTGATACGCTTTACCTCCTTCTGCTGAGCGAGGTCCCATACCTCAGATTTGAAAATGTCCATACCCGGTACCGGCGGAGACTCCATCGAAGCTTTTACCTCTGTTTTGATGGTTCCGTATGAAACAGAAACATTTATCACCGGATCATCAACCAGAACCAGCCTGTCCTCAAGCAGCTCCTCTGTCTTATTCTTTACGCATTCTGCGATTTCTTCATTATCCTTTTCCGGAGCAGCAGCTCCAAGAGTTAGACCTATCGAAACCGCACTATTTATCGCATTCCTGTTATAAGAAAGCATGCCAATCCAAATAATCATTATCGTCATAAATATAATGACAGGAATTATTACGCACGCCTCTATGGTCATCATTCCTTTATTATTTCTCATAAAATCCTTTCTTCAAGCCTAGTACTTATATATTACGCAGGCTGTATAGAACATAGCCCAAAAACATAAACGGAACAAACGGTATATGGCTATTTCTGTCAGCTTTTCCAAAAGTGATCAGTATTATGGAAATGATTGCTGCAAAGAATATGGCATACATCAGTATCTCTATACTTCCTATGTAACCAAATAAAAGACCTGTCAAAAAAGTCAGTACAGCATCGGCCATACCTATACAGCCATCACTGAATAAAGATGCAACCAGTACTGTACTGCCAATAACTGCACCAACACCGGCCTGCATATAGCTTATGCAACTTACACTTAACAGATAGCCAATCATCAGCAGAACCACGCTTATTACACATACTGTCGTTATAAAAGCTCTGGGAAGGCTCTTTTTCCTTATGTCCATAAAGCTGCCCACACCCAGCACAATGCCCCACCACATATTTCTGATACATTCCATTGTCTCAACGCTCATATCTTAGTCTCCCTTTTCTAATCTCCATATTTCTGCGCGCATCTTGAACAAACTCTCTTGTCACCAACCTGGGAAATGGGAATCTCGTAAATTGTCCTCTTAAGTCCACTGCAGCTTATATCTGTGTGATAACGGTCACCCTCATTCGTTATAAAATATATTCCCTCCGAACTACCTTTTCCACATCGCTCACAGGCTGAATAATGACCGCCGCCTCTGTTCACCCGGTTTGCTATCCCCTCTGCGTCCACTGGGGTAATGGACAGATCCAGGTGGGTACAACTCCTGCTTAAATGGTAGACCTCACTACCATCAGTAACATAAACTATTCTCTCTGTATCATCATTATCTGCACCTGAACCGTTCACGCGATATCCCGTCCAGGCCCGGGTCCTTGCACGCGTCATTATCAATACATCAGGGATACCAAAAACATTTGCGAGAGGCGTCATGGCATATCCGGCCTTAAGATCCACCACTTCTTTGTCATCAACCATATTTGATACAAGAAGATTTATATTTCCCTCTAGTCCGCATTGCTTTCTGTAATCTTCCGGAAGAGAATCATCAAGGGCTGATGTGGTATATTCCCAGGACAAAACAGTCTCGGCAATACCATAATCCACGGACTGGTGTTCAGAATCTCCACGGCCTCTTGTACCGTCTTCAGATACATAGTCCATATTTTCTGCATTTGCCAGCGCTGCATTGTCATACTTAAGCATTCCCTCAGCAGGAACATACAATGCCACTTCTTTCGAAGTCCTGCTCAGTACATGATCCACACTTTGCTCCAAGTGCAGTATCTGCATAATAAACAGCAGTGCCATACAGAAAAAGAGGTATAATGGTACAAGAAACACCGCCTCTATTGTCAGGCTTGCCTGGATTCTGTCTTTTTTCATAACTACATAAACCTCATATTTCTTTCAACAAAAAATTCATATCCATATTCACTCTTAAATGTAAACTGGACTGTTGCTGCCGCTATGCAATCATCCAGCCTGAAATCATCATAGCCCGGAACCATACGGACATCCATTTCTACGATGTCCATCATTCTTCCTACTCTGTTCTCCCTTGACACTGTATATAAGAGCAGTCTCAGATATCCTTCATATCCAAACTCCATATCATCCGTATCATTAGGCACTGTCTCATCAGTCCCCTCAGCTACAGAGTCTTCGATCATATCCTCAGTAGCATTCAACGCCCCTTCCAGACTGAGTCTCCAGTCACCGGGGCTCATAATGACTGGCAGCTTGCCCCCAGTCATAAGAATCCTTATATCAGATGCACTTTCAGCATATATCCATGCCGCATCTATAAGTGCAAGATAGACAGGCTCAAGCTCCGGAGACATAGTGGCCGCCGCAAGGGCTGCAGCTAATTCATTTGATTCAGCCTGCAGTTCTCCATCTTCGAAAAAGTAAATTGTATTGACAGCTCCCCGTATCAGCAGTATACGATTCACTACTGTACCCAGATTAGCATCATCACTATCCTTACCCGCATAAATATATTCAACCTCATACTTAAGATGGCTTCCATTTTTTTCATTCAGATAATTACCCGCTTTTTCCATGATATATTCATTGAAAAGCATCTCATACATTATCCCTTCCCTATCATCCCACTCCTCATACATACCGTCTCCTGCCACAAGGTCTCTATGAGATGCATAAATATCGGTATTTACAGATTCTGTTGATATTTCCTGACCACATACAAGTGAAAGAATTCCTCCTCCGCGCAGATCATTTACCTGCTCGGCCGGATCTGCCTTTTCCGGCTCTGACCAGTCAGGATCATCCATTTTACCTCCATTGCCATCATCTACCTGAGGTGCCTCGAATTCATAGTCATCCAATTCCTGCTGTGCATCAGCTTCTTCACTTTCAATATCTCCGTCATAAAGGCCTGATGATTCCGATTTTTCAGCCATATCCTTTGCATCCTCAGCATATGCAATTCCATATTTTTCAAGCATGTAGGACAAGACCATATATCTAAATACCGCACCGTTATCATCTGTCGCTCTTGAAACTCTTGTAAACTCTAGCCCATCACATTCAAGCTTTAAAAAATCAGACCCTCCCATTAAAAAATTGTCTTTTCCGGGATCAATATTATATGAAAGATAATCCAGCATATGCTCACGGGTATTATCGATAGACCCCATACCTGTATCATATGCAGTATCTATAAATAGCAGGTCATACTGATCTAACAGTGCCCTGTTGTATTCTGCAAGTGCGGAATCCATGGCCAGATCTGCAGCGCAGCTTATTTTTGTACGCATGGCGCTTATTCTTGCTCCTTCTATCATTGTAAGGATAATGGGTATCATGACAGCTATCATAAGCGCCAGATATACACTAAGTACGCCTGAGTTATTATTTATAATTTTTTTCTGTACTATATTCATTGATTTTCCGCCCTCCGGACACCGCACCTCAGAATTAAAAAACAGGATTAAAACATCAGAAACTGTTAGTTCTTTTAGTGATCTTATCGAAAAGTGTATTGATTATTTCTGTTATATTATCTTTGAAAATAATTACTAACCCTACCAGAACAACGAAAATATTTACTACATTCTTTATATCCCTTTATTATCAATGGGTTTTACGATATATACATTGTATATAACTGTTAAATTTTCCTTATTTTCATGAAGAATAAGTCATCTTCATCAATATATCCTGCATTAAAAAATCCCCTCAGTTTTCACCAAGGGGATAAATCCAAAACATATTTTTTTATAACTTCGATATAAGCTTTATCATCTTTGCATCAGCAGCTTTCTTTAATCTTTCATTTTCTTTCCTTAACTCTTCATTTTCCGCCTCAAGCCTTTCACATCTTTTCTTTAAACGCTCCAGATCTTTTTCCATGGATTTATTAATCACGACATTCTTTTCAGAGCTGTAGGATTTTCCCTGCTGCAAAGCCTTAGCCCTTTCAACAGCAGCCTTTATTTCCTGGTTGTTATAAAACAGGGACCTTGAACAGCCCGTCTTTTTCATGAGACTGCATATCTTAACTTCCTCATCATTTTCAACCATCTGGTTTATGATATCCATAACAGAATCAACGGTTTCCCTGCTTGACCGCTGTTTCGCCTCTATCATTTTTTTTGTATTCCTCTTCATAAAACTTTATTTCTCCCAGTCATCCATTATGCCAGCTAAAAGCCTGTCAATGCCTTCACGGTATGCCTTTGTTTCTTCTGCCATCATTTTATCACCGATCTTCCTGTAATGTCTTAATGTTGATGTAGAAATTCCCATAAGCCTTGAAAGCATTACATCATCATAATGCATCTCAGTTAAGCTCTTCCCGTAAAAATGCCTGAACATATGGGTCCCAACTCCAAAAGGCTCGCCACTGTCATCCCTTAAGTCATTTTTCTTTATAAGCACCATGAGCTGGGTCTTAAGCATTGAATACTGCATAGGCTCATCAGGATTCTTATCCCTTACGAAAACAAATTCCCTCTTCCCGTATCTTTCATTAGTACAGCTGCATGCCTTGTCAAAGATCTTCTTTATCTCATCAGTTACAGGCTTTTCATAATACTTCCTGGACTTAATCTGATATATCCGTATCATAAATGTACCGTCTTCCTTTTCATATACTGCATCCTGCTTAAGGGAAAGGACCTCTGAAATCCTTGTCCCGAGCAGCTGATGAAGGAATAATACCCTTGCAAGCTGAACATCCAGCGTTATGATCGCACTGTTAAGTCTTTTTACTTCTTCCTCTGAATAAACCTTATAAAGTACTGCCGGATCCCCCTTTATGTCATCATGAAGGAATAACCTTTCAAGCTCCGTATCATCAAGTATCTTCCCCGCCGTTATAAAAACCGATTTAAGTGCTTCAAGCTCTGTCCTGAATGATTTTCTTACAGAGGCTGTATTAATATAGACAAAATATTCCTCAAGGATATCACGGTCAACTTCAGTAAGCGAACCAACCTCCGGAAAAACAGATGATAAGAATCCCGAAAAATGTTTACAGGCACCCAGCTCCCTGCATACCGTTCCTGCAGCCTTCTGTGACAGGTGCTTATATATGACTTTTTTTATCTCATGCCTTATCCCCGGCTGCTTTATGTCCTTAAACGATATGCTCGCAGTGGGATTCGTCGGATTATCCCTCACTTCAAAAGGAACCGTCTTCAGATACCATTTATCCGAAGAGAATGAAAAAACATCCTTACCGTTTTCATAGAACTTGTATATTTTTCTGATATACTTCACAAGCTCAGAGTCGGTCACCTCTGTTCTATCGTACAGTGTCCGTTTTCTTGTCTGCGTCAGATTCTTTCCGTTCTTTAAAAGCCACTTCCTTGCGTCTTTTTCCATTTCATCAAGAGGAACATCTGTTATAGACTTAATATCCTTATGATACTCAGATAAAAATCCGCAGAGGAGATTAAACGGATATATATCCGACCTGATGCTGCCAGGAGTCAGTCTTTTTCCCCTGTCACGGATAAAGCATTCCAGTGAATCTGCAATATCATCATTAGGAAGCTTTTCCAGGTTAAAGCAGCGGTTCGGCATATATGAACTGCTGTTCTTTTCCTTTTCAGAAGCATTTATATAACAGTCCAGATCCTTAAGATATATCTTTTTTCTCACGCCTGACTCCTTTCAGAGCAATCTCTCCCAGTTCGGGATGATCCTTAAAGTAAATGTCATTCGATTCCGAAATGATCTCTGTCATAAAATCTATATACTGCATGGTCATGTCCGTCGAGATATGTCCCAGATAATCACGGATGGTTTCTATCGGGACTCCGGACTGCCATAAGAATGTAGCAACCGTATGCCTTGAATCATGGGACCTGAAGCTGTAATCGGTTATCCCTATATCCATAAGGCTTTTTTTAAAATTCTTGCAGAAGGTTTCCGCACAGAATGCCCCGCCTTTTCTGTTTCTGAAAACATATTCGTCTGCCCTGATATTATTCTCACGGATGTAACGGATCATTGTCTCATACAGAAGATTCGGTATCGGATCCTTCTTTTCACGCCTCATCTTATACTGATAGATCCGTATCCAGGCTCCGTCTGCATCCTTAACATATGCATCCCCCTTTATCGTACATACCTCATTAACCCTGAGTCCTATACACCAGAGATTAAGATACATAAGGCGGTACTCAAGCGGCATGAATTTAAGGTTTGCCAGTATCTCAAGCTGGGCATCCATCTGTACCGACCGGTCATTATGATGCTTAAACACTTTCTTAAGATAGTATGAAAACTCAACCGGTTCCTTTGATACTATCTTTTTTGAAATAAGATAATTATAAAATCTTGCTACGGATATTATCTTCCTGTTGAAATACTCCGGCTGTATCTCAGTATCATCAATGCATTTAAAATACTTTTTTAAGTCCGTTTTTAATGCTGTTATCACGGACAATTCATTTTCATCCAGATAACGAAGAAAGCTGTTAATATCATGATACTGCATCCTGACGGTCTGCAGTGAACATTTACTGCTGATGCCTACAAGGTACTTCATGTAAAGCTTAAAATACTGCCTGTTTTCTTCCTGTTCAACACATCCGAAATTAAAGCTTCCGATCTCACGAGCCGGATTCATCCTTCCATAACTGAAGCTTAATCCTTCCAAAAACCACTTATTCGCATCCCAGTTTACTGTACCGGCACTCGTAAACAGGAACTTTCTTGTGTTATCCACAATCTGCATATATATCTTTTCTTTCGTACCAACCCTGCCGGCAATACTTTTCCTGAAATCCTCCACCTGAATGTCTGATAACTGCTCTATATCCTCTATGCCGTTATCAGCACAGAACATATAAAACAGTTTAAGGGGGATTATAAACCTTTCCCTTCTGTCATGCCTGTCATGTTTAGTTTCCAGGATATGATTGAGCATCCTGAAAACCTGGTGTTTTAATTTTGAAGAAGCATCTATTGAAAAATCAAAAACAAGATCATTTTTATCCTGCACATAATAAAAGCTTTCAGCAGTCTCTATTGAAGGATGATATAAAAGAAACACTTCTTCCGGCTTATACTTAAGATTTGTACCGGAAAACGGGTTTCTTCTTATAGCATCCAGCTTAAGGCTGTCAAATGCTTTCATATACTCAGAATACTTGCTGTCTGCGACTGCATCTTTTAAATACCGGTCATAATCCTTCCTTATTGAATAGTCTATGTCATTAAAATCAGTAATACCCTTCATCAGGATGAACCCTACGGTCTTATTCCGTACTGCAAGCCTTGGTATTATTGATTTAGCCCTTTCCATGACCGTTGTATTAGCCGAAATATAGTATCCAAAGCATGCCTGTTCCAGAAGACTCATATAATATTTTTTCTGTGTTCTGCTAAGTTTTTTCATTTTACAGACATATTTTCTGTACTCAGTAAGGTCATCTTCGTCAATATCTTCAAGGGAACAGATTTCCTCACCGAAAAGATATGAAACCAGGAAATCAAGTGCTTTTCCCTGAACATTCGGATTCTTATCCAGCTGCTCATAGAGAATATCTGTATTAAATTTTTCAATAACTGCTTTTCTTATACCCATAATATATTTATCCCAAATACAACCCTAAAGAACCTTCTATTAAATATAAGGAACAAATCATTGCAGATTATCGACATTATCTCCAGAAAAATCTTCCGTTTATAACTCAGGTTCAACATATGACTCTTCAGGGCTGTAATATGTGTTAATAGCATTTTTTGTTATAGTGCAAACCACCATATCAAGAAAGCCCTTCTTATCAGGAACAGTCACTTCATACATGCTGTTATCACGGACATTCCACAGAATTCCTTTTTCAAATCCCGTCGCAACTACATATGTGGCACACTGGAGGAAATGCTCATGAGATAAATCAGCAACAAACCTGGGAACAAACACCGTATTATCCTTAATTACATCCACCATTCCTACAGCACTGAAAAGCCGGTCTCCGGATTCTTTTCCGGCAAAGTCAATAATGCATGGAACCTGTACATCTTCTGTGCCATCAAATACGGTAAGAAGCCTGTCATGTAATGCTTTTCTTTCCGGAGTACTGACAAAGGGAACCTCAACCTGATTACGATACCTGTTCTGACCGGTCTGCAGGGATGTCATAAAAAGGATTTTCTTTTCAAGGTCTGAATTCTTAACATCATCCGTGTAAAGGAAACTCTTGTCCCTGTCAATGTTCATATGGAATTCTATGGTTTTATCTATGACATAATTATGAAAGAAAGACGCATTCTGATAGATGGCTATGCAGGGAGACAGATCTATAAGACCGTCCTTGTTTTCAATATCTATAGGAGACATATCATCCCGAACAATCTTATTGGTACCGATAAGTTTAAAGCATCTCTCGATATCCTCTTTATACTTAAAGCTAAACATCCCGGATATGTTCATGTCGTCAAAATGCATATTTCTGCCTCTCGGTGTTGAGAGGGTTCTTTCGGACAGCATAGCATCTTCGGTTTTTACGAATATGACCAGCTCTTTCCCACGGCTTGCAGCTACACAGAAGATGTTGCGGAGTATCTCGTATGACTGCATGGGCTTTCCGAGACGGATGGACCAGTAACTTTCAGTGAAATCAAATACTATGACTATCTTTCTCTCAAGACCTTTGCAGCCGTCATAAGTGGTAAAAATCGCTGTCCTTTTTGAAGGTTTTGTTGCCCCAAGCGAATCACTGTCCTGTATTTTTGCATATACGGACTTCTTATTGTACTTTTCAGGATATTTCTGCTCCAGAACATTAAGAGTCTCAGCCATGGTTCCTGTACTGGCACCAATACAAAGTATATCCCCGGGTTTCTGCTCTGCAAGGAAATCAACAACATCCTTTTTTGACATATAGTTTACCTTACAGTCCGGGTTAACCCCTGCGATATCTTTATTCCATATGCGACCAAGCTTAGAGGCAAGCCCCGGAGACAACCTGAAGCAATTCGTAAATTCCAGCTCGATATGATCCCCGAGATAATCTTTAATAAAATCCTCTACATCAAGCGTTGTCTTATCATAGATTTTCTGAGCCATATCACCTACGGCAATGATCTGGATGTTAGGATTAGCTTCCTTGATCATCATAAGCATCTTAGCGTGCTCAAGCTCTATGTCCTGATACTCATCAATTATAAGCACATCATAATGAGGGATACCGGGTTTGCTATTTATAAAGGTCTGTATCAGGTCAGACATGCTGGAGTATATCCCGTTACGGCAGAGTATATAGGAGGCGAATCCATGATAATTTGTTACCGTTACACCCTTCCTTTTTATTTTTGATCTTGCATCCACTTTAAGAAGCTTGTTATATGTCAGGTACAGAATCTTAACACCCTCGTCAAACGCATCACATAAACGCTGTATAGCTGTAGTTTTCCCACTGCCTATGCATGCATTAACAAGGATGCAAAAACCCAGTAAAGCTTTTGCTATGAAGAGTTTCTGCTCATCTGAAAGAGTGAATGTCTTTTTAGGGGTTGCTTTCTTTCTCTTTTTCTTGTCTTCGTTCTTTTCTTTGATGATTAAATCATTATTACGCACAGCTTCTTTCTCCTTTCATTTTTTCTACATCATTGATTTTGCGATTATCTATAATGGTGCCGTCTTCCAGGATAAGACAGTAATCGCCGGACTCTATAAGATTGATCATTTTACGGATGAACTGTACAGATACAAGGTTACATACTGCTGCTCCGTGTATAGGAGTTATTGAAATCGGCTCTACAGGAAGCTGGTAGTCATCCGGATTATCTATAGGAAGCCGATAAGTCCGTTTTTCGGAAAGCACATAGTAAAGATAATATATATAGGCTATGTTGCCTTCTTTATTAAAAACAGGCTTCTTATGAATACAAGTCGGCTCCATAAGAGATAAGAATATTTTTTTGTAATCGTAGTAAAGCTCTTCTTTTTCTAAAAACTGCTTTATGAGCTTACTTGAGTCTGTACGCTTGCCATCCCATATGTATTCTTTTTTCTTAAGCCAGGGATAAGTGTTACGAAGCCTGTAATTTACTGCTCTGCGGCTGGCACTATACAAACAGCTTGCAAGCATGTCCCAGGTTATAACATGATCTTTTAAGTGGTTTTTATAGATGTTAGATGTAATCATTTTTCTAAATCCTCCTTAGTGCTACAGTTTTTTTCTCTTTTTTCAAGGATGCCTTCAAAACCTGTGATCAGCTTCTTTATATCAGCCAAGGTAAAGCTGTCAGCCTCATCACAGTACAGATTATCGGATGCATAAACATAGTGACAGGTTTCTCTGTAGTCACGGCTGTAATGTACTGTAAGACTCTTCATCCTGACATGAATGCATATGTTGCGACACTCTTCATGGAATCTTCTTTCGCTTGCACGCTCGCCCGGATGCCAAAAATACATTTTTTTCGTCAGTTCACGCTCCTCTTCAATGCTTTCCAGGAGATCTTTATAGCTCTTAAGCTTTTCTGTACTCATTCTTTTGTTTGCCTCAATAATGGCTGTAATCTGATCTTTTTTCATAATGTCACTCTTTCTCCGGCTGTGAGCTACCGGTGCTTTTGTTAGTGGATATAGTTTTTTTATCTTCAATCAGGTGAGATATAGGAAACGATTCATAGAAAGGATCCCACTGAGCATGTATAAAACGGTCAAATTCCCTTGATGAAGGAGGATTATGCTCTAAATTCTCTGCCATCCGATACAATATTCTCTTAGGAACCGGTTTACTTCTGTCATTACGAGCATAGTTCCTCTTCAGGCATACATCTATCGGTGTATCCATGTAGACACCGATAATCTCTTCCGCACCAAGATCACGAAGACGCTGTATATATTTCCTGCGAGAAGCGGTATTAGTAGCATCAAATACCACATTTTTTCCTTCCTGAAGCAGTTTTCCTATTCTATCGAAGGCGATACTAAATACCTTGTCGCCATCGCCCTGAATGGAGACATCCCCATAAAGTTCCTTTCTGATGTCATTCGGACAGACTATTTCTAAATTGAAATCTTTTGTAAGTTCCTTCGCCTTAGTTGATTTTCCGCTTGCAGGTATTCCAATCATCATAATTACAGTGTTTTTCATTTTTTTTCTCCTTTTTATTGCTGATATAATTGTTTGCTGTCCGGATATTTAACCTCCTACTACAATCCGGTTTTCATTTATTTTTTATGCTCTTTCTTCATTCACCTGATACGGTTCAGTGGTGAGGGCATCCTCAACACTCCAGCCGTTACGAAGCCTTACCCTATAGGTTGTATTATTGACCCCGTAGTGACGGCACATGGCTTTTATGGAGTCAAAACTATTGCCGAGGTGATCAGTGCATTTCTTTGCAGGTATATGCACAGGTGTTGAAGCAGGCATAGTCAAAGCATCTTCCAGACTCATTCCACGAAGCCTCCTCTGCTTAAAGGTGCTTCTGTCTATTCCATAGTGGCGGCACATCTCTTTTTCGGAAACGAAAACATTCCCCTTATGATCAGTGCTGCTCTTAGGTGAGGCGTAGTTGATGTCAACTACAGGAGTTGTCAGTGCCTCTTCTACGCTGTAACCACGCCGAATCCTGTCCCTAAGGGTGTTGTAGGGAATCCCGTAATGCTTAGCCATCTCTGCTTCTGATACAAAGTGGTTGCCGATATGATCTTCACAGGGCTTAGAGGTACTTTTTACCCCAACACCGGTAAGGCATTCTTCAAGCGAGTAACCGGCTTTTCTTCTCTGGCAAAATAATTTACAAGTAATCCCATAGTGCTCAGCCATCTCTGTAATAGAATCAAAAAGCTGACCCTTGTGATCTCTACAGCGATTCCGTGAATACTTCTTTACAAATTTACGCATGTCTTTTTCCTCCTTTGTTATTGTTTTTTAGACAATTCCCCATGTATATGAGGATGGGCTGAACATATTGTCAGCCAGCTGTTTTTTAGGATAATCCCCCGTATAGGAGGTATCTGCTAATAGGCTTTTTGATAACCCCATGTATATGAGGATGGGGCTGAGCAGATTATCTGTCAGCTTTAATTTTGGATAATCCCCCTGAAAAAAGGGGGTACCCTATTAGCAGATAACACCACATTACTCTTCGGGCTCTCCGAACAGTTCCACATATGTATCGTAGTAGCTGTTGTTTTCAACCCATTCTTTTGCTTCATCAATCGTAAGAGGTGTGATCTTATGACTTCCGGATAAGGTGTTATTGTCACAGCGTATGCCATATTTAGACAACGGACCGCCTTCTCCGGCTAAGAAGAATTCTCCAGTCTTCTTCTTATACAGTTCCTCTTCCATCCATCTAAAGTTTGACTGGGGTAAGTTATTCCCAGTTTCGTCAATAAAATCTGCTGTGTCTGTATCGTACTTCTTGCCATTGATTATTCTTCTCATAAGTATTTCCTCCATAATTTTTAATTTGTTTGATATAAAACGGTAAAGCTGATTACAGTACTCTATGTTGCTAACCATATTCAGTTGAGTACAAGTTCACTCTGAAGTTGTCTACGCTGGTATTCATACCTTTTTACCTCCCTGTCTGTAACTACTTTGGGGACAATCCCTTGTACTAAATGTATGTACAAGGGTGCCCCTGCTGGCAGACATTTGGTTCACGGCTCAAATTCATCTATGCTGTAGGCATCTGCTATTACTACTGCACCAAATAAGCAATCTAAGGCTGATTCGGATCCAGGTCCTAATTTTGCCTGCATGTTACTGCGTATGGACTCTTCCATTTCATAGCTGGGAATCCGTAACCTTTTAGTACCTCCAACCATAAGTGTCTTAGGTTCATTTGAATTTGTAATATTGTCCATTTTTTTTCCTCCCGAAAATTGTGTTTTTAATACTGTGGCAACAGTCAGTCTTTTTTCTGTTATCCTCAGGAGGAGGTCTTATATGTGCCTTTTTCATAGTCTGTAATCTCCTTTACAAATCTTTTGCTCAGTGATGTTACTTTTTAAATCAGCTTCTTTATGTCATAGAGAGCTGCATGAGTATCAAAAAATCCATCCATCATTTCAGCCAGTTCCTCGGTTTCGATATCAAGGTAAGCTTCAGTTGTCTTTATGCTCTTATGCCCCAGAGCCTTTGATATCATCTCTATGGACCATCCAGCCTTTCTGCGTTCATTTGCAAAATAATGCCTGAACATGTGTGCCGTAGCTTTTATGCCAGTCTTTTTATGCAGTCTCGTAAAAAGTGCATATACAGCTTCATATGTAAGCGGTGTATCTGTATCCTCGCTTAAAAACAGGTAGGTCGATTTTTTAATCCGCTTTCTGTTTTCAGATATATAGATCTTTAATAGATCCATAGCTGAGTCACTTATACTCCCACTCCTCTCTTCAGAGTTTTTTGCCCTGGCTTCATTTTCGTTATCAGTACGGCTGCGAACGCTGACTGCTTTCTTTTCAAAATCAATGTCTTTTGCATACCTTAGTCCCAGCAGCTCTCCTATCCTGAAGCCGGTTTCAGCTAAAAGAAGCAGCAGGAGCTTGTCCCGGACCGAATCCGTACCGTCAATCAATGTCTTTATCTGGCTCTCGTATACGGACTTCCCCCTGCTCTGTTCTTTTCTTAGATACCCGGCAAACCTGTGGATACCTCGTGACAGCCTTACCCCGCCATGCCCTCCGTATGATAAGGATCCTTCTTCCAGTACTTTTATCCCTCCCCTAACCTCATGGGTTCTTTCTATATATAAGAAGAAACCGAACACATGCTGCAGATAGCTGTTACAGGTCTTATTTGAAGGTAATTTTTCCCTTTCTGTATGGTTTCCGCTTTTTACCCAGTTCAGGAAACCTACAAAATGGTCAAACTGCTCGTCATACCTCATCCCCATAACGCTGTTTATATCCAGACCTTCTTCTGAGAGGTAGTTGAGGTAGTACTTTATACCGTGGGCGATACCTCTTAAGGTATTCGGAGACTCATGACGGTTCATCAGGTACTTCAAGTACTCCGTAGGCTCCTCAATCATCCTCTGAGTATCGGAGTCAACGATACAGTAAAGAAAATGGGCACGATATTTAATTTTTCTGATTTCGTATGCCTTTTTCTGCATCTTTGACATCCTTTTTTCAAATATTACTATTAGTTAATTTCTTCTTCGTTTTTATCCTATGTTCATATATGAAAAATAAAAAATAACCGTATTTTTTAATTATTTTTACCTCGCTTCGTCCTGCCAATATTTATTATTAACGAATTCTTTTATATATATATTATTAATACTCATATATTTATGTTATTTATCTATGTATATATGAAAAATAAACTTTTTTTCTTTAAATTTTATTCTTTTCTATTCGATCCAGCATTTTTACACTTATCCTTTTGATGTATTATCATTACCACCTGAATCCTTATGTTTTTTTCCAACATATATATGAAAAATAAAAATTAACCGAAAATATTTACTTTTTTGTTTCCAATTCGCTCTCCTATATTGATTTTTAGCAGCAAACCTATTACAATATCATTAGTTCACATATACTTTTGAACTTTTTATACATATATATGAAAAAATAAAAAAAACTTTTTTTAAGGAGTTTTTATGAGCAAATCGGCAAGAAAAGATCATGAATTTGATATAGAAAGATTTAACGAGCTTTTTTTAAAAGCCAAGGGCGAGAGAAACCAGACTGCGTTCGCCAATGATAGCGGTCTTTCTGTAGCATATATATGTAAGCAGCTCAGCGGAAAGCAGACTACCCCCCCTATCCCATCAACGATTAGGAAGATTGCTGCGGCAGCATGTAACGGTGTAACTTATGCGGATCTGCTGGATGCGGCAGGATATGACCCGGCTAAATATGTTACTTTGAATCCGGTTTCATCAGAAAACCCGAAAAATCCAGAAAAAAAAGAAAAAATAGCCCGTGCGATAGTATTTTCAGCTCTGTCAGAGGGAAACTTTGAGTGGAGCTTCTTCAATTCCCAAAATAATACAGGTATTCTTCCCGCTGATATGGTGGTTGAAATTAAAAATTCTTCAATTAATCAGTGGAATTTCCACCTT
The DNA here is from genome assembly GCA_946616835.1 of uncultured Lachnospiraceae bacterium. Lineage (GTDB taxonomy): Bacteria > Bacillota > Clostridia > Lachnospirales > Lachnospiraceae > NK4A136. The sequence goes on from CAMOJK010000004.1 coordinate 47,304, forward strand.
ATCTCGGATACGGAGGGGTGCTTATCAGAAAAAGACAGTTTTAAAACAAGGATGTATATGTACTACGGCTATCTTGCAACCATGGCAGCTCCTTCCCATGTAAAGTACTCATTTATTACGGACTCAAACGAGGTTTTTGAAAAAATAAAGGCTTTATCACCCCGGTCTCTTGCCGCAGTTGTATCCGTGATACTTATAGATATGGATAACCTATCGATTCTGAAAGAGGAAAATATATCCGGAGCATCAAATATTAATGCTCCTGCACTGATAAAAGAATAATATAAGTAATAATATAAATATATTATATATATTTTATGGACTTCCTAAATTTTAGGGGGTCTTTTTTTGTTGTTTTTTCATATATAAACAGGTGTTCATGTGAACATCAATTAAATAAAAGAAAAGGAGAAAATGGAGTATGAGTGAAAAAAATGAAGTAGAAACAAAAACAAAGCCGTTGAAAAAGAAAGATACTAACCTCAATGAGTACAGCAAGTCACAGTTAATCGAGATGGTCAATACAACAAGCACCGGAAACTTTGACGGCAAGTATCCTGAGGCAACTTTTACCCGGTCTCAGGCATGGGCTGAGCTCGTAAGTAAGTACCATCTTTACCACATGAATGGGTGCATTCTTCCGGTTCCTATGTCCGGCACTGATCTCTACAGTCTCGTTGAAAAGCACTGTGGATCTGCGGCAGATAAAAAAGATTCCAAAAAAGATGTACATACGGGTGCTAAGCGTAAGATATCCTGCAACATAACATGCGAGTCACATAAAAAATCTTTTACGATTTTCACAGAGACATATAAGAAATGGACGGATTTCATAAAAAAGTACAACATAAAAAAGCAGTATATTCAGGCTTACTTAAGCATGGCAATCGAGCTTTTTATAGATATGTATGAGAACGATGAAATTGAAATGGACACCAAAATGTAACGAAAACGCCGGACATCTACTTTAAAGATAGATGTTCGACATCAAACACAGAAAGAGAAAAAAATTATGGCAGATTTAAAAACATATAATTTCAAATCAATAATGACCTGTGCCATGGAGGCAGAAAGAACATTACCCGGCTATACACCTGATGAAACCGGTATCGAGCGTCGTGCTATACTAAATAAGGAAAAGAGCATGGATAATATCACCCTCATATGCCATGAGTGTATAAAGATCAAACCCGGCAGTAAAAATCAGACAGAAGCACTTAAGAAAGTCTATAGAGAAAAATTCGGCAAGAATCCCAGGAAAAATACTGTGGCTGGGGCATTATTCTTAGGACTCCCTAAAACTTTTCTACCTGCTGACTATAATCTTCCCCCTTCAGAGTATGCCGCACTCACCATGGAGCTTATGAACCAGCCCGGCATTGATAAAAAAGTACTGGAAAGTGCCCATAAAAAACTCCTTTCAAGGGATTTTTCGGATGCCGAGAAAGATGCTATAAAAGATTTCTTCGAAAAAAGCATCCCCGTACTCTGTAAGATCCTTGGGATAAAGAAAGATGATATCCTCTATGCCATAGTCCACATGGATGAAAGCTTTCCCCATCTTCATTTTGCTTTCCTTCCTGCTAAATATGTTGCTGACAAGGAAGCCTGGGATGAGTATCAGAGCCGTGATACTAAAGGAAAATGCCCCAAAACGCTGCTGGGAGATACTAACAGGATAATTGAGGCTGCTGAAGAACCCATAGGATGTGGGGTTGAGCGTTTTGATAGGAAATTCTTATTCTGCCTTAATAAAAACCTTGAAGCAGGCTTTAGGGAGCACGGCATAGATGTAAAGATTGCTAATGGCAAGGGTCAGATAAATGATGTCCAGAAAGCATCTAAGAAACAGCGTGAGGCTGCAACCATTGCAAGAGCCGTAGAAGAAGAGTCCAAACGCAGAAATAAAGACATGCAGAAAGAGTTTGATACTAAGCATGAGGAATATAGCCTGATCATTAATGAACAGGTAAAAAAAATTAAGGATAATAAAAAAACCATTACGGAACAGATGGCTACTATAAAAACAAACGCTGAAACAATAAAGAAGCAGAATGAAGATATAAAATACCTTGATGGCAAGATTAAAGACAGAAAGGCACTGTTAAAGCGTCTCAGGAAGTCCATTGAAAAAGCCGAAAATCAGCTTGAAGAAATCAAAGAAAGAATAATAGGCTGGGTTGATGACGGTCTTATTAAGATAAGGAAAGCCTTATCCAGGAAAGATAAGGAAAAAGAAGCTGAAAAAGCATCAGATGAACTGCTTAACTATGCCTCGGAGATTATGACGGTCTTACCGGAGCCTGATGATTATGATATGGAAGAGGAAAAAGAGTATTATTCTGAAGAAAACAGTGATCTGGATATATAGGATTGGTAAAATGCGGGGCTGTAACGGCTCCGCATTCCCTTTTTTTACAGAACTTATCCCTTTTTTTTACACATCTTCTCCCTCATTTTTAGGTAAGTTTAAGAAAACCATCCCTATTTTTTACATATCTTCCATTGGAGCTCTCATAATTTCTCCATAAAAACGCTTAATTTGTATCAAAACAAACATTACATTTAATATATATCCAAAGCATTTTCCGGATTTATAGCTCCTTAGAAAAGCATCCCTAAAATATACAGAACTTCTCCCTCATTTTTAGTCAACTTCAGAAAAACCATCCCCCATTTTTAGTCAAGTTTCTTCGAAGCAATAAAAATGCGGTGCTTTTTTACGGCTCCGCATCTTCTTTTTAATATGTATTGAATTGGATTTATTTGGAACAAAAGAACAACTCTTACTTTATCTTTACCTTATATTAAGGAATCGGAACCGGCAGGAAGAACAGTACCACACCTGCTATAAGGGCTACAGCAACTCCAAGGGCTATGATCACGCCTATGATTGACAATGCTGCAACTATGAAAGATACTATAGCAACGATTGCACCGCCGAAGAATGAGAATATGGAACCTATGATTCCTATGACTGCTGAAATACCAGCGATTACTAATCCAACAAATGCGATTATTCCAATGATACCGCCTATAATGGCAATGGCTTTCTTTACATTACTCTTCTTTGACTTAACCTGACCGTATTCCTGATATGAAGACTCTGTATAATAACTGTTATCTACTGTCTCTTCTACGGTCTCAACGATATCTGAATAACTGTCCTTTGTTGAGTAGAATGCCTTTTCAAAACTTGTCATTGTAGCTGTCATATCCTTTTCCTCCTTGGTGGTAACCCCTTTTTATCTTCAGCGGCTTTCCGCTTTCCCTTTGCTTTATGATTCTATTATATGTGCCGGATCCACAATAATATATAACCGGTGCAGCATGTTGAAAGCCTATAATTTGCGTTTTCTGCCAATTAAAAAAGAGATCCGTAAAACTTTATACGCTCCAGATCTCTTTTTTTGAAGGAAACTGCCCAGTACCATGCATCTGAGCGATTTTTACCGGGCTAAAGAAACAACAACAACAACAACACACAGTAGTAGGAGTCTACTTTTTGCAGGCTGGCTCTATTTTTCTCCTACCTGCTCAGCTCAGATGCATATCAATATATTTATAACCACAGCCCTTAACAGGAGATAGCCATTCTCAGGTCACTATGGTATCTATTGTCAAATTTACGCTTTCCGGAACCTTTTTCCCGGAGTTTCGATACATTTTTTACGCCTATGCTCTTGGCATGTTTCGGATCCCTATCGATTTTCTCAATTAATCTGCATAAACAGACTCTTTCCTGCACCGTCATAAGCATCTCCCCCCTCATTTAATGCCTATTTTCAGACTTCCACGAAATCAACATCATCTACAAAATCATAATCACCGTCGCTTGAATTTGCAGGAGTATTTGATGAACATACTGTTTCAAACAGTCTCTTTATAAGTATAATGGCTACTGATATATCCGTAACTGTTCCTATAAGGAGTACCGCCAGATCATCAAGCTGACCAATGCCTATTGCTAAATCATTAATTATATCAAACGGAAAAATAGCATATCCCAGCATAAATAATGTAGCAACAACACCTACTGTAATAGGAACAACGGGACTCTTCTTCTCACAACTCATTTCATTCTTCATAATGTTTCTCCTTTCAATTTTGATGTTTACCTTTGTGTTTGTTGTTTGTTGCTTTGCTTTATGGTTAAAGTATATGCCTTCAAGGGGTAATAATACATATCTGAACCGGCAGGATACTGGCTCATATTTTTCAGATTAGGCAAAATAAATACGGGATTTTAGGAAAGCATTATAAAGAAATAGATACATGCTTGAAATAAAAAAGGAACACTATCGGGTTGGTAGCGTTCCATGAATGTCGTGCGACTTTTTAATTAGTTAAACATTGCATCTACAGTTGCAGGGTCAAAGAAATATGTGGCATATCTTCCAGCTCGTGTATCTGCATCCTGACACCAGATAGGGTCCTCATATAATGTCATAGTAGTGTCATCAGCTACAGAGGCATAATTACGAATTATATCATTAGCTGACATAATAGCTGCCTCGGGGTGATTATAGAAAGCAGGGTTATCAACTACTATCTGTGTACCGGGTACTGTACCACCGTATGTGTAAGCTACACCATTTACATATACAGTACTACCGATAGGAAGGGATTTGTCAGTTGTATTATATTCTGCAACCGCCTGAACAGTAGTTGTTGTAGTCGTAGTTGTTTCTTCAGGAGGTGCTGTTGTTGCTGTTGTCTGGGTTGTTGTTTCAGCAGGCTGGGTTTCAGCTACTGTAGTCGTAGTCTGTGCCTCAGTTGTAGTAGTGGTTGCTTCAGTAGTCGTGGTTGCTTCTTCAGGCGGAGTCTCAGCAGTAGTTGTCGTTGTCTCAGTTTCTTCTTTTTCCTCAGCCACCGTTGTTGTTACCGGTTCTTCTTCTGTATCATTTTCAGCAAGCATTTCTGTAGTAGCATCATTTTCAGATACCACTTCAGCTTCAACAGGTTCTTCTTCCCTACCACATCCACATCCGGTTATTACTGCAGATACAAGCCCTACTGCCAACAATGAACATATTACTTTTTTCATGAAAACCTCCAGCACATGATGTCATTTAGCTCTGTATAAACATGTCCATTCTCCCCCCCCCCCCTTGAAAAATCAAGATTTAATTTTTGATTATTTAACAACAGTAATAATCATCCTTGATTGGGCAGAGATTTTCACAAAATAAAAATGCGAAGCTTTAAAGCTCCGCATCTTCTCTTGATAATGTATTACTTTGCGTATATATAAAGGTACAAATAGAGTATCTTATCTTACTTCTTAGCTCCGTTCACAGTATCCTTAAGAGCCTTACCAGCCTTGAACTTAGGAACTGTAGCTGCAGGGATCTTGATAGCCTCACCAGTCTTAGGATTCTTACCCTTACGAGCTGCTCTCTTAGATGTCTCGAATGTACCGAAACCTACAAGCTGAACCTTGCCCTTCTTCTTAAGCTCCTTTTCTACTGCATTTGTGAAAGCTTTAAGTGCCCTCTCACTGTCTGCCTTTGTAAGACCAGACTCTTTAGCCATTGCCTCAACAAATTCTACTCTGTTCATGTTCATTCTCCTTTAAAATTGTTTTATTAACATAAAAATGCTACCAAATTATGTCCGAAATAGCAAGAAAACAAGCAAATATCTGCTGTCATGTAACCTACAAAAATGTCATCTGCTCATTCTCAACCTCTGCCTTAACAGAAACCGGTTCAGAGGCAAGCACATCCCTATAATTCTCAGAAAACCACTCCCCAACCTTATCCTTAGGAACAATAAGAGGCATCCTTTCATGAATACGGCTCATCTCTCCGGCAGAAGGTCTCGTAATTATCACAAACCTTTCCATTCCTGCCCTGATACCGTATATACCGGCAAAGTAGATAAACGGTTCATCTGGAACAGTAACCGTTGCTTTCTGTTTTAACCGGTCCCATTCATAAAAGCCGTTTGCAGGAACAAGGCAGCGTCTGTTCATTATATCTTCTGAAAACATAGGCTTTTCATGCAGTGTCTCAGCTCTTGCATTTATAACCAAGCCCTTATTACCGTTCGAAGGATATCCCCAGAAACATATCTGACCACATAATTTATCTGCTTTATTCCGGATAATAAAGGCATTCTCTGAAGGATGTATATCCCCAGAAAGCCTTACTGATTCACCAACAACCGGCAGATCATCAAAATATTCATAAGTTTCTGACCATATATAATATCTGCAGCACATATCTTCTATCCAGTAGATATCTTCCACTCCATCTTATCGGGCTCATAATAAAGTGTAACCCGTCTTTCCCGGTTCAGTACATGTATCCTGCAGTCATAGATCAGCGTATTATTCGTCACAGATACACCGTCCGGCATGGTCCTTGCTCCATGATGTGACAGATCATTAAAGCCCTTTATATTGAAGACCTGATACTCTCCCTCTTCATTTACCACCCGGATCCTTATGGGTGTAATCTCCCCCTTGGCTGAATGCATACAGATTACATCAACAGGTTTCGCTATTGGTTCATAATTATCATCCGTTATCATACACATACACCTTCTTTCATGTGTATATGTAATTATAGAACATATGTTCTTATTTGTAAAGTATAGTTAGCTGTTTTTTGCAGACACTTCATCCACTGTATCTTCTTCCATATAATTTTTTATAATTATCGCATTTTCATCCTTGGCAATATTTCGCAAAATAGGAGCGTCTTCAATATTATCAGAGTAAGCAATGATATTTATTATAGAAGGATCATCACATGATTTTAACCCGACAGATATTCTTCCCTTGTGTTGAAAAAGCCAATTATTTTTATCGGTTGCTATAGGATTTTGTCTTAAATCATGAAACTTATCTGTACATATCATGATAAAGCCCCCTGTTTTGGCTATCCAGAACCGTGCCATCCATATCAAATATTACAGTGTTTATTTTTTCCATTATCATACCTGCAAAAATTATGTAATAAACATATACATTATATATCTTATGATAACCGTTCCCTAAGCATTGTATTCCTCTTGGTAACGGTAACATTCCTTACAGCCATAGATAAAGCCTTTTTTGTCCCGACCATTACCAGCAGTCTCTTAGCCCTTGTAATGCCGGTATATACAAGATTACGCTGCAGCATAATATAATGACTCGTCATTATCGGCATTACAACTATGGGATATTCAGACCCCTGTGACTTATGTATCGTGGTAGCATAGGCATGTACCAGCTCATCAAGCTCTGTAACATCATATGTAACATCCCTGCCCTCAAAATCGACAGTCAGTGTTCTGTCCGTTTCATTAATAGACCTTATGATGCCTATGTCGCCGTTATATACATCCTTATCATAATTATTCTTAATCTGCATCACCTTATCATCAGCCCTATATACATAGCCGCTGCGTCTGAGACACGGCTTAGGCATCTTGACAAGTCCTCGACCACGGATAGGGACTTCCTGTTCTGCAGGGTTAATAGCCTCCTGTAATTCAATATTAAGATTAACTGCACCTGCCACAGACCTCTGCATAGGCGTTAATACCTGAATCTGTGACGGATCATAATGATAATGTCTCGGCAGGATATCCTTTACAAGCTGAACTATCAGATCAACAACATCCTCCGGCTCTTCCTTTTCAATAAAGAAGAAGTCACCGGTCTTCTCATTTGTAATAATCGGCAAATGCCCTTCATTGATCCTGTGGGCATTCATTATAATCTGGCTGGTCTGTGCCTGACGGAAGATCTTATTAAGCCTTACTACCGGAAAAGCCTCAGAGTCTATGATATCTCTCAATACATTTCCTGCACCTACTGACGGAAGCTGGTCTATATCACCCACAAGAATCAGTCTCATTGTAGGCGGAATAGCCTTTAACAGGGCATTCATAAGGATAATATCTATCATGGAACATTCATCAACTATAAGTACATCACCTTCTAAAGGATCATCTTCATTCTTCTTATATCCTGCCGGGGGCTTACATTCCAACAGACGGTGTATTGTCTTAGCCTCCATCCCTGTAGCTTCGGACATCCTTTTAGCCGCACGCCCAGTAGGAGCAGCAAGAAGTATCTTCAGATTAAACATCTTAAATTCTTCAATAATCCCTCGGAGAGTAGTTGTCTTTCCTGTTCCCGGACCTCCAGTTAAGATCATTATCTTTGACGCAGCAGCAGTCCTTATGGCTTCTTTCTGAATATCCTCATATTCCATTCCTGTTCTTTTTTCGATTACGGAGGGATCTATAGACAATGTAGTACTGCCACGCTCAGCACGCATAGACATAATTTTAGTGTAAAGGCGGTCTTCCGCAGGAGTTGATGCAAGACGGCTTAATCTTCCGGCAACACCCGTCTCTGCAAAATAAAACGATGGCAGATATACAGGCGTAAGGACATTTCCTTTTGAATCCTGCTTCACAAGGTCTTCTTCAATGATAAGGTCGTTTGCCCTGATCATGTCATCAAGAGTCATAACTATAGTCTCAGATGATGCCTCAAGTAATTCTGATGCCTTGTTTATAAGCTGAGCCTTATCTGCAAATACATGACCATCATTAGAAAGCTCTGACAGTGTGTACATCAGACCGCTTCTTAACCTTACAAAAGATTCTTTTTCAAAGCCAAGCTTAGTTGCTATAGTATCAGCAGTCTTAAAGCCTATTCCCCAGATATCGTCAGCAAGACGGTAAGGATTCTGCTTCATAACCTCTATACTACCGTTACCATACTGTTTGTATATCTTAGCAGCAAGTGATGTCTGTACCTGATGTTCCTGAAGGAAAAGCATGATGTTCTTTACTTCTTTCTGCCTTTCCCATGACTCAGCAATCATGGCTACACGCTTCTTTCCTATGCCCTCAACTTCAATAAGGGCACCTACATTATCTTCAATGACAGCAAAGGTATCCTGACCGAACTTCTGAACAATCTTCTTTGCAAATTTAGGACCGACACCCTTTATAAGTCCGGAACCGAGGTATCTCTCCATGCCATAAATAGTAGCAGGAAGAGTCTCTTCCCAGTTTTCAGCCACAAACTGCCGACCATATTTGGCATCAACCTTCCAATTTCCTTCAACTAAAAGAACTGATCCGACATTGGCATCCACAAGATTACCAATGACCGGAACCAGTTCTGTATAATCCTTTACACGGCATTTAAGGACCGAATAGCCGGATTCAGGATCCTGGTATGTAATTCTTTCTACAACGCATCTGATCTTATTCATTTTAAAACTTCCTCTTACATTTTTATTATAACTTCAATCATCAATAGATTCCAACAGCTGTCGCTTATATTTATAGTAGGAATTCTTACTTATTCCCGCCAGCTTCATTACTTCAATGTCCTTCATAGGTCCTCCGAAGTCTTTTGCATACTTCATAATGATTTCTTTAGCCTTGATACTCTTACTTGTTGTGAGCTTTCTTCCCTTTTCAATCCCAACCCGTTTTCCGGCAGCCTGAGCACGCCTGACTCCTTCAGATGTTCTCTTATGAAGATAATCTATTTCAGCCTGTGCCGTCTGAAAAGCAAGTTCAATCTGCTTCTTAGCAAGCCTTTTCAGATATTTGTTTATTCCGATCAGTATTTCATCAACATCAGTACCAGTAAGCTGGATGTTTGCCTGTAAAGCTTCCTTATATGTAGCTGTATTGATGTGAGGCTCCTTAAGGAAAACAAGCTCAATGCCTTTTTCAAAGAGTTCCTCATACAAAGCATATCCGTCTTCAGCATCACGGGACATACGGGATACTTCATCAAAGACAATAGTATCCCCGGGCTGAACCTGCCTCATCATTCTCTGGAAAGCAGGACGGTTTAATCTTGTACCTGTGAATTCATCCTGAAATATCACTGCATCAGGATATGCTTTTTTTATATTCACTATCTGCCTTTCAAGAGACTGCTTTTTTGTAGAGACTCTTGCGTATCCAAATATGATCGGTTTTCTTGCCATACAGTATCCCCCTTTTATATCTCACTGCAATAATACTGTCTGCCACTGCTCAAGGAATCCTTCAATGATATCTTCATCGTCCTTAGACTTTTCAAATAACTCAGACGGAGAATACCTTAATGTTTTTCCGTCCTTTCTCAGTTCGACTATAAAATCTTTAATGTAATCTCCACCGTTCACTATATATCTTTCAGTGCCCGGAAATCTTTCATCTATCATGTCGTTTAAATAGCCATTAAATTCGTGTATGTTTAAAAAATCGCTCATAAAACCTCCGCTGAAATATATCAAACCTAACGAGCGGAACTCTTAATGCTAAAATTCCGTTATCAAAATCACATAAAGCCCATAACTTTTAATACTTTTTAAGGCAGGGCTTGGTTTGGTAATCTTTTACTGCATTTCCTGCGTATCTTCCTTGAGGATATGCTGTATATAAAGTTCATCCTCAAGAATCGGATAACGCTCAGTAAAGACGGAGCCATATCCTCTTCTTAAGACAATGATCTGACCAACCTTCATATCCATAATTTCTTTAACGGTCTTATCAGTCCGTCTTGCCATCTCTTCACAGGTATGTATATCCATAGAGCCCATATAAACCCAACTATCACAATTATTGCGTATGGTACTTGCCTCATACTCACCATAGAGTGAATCTAACTGAGTCAGGGACTGTAAAAGAATAGACACAGAGATACCTGCAGCCCGGAAGACCGAGATGTAGTTAGCAAAACCGTTAATCTTAGAAGAGCAGGCAAAGTCATCAGCAATGATATGAACAGGTACAGAAAGAGAACCTCCCTGAGATTCTGCCTCTTCAAAGAGTTCCTTGAAGATGTCCATGTAAAGAATGTTGTTGATCATCTGGCAAGGTTCAGAAACTGTATTAGTCGTGACAAAGAGAGCAACTTTCCTCTTACCTAACGCCTTGATATTTATAGTCTTACCCTTACCGAACAGAGCTTCCCCATAAGATCCAGTAAAACGCCCCAAGGAATTATTAACCATAGACATTATGCAGGCTGATGTCTTTGAGTTATTCCCTGATAAAGTCTCCCAGAGTTTAGGTATCTGAGATGAAGGATCAAGAGCCTTTAAACCATTGATATCTTTGTCGTAATTGGTCTCGCAATGACTGCCTCTCAGATCGACCCTGAATTTTTTATAGTACCTAATAAAGTCAATGAACCTACCCTTGCCCTGTTTCTTAAAGTCGGATAATCCTATAAGAGAAGCAATAACCGCTGTCTCAGCCTGAGTCCAGTAAGGATCACTATCACCCAATAAAGATCCCGACCTTGTGCAAGCTATAGTACCTGCAAGCGAAAGCATATCATCCTCAGTCTTAAAGCCTCTACAAGGATCATATCCGATATTGCTTTTTTCCGGATGAGCCAGATTAAGATCCCAGACCTCATAACCTCTTTCTTCCAAGAGAGGGGCATACAGGTCATAAGTCTTACGCTTAACTATCGGGATAACTAAGGATGAATTAAAAGTATGCAGTATCCTCGGCTCACATACCGACATTGATTTGCCGGATCCAGTCGCTCCCAATACTATTTCATTAGCATTGACATCAGGAGACTTTGCCGGATAAACAACGCCCTTACCTAAACATGTGTAATCCACCCCCTGCTCAAAAGCAGGGACAGGGGGTGTTACATCATTATGTTCTTTCTGTGTAGTAATGAATCCTATCTGCATAAGTCATACTCCTTAGAAATTGCAATTGCCTTCTTCATTGCCTTATGGTTACATGTGATATGAAGCTCCTTAGCAGCCTTACGATAGTTTCCAGCATTATTCCTTACGGTCTCCTCTATAAGGCTAAAGAAACTAAGCGGGGTTATCGACCAAGGGATTACATCAAGCTGCTCAAGCCTTACTAAGGATGCACTTGATCTTATAAACCAGTCGAGATAGTCATAAAGCTCACCGTCTGACTCTTCATAAACTTCCCTTGCCATGGAAGCGACATGACTGGAGATAACCACCATCCTGAAACCTGCCGGGTTATTGTCATCTTTTACATCATGCTTTCTTAATCTCCTCGTGGTCTTTTTTGCCAGTCTCATCTCAAGCTGAGTCAACTCTGTCTTTGCTTCAACCATGTGTCTATCCTCTGCAAGCTTATTAATTCTGTTCTTTAAACTCCTTTTAATTACCTTATCCATAACCTTTTTCCTCCATTTTCAAAGATGCTATGTTTTCAGTTTTCTTCTTTGAGTGCGCCTCCTTTTTTCCGCCTCTACTTATAAAGGGGAAGAATCGGGGTACAAATATCGGTAAAAATCAAAAATTTTTCAAAAAAATTGCAAAAAAATAACAGAGGGTGCTATTTTCAAATACACTCTCTGTTATTTAGGGCTATATTACTTTATTAGCTGAATCAGATCATCTGTTTTTTCCCAGATATAGACCTTTGTTCACATGATCCCAAATTATGTAATAAACAATATACTATACTATTATTTTTTCCTCCCCTTTTACCGTATGCTCTTTCCGTTTACGATAATCTCTGAAGCATATCTTCCGGGCTCCTTAAGCAGCATTCCATCCAACTTTTTATCAGAACTGATGCAGACACCTGTTAAAGCCATATCTATCCTCTTCATTATATCTTCTTCCTGATTCAGTAACCTCTTCTGCTCATTCATCAGTTCTATCAGTGGTTCAAGGGAATCTATATGCGATCCTTCGATATAAAGATAATCCAGCTTCAGCAGAGTTCTGACAAACTCGATATCATTTATGTTCTCTCCGGTATAGATATAAAGCTGTCTTAAGTTGATCATTTTACCTATAAAGCTATAATCATCCAAGTCACAGCCGATCACCAGCCCCTCTATATCCGTCATATCATCAATACTGCTTATCTCATCAGAGATTACGAAATCATCCGGTGCACGAAAGTTATAACAGTTTCCATCATGCCTCCATGGAAAGCCATACGAACAATGTTTAGGATCTTTCATTTCTTTATCTATAAGTATCTTTCTCATATAATCAATGCCTCCTTAGTCCGTATACTTTTCAACCAATATCTTCTTATCTTTTTCTATCTTGTAATACTTATCCTCTGTTTCATCATACCCAAGTAACAGGAGCTTTCCACCTTTATATACAGTACCGTCTATATAATAATGGCTCTCTCCATCATAATAGATATCATGAAAATCAGGATTACCTGATATCGAAGAGGTGCCGACATGCCCTGCTATAACAGTCTTTATAAAGCTACCGGTAGTATGCGGATATTTCCATAACATATTTTCCGTTCCGCTCCATTTCCACTGGGCACCGGCTCCTTCATTAACACCGGCATGAACAAAAATCTGTGTATCCGTCTCATAATATGCAGGAAGGTCACTAAGCCAGTTTACAATATCACCTGATGTCGCCATTATCATCATTACGGCAGTAGTGTTGATTTCTGTAACATCAGCTTTCTTTGCTATCCTATTGAACTCATTCATCTGTTCATCAGATACAAGAGTATTAAAGGTAATACCGCCCTGTTCCAGATCAGTCTTAAGCCATAGGTCAAGCGTACATGCAACCATGAAACGGTTCTTAATGTTACTATACTCCTTTATCCATGTAAGGAACATTGACTCATGATTGCCTTTGAGGACTATTACCTTATCCTTCCCATGCTTATTCTGAAGATCATAAATATACCGTAATACCTGCCCAGACATAAGACCATAATCCATATAATCACCACAAAAAACAATCCTATTGTCTCCGGACAGGTCAACATACTTCATATTTACAAGAAGCTCATCATAACAGCCGTGTATGTCACTCATGGCATAGATCATATATGTCAGTCTCCCATAACCTCAAGATACTTAACCGGTACATTATTCGTAAGCCATACTCCACTTACTGACTTATAGAATACAATCCCGTCACGGTGCATATCCCCAGCCTTTACCTTGAGTATCACAAGCTTGCCATGCCTCTTTCCCACAGACTCAGCCTGCTCTGTAAACTCCGACAGATGAACAAACTGTCTGCTCATTTTCTTAAGCCCCTGTTCCATTATGCTGTCCAGAAACCTTGTAGCAGTCCCATGATAAAGGATCTCCGGAGGTGTCAGTGTCTCATATTCCATATCTACCTTTACGGAATGCCCATGCACAGCCCTAATCTTCTTTCCGTCCTCTGAGAATTCGTATCTCTGCTTATCAGGGGCAAACGCCATCTGATGAAGCATCTCTTCCGTAATCTCATACTTAGGGCTCACTTTCTTTATAAGGTCCTCAACATCTGTCCAGCCATGATCATCAAGTATCACGCCTGCCTCTTCAGGGCGGTGCCTTAGCAGCATGGATATATATTTTCCTGCCTTAACTAAATCTGTACTCATCTTTATTACTCCTCATTAAAATTTATACTCATCTTTCACATCCAACAGTTGACTCCATCTTGCCGATATCAGCTTTGCATATGACACAGACGGAAGACCATAACATCCAAGGGAATATGCATCATTCAGCTCCACCAGCAATGTTCTTCCATCCTTAGTCACACAGATGTCCATGCTGCAGGCAGCCGGTCTTTCTTCCCACTCATTAAATACCTTCATCATTTTCATAAGTATGTCCGGATCATACTGATAAAGATAACTTTTCCGTTCACTGTTTATCAGCATGCCATACGGTCTTACATCAACCAGCTCATCATATGTTATAAAGCATCTCCATTCAGCAGCAATATCTATAGGTTCACTGACCAAGACCTCATAATCTTCACTATAATTACCACAACCTACCAGATCGCCTATACTGCTGATAACCTTCCCCGTAAATGCTTTATCACGGATAGGCTTTACAAAGTATCCTGCAGACCACTTCTCTTCATTAGATGAAATGCTGTTTATCGTATCCCGCCAAACCCTGCGTCCCAGAAATGGGGCAAAAGAGTCCGGATAATCAGGAATGCTTGGTTTAACGCCGAATTTCCTGAAAATGCAGTTACACTGGTCGATATAGTCGATTACAATATCTTCACGCATAACCTTTTCATAGATATCATCAATCAGATGATATGGAATAATCTCAGCCCCTAATTCACAGAAACCATACATAGCATTGGCAAAGTTCCAGTTATGAGGTATGTCTATTCCCATTCCGTTATCATGTTTTGTTTTTAAATATATCTTTCCCATTGTTGCTTACTCTAACTTTCCTAATGAATTAAGCCTCTCCATTTAATAGCTTATTGATTTCATCCTGTGATAAACAAAATTCTAACATATATTTTCTTCTTGTCCTTTCTTTAACGATTCTGTTAGTAACATCTGCCAGTTCTTCCGGATATATAGCCAGTACTTCTCCCGGATTTATAGGTCCCGGACAGTTAAAAGGCTTCGTTATCACATCAAGCCTTATATCAAAGGAAGTTTCACCTATGTTCTGTACAAAAATAGGTCGTCCATAACCATCATATATCTCGAATTTAGGAGTTCCGGAAACTTCCGCCGAAAGTGGTTTTCCATCCGGGAGCTCATAGTTGATGTAACAGCAATAATTTCCATTAGCTATGTGATAATTTGTTTCCGTCCGTTCATTGCCGTTTTCATAATAGTATTTTTCCTTAAAATATGGAAAGGAATCCGTCATTCTTATAAGTAGATGATCCTTTTTCCCATATTCCTTTTTATATTCCTCAAATGTCATTCTAAACGCTCCTTTTTTAAGATACGGTCTTTATCAAGGAAATCATCAGCTCTGTTTTATCAACCTATTACCTGCTTAAACAGAGCAAATGCTCCTTCCTTTGAATGACCACCCTTATCAATTACGGCATATACTATCTTCTTTACTGACGAGCCTTTCATCTTTTCTGAAAACAACTTTGCAACAACCTTGGGATCCTGTCCGAACACACCACATCCGAAAGCTCCAAGTATAGCAACCTCTGCATCCTGAGCATGAATAATATCTGCTACAAACTGTATCCGGTCTTCAAGCACACGGAGATTCTCTTCTTCTGTGGCTCCTTCCATGTGGTCTATGTAAGCCTTCCTATTAGGAGATGCCACCGTTAATACTGAGGCAGTTACCTCTTTTCCGTCCCTTGCAAAGACAATTCCCGGGGACAGTAAGCCCCTGTTCTGATATAAAGCCTTATTCTTATGAGCATTGTTGTATGCATAGAACTCTGCAAACTTGCCGTCGCTTAAAACTTCATAGAGCGTTGATTCCATGCATAAAGACTCTTCCTGTGCAGAAGACCCAGCCAAGAAACCTCCGCCCGAATTCTTAAAAGAGGCAAAATTAAGTGCAATAGTCTTATCATCATCAGTACCGTATTCAAAAATTGCTGACACAGTATCCATGTTAACGACGACAGACTCAGGGCTTCCGTTATATTCCTTAACTCCGTCCACCTGATAGCTGTAAATCTTTGTATCTTCCACAGAAGACTTTATTGCATCAGCTTTTGTTTTTATCATCAGATTATGGTGCTTTGCTGCACTTTTCCTTCTGCTGTCCCTGTTTTTCCAATATGCATCATTCCAACCCATGTTTCTTTCCTCCAAATCTTTTATTTACAAACCACTCTTGTATTTATATCTATCAACAATTCCCTTATCTTCTCATAATCCGGTTCTTCCGGAAGGGATGTGTTCTTAAGCGAGTCCTCCAGCCTCTTTTCATACTGATCCACCATTTCAAAGAATTCAGGCAGCACATCATTATTTTCAGTAATATACTTGCCGTTCTTTATCTCCATTAACATATCATGATCCTCTACCCTATGAGTAATGATCTGTTCCTTTTCAAGAATATCGAAACACATGAGATACAGCCTTACAAGATGCATCATATGCTTACCGATCTTGTCATGTTCCAAGGCTTTCTGATTACGCTTGCCGAGCTTCCCATACGAGGTGACTGTATTCTTCATCTCATTCCAAAGGTTACACCAGTCTCTAAGAGGATAATGAGTCATTTTTACATCCATATAGATTTCTGTATCATAATTTTCCTGTTCAGATTTATCTATATAAAGCTTTATTGCATCTGAATCATAATGCGTATATTCAGAGGCAAAATGATTTTCCATGAACTCAATGGTCTTAAGTATATGCCTCTCAAGACCTGCCTGTGACAATGCATGAGCCGACTTCTGTGTAAGACGGTACAGCTGAGCATTTGCATATCCACCGAAAGAATTCGCACACCTCTTTGACAAAAACAGATGTGCATTATCCTTTAATAATCTTCCCTCTTCTGACAGATACAGATACTGTTCATCATCCAGTCCCATCATCTCAATCGTATTAGGATTCACATTTACAAGAAGACTTACTATCTTATTCAGTGAATATACCGTCGTATCTGTAGGCACATCAACAACCTGTTCAACAGGATGATTGAGGATAGCACCGGCAAGCAGTTCTTCCCTGCTGTTAAGGTATATGCCCCTGATATCAACATCAGAGTTTTCATTATTCGTCCCATAGGCATAGGAACCGCCAAGTCCGAGCATTATGATATTTTCACCAATGAATATGCCGTCATCCGTCAGCTTTTTCCTCTGACCATATGCCAGATGTTCTTCATTACGAAGAAAATCATATTCACCCGTTTTTAATAATTCTTTTATACTCTCGTACATAACTTTTCTCTTCTTATCTTAACAAGTTCCTCCGGTGAATGTGCATCCAGCCCGATTACAATCTGACACCGTCCCTCATTCATCTTCCAGAATTCTTCCCAATAGTGATGCTTATGCCGTTTTGATGTTTCATTCTGCTCAAGGATAAGCCCATGCTTCCCAGCAGTACTTATGATATTCTCAGAAATGTCTGCCATATCATCATCCCAATGTTTCTTCCTTCGGAAAGACCTGTCCGGATGAGCTACTATATCAAAGTAACCACTTTCGATCCCCTGACATATTGCCTTGCCTAATGCTCCAGCTTCATCCCTGTCAAGCTTTTCCTTATCCCATGAAAATGTATATCCGCCTTCATCTGTCTGTGCCATATGCTGTCCTAAAAGCAGCAGGTCAAGTCGTTCATCAGCTTTTAACTGCTGATAATAACCGTCCTTATCATATGACGGGAAATACTCAGCTTCTAATCCGATATGAATATCTATCTGATTCTTATAAATATCTTTAAACTCCGACAGTGTATCAAGATACTCATCCAATTCATCATACATCATCCTGTACCCAAATGGATTTTCCGGAAAAGGAGCATGATCAGTAAACCATATGGATTTAACACCCATTTCAATAGCCTTTTTAACATAGACATCATCAGGCACTTCATCAGCATGCCTGCACCTGAATGTATGTACATGAAATAGATTCTCTTCCGGATTCAAAAACATCATTTCAGTTATAAAACCCTTTCCTTATTTTCAGACCTTACTCAGCCCGATTACCTTTGACTCCCGTATGTGCTTATAAAGGCATCTTTCTTCTTCTACCTCCACCCATATGTCATAGGAAGCTTCCTCATCCTGTTCCATAGTTCCATAAGCATCCACGACCCATACAGTACCGGTCTTTATAATGCCGTCAGAAACCTCAAACTCAACCATATCATCTTTGTTATACTTATGATCACCGGTCACAGTCCTTGTGCGAATTTCTTTTTCCTTAACATCCTCAAGGAATTTATTCTCTGACACCTTTATCCTGTATATCCAGTTGCCGTCATCATCCTTTTTTACAGAATATACTGTCCCGGGAATACGGTTCAGGAAAGTAATAACAAAGACCATTGAATCAATGGCAAATTTCATGTCACCCTCTACATTACCACTATGAGACAATATTTCTTCTTCAAGATTCTTCATAAGCTTCTGTCTTCCTCTCCATGAATATATCTTTAAAAGCTTTCTACGCTATATCTAACTTTGAGTTGTCTGCTTCATCATTATTATTTTCAGAGGTAATCTTTATATCATTAGGTGACTGGATATAAATACAGCTTTTATGTATATCCTTTCCCTGCTTACAAAGAATTAAATATCCCCTGAATGTACTCTGATGAATGAGATTTCTTATATTCCTGCATCCATATTTACCGTTAGCACTGTCATGCAGAGTTTCTCGCATTTCTTCTGATATAGAAACATTACATCTGATATTGCTGCTTTCCTGCGTTATAAAACGGTCAATTAGCTTATCGACAATATCATGTGAAAGCTCATGATAATTGATCACTGAAGAAAAACGCCCTAAAAGTTCATATGAACCTCCGAGGCTAATCATGTCCTCCTTTGTAATCTCAGCATAATGCCTCTGAGCTTTTTCATCAACAGCTTTGAAACCTATGCTCTTAGCCTCTTCTTTCCTGTTCTTCCTGCAGTAATCAAAGGATCCCATCCCTATGAAGAGAGTATCGGAGGTATCTACATCATCCTTACCTTTCTCAGCCAGCATCCTGCCTTCAATAAGAGTTAAGATCTGATCCTGAACAGCAAGATTGACATTCTCACCGCCTTTAGCATACGAAGGGATCAGCTTTTTATCAAACTCATCAATAAAAACAATACCTACGCCCTTATCTTCATTCTTTAAAGCATAGACCAAGTCTTTAGTATTTTTCCCAGTAAAACCTTCTTCAGTTATGGATGTAAGATCAATCTGATAAACCACAAGCTTAGGAATTTCTTCCTTGAAATAATCCCTTACTGCCCTAAAGGTTTCTGTTTTTCCACAGCCTGACGGAGCTGCAAGAAGCATGTTGTTATTATGCTTTTTTTTATAAGCAACACACTGAAGGTAATTGTATATATTAAGCACAATATATTCAGTCTCTTCCTGTCCCATAACTCTATCAGTAACAGCACTGCAAAATTCAATGAAAGCAGTCCTTTTAAGCCATTTCCTTATCTGTGAAATAACTTCTGTTTTTGAGGTATCATCTTCACAGTCAGCCTTATAGCCATGGTCATCCTCATCTATATCATCAAAGAAGTCTTCAAGCTCAGCATCACTTAAGGGTCTTCCTCTTTCAAGATCTTCAATCTTTTCGTTCAGACTTTTTATCTTCATTTTTGCTGATACGATTTCAAGCAGCGTCTGATAGCTTACTGCCCTTACCTCATACTCAAGCTCATCAAACATATAAGAATAGTTATCATCAATAGAAAAGCCGTGATGAATGACCTTATCTTCTTTTTCATTAAGATATAAGTATAGATAAAGCCTATCATATGTAGAGAAGTATTCTGAGAGCACTTCATCAACCTGTGGCTTTTCATTAAGCACTCCACTGTAAAATTCATTCTTGCTGTAAACAGAGGGGTTATCAAGTTTTATATCGTTCTTTTGCATTCTTAATCCTTTAATCCTCATAAAATACGGGCGTTTCTATCTCATCCTTATCATCCCGAAGTTCAAAAGGCAAAGCTACAGTCTCGTCATCAAAAGATACTATCCACTCATTGCATTTAGGGCATCTTACTTTCTTGCCCTTAACACCATTATTCTTGGTATAGGTAAGCATCCCTTCCCATTCACCGGGAGTGGCATTATATACAAAGCGATGTTCACAGTA
Source organism: uncultured Lachnospiraceae bacterium (assembly GCA_946616835.1). Classification (GTDB taxonomy): domain Bacteria; phylum Bacillota; class Clostridia; order Lachnospirales; family Lachnospiraceae; genus NK4A136. Next base: position 67,809 of record CAMOJK010000004.1, read on the forward strand.
TCCACAGATTATTTCCCTAAATCGATAGCCCATATCATACTCCATAATTTTTCAACCGTGATCCTACAGTCCGAGCTTCTCAGCCAAAGCCTTAGCCCGTGTCTCAGCAGCTATCTTTACAGCAGCCTCTTCACTATCAGCGTAAAGAGTAATGAAAAAATGATTATCCGCTCTTCTGAAGTGGTAGGTCATATCCCCATACCAGCAAGTATCATCCTGCTCATCACAGAGCATGAGATTTCCCTTATCATCAAGCCATACCTCATAAAAGGGTCTGCCGACATATTCCGGATCATAGTCATCAGTGTCATATTCCCTTATCTCCACATGATCATGCCCAGTTTTACGGTCATATATCTGCCTAAGGATCTCAGCCTTTTCCCGATCTTCAGCAACACCACAGATCCTATTGTTTGAATACTGTCCGGCAGTGATGATATAAACTTTCATGATGACCTCCGATCCGTCATATTCTCATTCTATGTTCCATTTAATCGTTATGCTTGCTGACTCAGAAGAAGCCTTTGCCGACAGTTTATTAGACTCCTCATAAGTATCATCTGCATCTTCTCCTAAGCCAAGGCACTGGAGCAGATTTTCCCAAAGATACTTATCGTCGTAGCAGCTGTTATCCTGTGCATACTCAATGCCCACAATCTTTGTGCCCAGTCCCTTAGCCAATTCTTCAGCTTTTTCCTTTGCATCTGCCATTGCTTCAAATAAGAGTTCTTTATGAAGCTTTTCCTTACCTGAATACTCCATGTTCAGCATGATACTATGATTGTATTTTCCATCATTAAGCAGAGTCTTGATGCTGTTTATAAGCTTCATATCATATTTAGTCCTGATGCTCAGCTCTCTTTCAGCATCTCTGGATTCTCTGTCGTAGCTGTTGCGTCTTAATACTGTATCATCAGCAAGATTTATATCTTCAGCTTTAATGCCTATCTTCTTTGCATCCTTAAGAAACCTCTCACACTCATCCATGACATTTCTGGAAATTTTATAGGTATCATCATCATTAGAATGAAAAGATATAGTTATTTTCATAATATCGCACTCATACTCCCTTTTAGCATAGCCCCTTGTCTCAATATAGCCCATCTTTATAACCTCCTTCATAAACTATTACTCTATCAACAATGTTCCGCTCCGTCATTAAACCGGTAATATAATTAATACGGTTTAAGAATGGATCCGTTTTTCTCGCCCTCTACTTATATAAGGAAGAAAGCCGATTATAATATCTAAGATTTTCAAAAAATATTATTCAAGTTCATAATCTTCTTCTTTTACCTTAGACTGCTTTTTCTTCTTTCCGGTCTTCTTTGCCTTTATGAGCTTAGTCTTGCTTTTCTTATCCTTGTCCTTTGATTCTTCTTTAGTTTTATTGTATTTCCGTCCGGCTCTTTCATAAGCTTCCATTTCTTCTTTCTGAGCCTTAAGAAGCTTAACCCACTCTTCACAGTATTTTCTTAGCCGTAACTCCTGCATAGTGTCTTGGGCTTCCTTACTTTGTATAAGACCTATGTATGTAGTCTTTGTAATTCCTTCTTCTTTCTTATACTCAGCCAGATAAACATATTTATCATCAACTATCCTCGTTGTGCCTTTTTTAAGAGGCTTCATCATAGCCTCATAATTCTCTATTTCTTTATCAAGTCTATCTATTTCCTTCAGAACCATTTCAAAAAAAACCGACATATAAGCCTCCTGATTGTTTTTTAAGAATTATAAATTTTCATTAAGTATCTATCAATATCATATACATCCATTTTTCTATCTTATTTTTATGCAAATCCCACAATACCAAAGCATCCGTTTAGTTCTTTTGGTACAGATTTGCCCGGTAAAAATATCATTTTTTTCGGTTAATTTTTATTTTTCATATACATATAGAACCGCAAATCAAGGCATCTCAGAAAGGAGGTTAAAAAGGATGCACTTCAGCTTTGAGCAGCAGCTCCGTATCGACTCTGGCAAGAAGCTTGGTCTTCCCCTGCATGACTTTGCAGATCCTGACTATAGCTCTGACCGCATGACAACCATCATTCATGGACTCTTGGCAGGTCTTAGCAAGGAAGAGATAGAGATTCTCAGGGATAAGTCTATCAGCGATACGGAAGCCAGCAACCTTTGCTTTGGAATGAGAATCAGCAGACCTAAGGCAAGCTAAACATCAAATTTATGTATCTACAAACCACTCTGCCGGCATCAGTAACATCCGGTGCCGGTGGGGTACACACCACAACAGGAGGAAAAAAATATGTATATTAAGAGTAATGATAAGTATTGTCAGAAAATCATGCAGGGGCTTATTAGCAGTGGTCTCAGTAAGATATACAACAGACCGGTGTTTTTTGAGGGCTTTGATCCTTATGGTAACTCCTTTACCACATTATTCCTTAACCAGATTTGCTGTGTTTATTTCCCTATGGCTAATGAGTATAAAACTCTGTCACCGGAAATATTCGACAAATTGTTAAAAATATACAGGAACAGCGAGTATGCCATGAAAGCTGAAGCTGAAAAGTCAAAAAATCATGGTATCAAGGTTGATAATTACGGTGACGCTGATACATTGGATGCTCTTATAAACACCCTCTCTGTTGACAATACTGCCAGAGACTACTCTTCAGCCCTTTTAAAAGAGCTTTTTCATGATGCTCTGGATACTTTATCGGCATCTCAGCGTGAAATCATTATAGGACTTTACTACAATAATAAAACTCAGGCTGACCTTGCCGAAGAGTTAGGCTGTACGCAGTCTACTGTCTCATATCAGAGGGATAAGGCTATAAAGCTCATGACCCAGTACTTTAAGGACCATGGGTATGAAGCTGAGGACTTTGAGCTGTAGGCTGAGTTCCTCTGTTACGGATAGCATAAAGGCTGGCAGATGTAATGTCTGTCAGCCTTACTGTGGCATAATCTTTGGACGGATTATCTTCCGGTTTATCATTCCAAACTACTCAAAATTTTATTCAGATGCTTACGCATTA
>CAMOJK010000005.1 GCA_946616835.1 uncultured Lachnospiraceae bacterium
AGAATTCACCTCTTGTTTATCTGCTTACGGAAAGAACCGGCAGATAGAGCAGGATGAGGGTTGCTTTGCGGCAGACCTGCATTCTGTATTTGTTTATAATTTTTTAGTTATGCAGTAGTATCAAAAGTCTGACTAATGGGGGAGAGCAGATGTACTGTACAAACTGTGGAAAAGAAATAGCAGATGGTTCGGTTTTCTGCAGACATTGCGGAGAGCAGATTGGTGATGACAAAACTGTATATGTTGTTAAAGATGATGCCAACTCAGAACTTAAGAAAATCGCTGCCAGCAATTATGTTAAAAGCAGCCCGACAGAGAAAAAATCAAATCGTCTTGTCATTATCGTTGCTGCCGGGATTGCTGCAGTGGCCGTATTAGCGGTGGCAGCAGGCATCATCCTTCATCCTAAAAAAGATGAATGGAACGGTCCGGAAACATCAGAAACAGTTTCTGCTGATAACGGTGTTGATGAGTCTGCGATTCCGGCAGACACAATGGAAGAAGCAGCAACGCCTGAAGCGTCTGAGACTGTGGCAGAGGCCGCTAAAGAACCTGATGCCATGGCAGCAGAGACGTCTTTGACCGTTACTGTCAGTGTGATAGGGGCAAATGAGACGGGCGCATTAAGCGGTGCGATAGTACAGCTTAAAGGTAATGATTATGAGGAGTATGCCGAGACTGATACAGCCGGACACGCACTTTTTCCGGTGTCGGCAGACGGAAGATATACCGTAAAGTGTAATGCAGACGGGTATAACGAGAATGTGCTGGAGATAGAGATTGCCGGTGCTGATATAGATGCTGTTGTGCCGATGATACCTGTGGTAACAGGCAATGATGCCTTTGTATATCTTAGCTGGAAAGGTGATCACGATTTAGATTTGTGCGCATTCAATGCTGAATTGCAGGAGTATGTTAACATCGGCCACCCGTCTGACAGTATCGGAAATGTGTTCCTATATGCAGATCATGGTGCAGATATGCCTTATGAAGTAATCTATATCCATGATACTGATGATGAGATTACGAAGACATTCTTTGTGACTGAAGCAAAGAATGCCAGGGAGGGTATGCCTTCTCAGATGGCAGCAGACGGTGTTACCATAAAGATATATGATAAAACTGGTCTGGCTTACTCTAGTGCTGCCCGTATTGATGAAAAAGCAGCACTGTGGTGCCCATGCTATTGCTATGCCGGCAGTTTCTATGACCAGCAGGATTATATCTACGATGTTAGCGGTGAGCAGTACGAATGGATAAGCTTTAAAGAAAAAGATGCTTATACCGGAAAATAAACAGAAAATTAACGAAGAACCTGGCCGTGCTTTAGCTTATACTGTTTCTTGTTTTCGTACATAAGGGAGTCGGCTTTTTTTTCGGCATCAGTTATACTTATTCCGTTTCCTGCATATGCATTTCCTACTGCAATATACATATGGATATCCAGGCCTGATGATTTATCGAATTCAGCTTCTTCCTTTTCCAGACGGAGGATGGATTCTTCAAAAAAATGGTCAGTTGATTTTTCGGCGCCTTCCATTATCACCACAAATTCATCGCCACCGGTGCGGAAGCATTTGCACTTCGGTCCAAAGGCCTTTTTCAGGGCAGTGGCAGCTCCTTTGATATATTTGTCACCGTCAGTGTGACCGTAGCTGTCGTTTACTGTTTTTAAGCAGTTGAGGTCGAACATTCCGATTCGGACACCGGGAATTTCCTCGTTTGCTATCTTTTCGAAAAGAACACTTTCGTATTTTATGAATGCGGCACGGTTACCGATCTCTGTTAATGCATCGACATAAGCAATCCTGTTTACAATCTCGAACTCGTTGCTCTTCCGTATGCTTTCCAGCATGAGACTGATGGATTTTATTATCAGTGTGATTATGAAAAATAACAAGCCTATACGCATGAATCTGTTGACATCAGCGGTATGGTGTTTGTGACCGAAATCATAAAGACATACATCAACTACTGCTGTCAGGCTGAATACTGCAAATGATATATAGACAAAGATATTCGGATTTTTTTTCTGTTCTTTTTTGTATCTCAGGGCATCCTTTACCAGCATCACAACGATTACGGTTATTATACCTGCGTCTATAAGGTGTATAAAGTGTAACAATGAATGGTAATCAGCCAGGCCCAGCGAGGTGAGTATGATACAGAAAGATGTCATTACACAGATAATATCGAATACTATGGCATTGTATTTTTCGTTTGGCTTCATCATAATGCAGTTAACATAGCAGAAGCCGGGGTAGGGCAGCAGCATCTGCGAAAGGTATGATACACTGTGCCAGAATTCTGAGTTACCGATCATGAACTGCATAAAAAGTGTCTCACTAAGAGTCAGCAGTCCGGTCAGTATGCCTATCATTCCCAGATATATAAAGCCACTGGAAATGCTCGTTCTGGATACGGCAGCCAGTACAAAGGAAACTATACCGAAAAGGATTATCAAAAGACTTATGATGAAAGCCAGCATATGACTGCGGACAAAATTTGCACTGAATGTACCGCCGTCGCCTATATAAAGCATATCTATGTAACAGTTCTTATCTGAATACAGGTATTTTAGTTTCAGTATTATCTCTTTTCCTTCCGAATTCTCCGGAAGCGGTATGTGGTGGAAGCTGCTGCCATATGAGACTCCAGACAATATTGATATATCAGGCATGAAACGGTCTATTTCTCTGCCGTCAAGATACATGATATAGGACAGATTTCTTGTTCGGAAATCCAGGGAAGAAGTGGTGGGAATGCTGTCAGGTATTTCTTTTGAGAGTACAATATAGCCGTTGCTGTCCTGATAGTTTACCAGGTTGGATTCGGTACTTACATAAGTGCCATTTTCTAACTGCCAGTCATCACCGAAAAAAAACAGGCTGCTTTCATTGAAAGCAACATAGTCATTTTTATCCGGGATGAATGCCACATAGGAAACAATAATAGCCACAGCAAAAAGCATAAATATCACATTATACTTCTTTTCGGTAGACATTTTTTTTGTTTTATTTGTGGTATTGCTTTTATCCATATGACAATATTTGTGATAATGATCGCAACAGTTTTGCAGCCAGGTGAAGACCGACCACAATTATGTATATTTTAACACAAAAAAAGCAAACATAAGGTTTAATTTTTACATATTTATGTCGATAAAATAAGTAGGGTTTTATCTTGTCTTGCAACTGAAAAGGATTTCAGTGTCAGCTACATGGAGGTAGTGTTCTATGACGGGATTAAGTGGCATATCTTCATATAATTTCACAGGATTTTCAGCGGGATATAGTTCCCAAAAGACAACTGGCTTTGCACGAAGGACCATACAGGGAAAAAGCCAGCCTGATTTTTTTGCCCGCCAAAAGGAGGACGCAGAGGCAGAAAAAGCGAAGGAATCCAGTCATTTGCATAAAATAATTCGTGAATTAAAGAGAAAACGGGAAAATGACGGTGAAAACATTCAGGAAAAATTAAATAAAGAGTTAACAATCTGCAGCAAGAGCGCAGAGAATGACAAAAAAGAGAAGGTTAAATCGCACGTTAACTATAATTACAAAGAGGTGGCCGGGAAGATTCAGCGCGCCAAGACCTCTGTAAGCGCCGGTCAGGCAGTGATATCTGCCAAGAGAAAAGTGGTGGAGATAAAAAGGAAAATATCCACAGGAGACGGCGATGCGGAAGATCTTCAGCTGGCACTCACCCATGCAAAGCGTATGGAAATGGCTGCAAGAAAGAAAAAGCACCATCTGGAAATGGAAGAAATGGCAGCTAATAATATACAGAGGGATGAGAATGCAAGCCGGCAGGAGGAGACGGTAAAATCCATCAGGGACTCGCTGGTAAATGCTGCTGAAGAAGAAGTTTCTAAGCAGGAAGATGAGATTTTTGAAGAACGTGAGGCTTTAGCTGAGGAGCTTTCGGAAGGTGTTGAGGAAACCGGTGAGGGCTGCTTTGAAGATATGGTTTCTGAATTAAATGAGATGATTTCAGAACTGGACGAGGAGACACTTGAAGAGCTGGGAAAAGCCATGGAATTTTTTGAGGATATGGAGATTCTGGATCCCCATATGACAAGAGAGGATCTGGATGAGCTGAAGCGTAAGCACCGGGCAGAAGAGCAGAAAGCCATGTTAAAGGCTGATATGGATTATCTTAAAGGTATGATAAAGCATCAGATGAACAGAAGCGACGGTACATTGGAAATGAGGGGAAATTCGTTCGGTTCCGTTGCGTCATTTCCTTCTGGGAGAATTATGTCAACCGGTGCGCCTGCGGCAATACCGCCGGTATCTGTCGGGATTGATGTGCAGGTGTGAAGCGGCAAAAAATATCCGTCCGGATCCGGTTATGGATATTTTTAGTATTCGCTCAGGATAAGCCTTACCATTTCGTTTCTTTCTTTGGGAACATCTGCACCGCAGATACGCTTGGGTTCATCTGCTCTGTGCTTTATCACGTTTTCAATCGTCATATCAAAGCATTCAGGGAATGCCCAAAGGGCGTGGTCAATATTTATCTGCTGCCTGAAAAGTTCTGATTGGTCATGAGCCTGATCCAAAAGATTCAGGAACTGAGGATAGCGGGCGGCATCTTCCTTATCTATTTTTATATCTGCAATGGATGAACCGCTGTGTTTTATTCCGAACTTTACAGCAAGGTCCATAAGGACTGTCTTGTATGACATATCGAATATACGGTCACAGGTATCCCGGTCTATGCGGAAACGGTCCATCGCTATTACTACATCAAGAAGTTTTAGGGAAGTGAAATCTTCCGAACCTTCGAAGATAAGTCTGTGGCAGACCGGCCCGTGGTCATCGGGAGAGAAAATGTCGGGTTTATTATATCTGGTCAGAATCCACTCTACTTCATCCATATCAAAGCGTATTTTTGAAAGGTCGAGAAGAGTAGGCCCCCCCTGAATGTCTTCAATATATTTAAGTTTTTCTTTTGCTTCGCTGACTGTCATTTTTTCTCCAAATATTATTTACCGGTCAGCAAGAACTGCGCTTGCCGCCTGGTCAAAGGTAGTTACATTTACAGATCCGTTTGTGGTAGTCCGGTAGATCGGTATGTCGCTTCCGAAATCCCTGAAATAAACATAGTCGGATGTTATGCATATATTTCTGTGGACACCCATCTTCACTGTTTCCATACCGCTTCCGTCAGTGTGTATCCTTTTAAGGGCGTATCCTTCGGGATCATCGGCAACGACTGTCTGATAGTATATCCAATCCTGATACTGGTTGAAACTGTCACATCTCTCATCTGTAATGGTGAAAATGCTGCCATCACTAAGATTATATGACTTCAGGTGGTAATCATCGTTGGAATCAAGGTAATAGACAGTCTGTCCATCTACTATAGGCAGGTACATTCGCTCCGTGGAAACCTCATTGGTGGAACCGAATACCGGATCCATAGTATTTAGGGTACCGGTGGTCAGATTGTCTGAATAATACATCAGGCCTCCGTAGTAGCAGCCTACCTTGGGGTGTCCGGTCATCAGAGTCACGGGATCACCTCCGGCTATGGATATGCTGTTGACAGTTATCTTTGCATTGCCGTCGCTTTTTTCATCCTCGGCAAAGCAGGTGTAGATCAGATTGTTGCCGGCAAGCATCATGCCGTCGCTTGTCACATCTGTGATCAGGTTATTATTCGAATGGTGGGTATCATAACGGTATATGCCGCGGCCTCTGCGCACATATCCAAGCCCTGTCTTGTCGGCAGCAGCATCAGTATAGTAGTAGAGATATCCGTTTGCGGCACAGATAAAGGAAGCGTTGCCTTCTGATAGTTTTTTGCATTCTCCGCTTGCAGCATCCATTGCATAGAGCTTTCCCGAATCATAACTGTTTGAAAAGTATATCACACCATTTGATTCGCAGAAAAGTCCACCGTTATAGAGATTGCCTGCGGTATTTCCGGCAGTCATGGGATCGTTGGGGGGAATCTGTTTTTGCTTCCCGCCGATGATCCTTATGGCTGCAATTACGGCGATGAGAATGACTATTATTATAACGGCAATTACCGTACGCAGTTTTTTGTTCATGGGGACCTCCCTTCTATTTATGATTTATAAGGAATGTCTGTAAAATCGTTCAAAGGCTGGCGGTCTTTACTATTATGAAAAACTGAAGCAAAAAAAGCTTCGTATACTATAAGTATATTCTTTAAAAGATGGGATTTCAAGGAAGGACCTTAATTTGTCTGCTCTGAAGAGATTATAGCTCGACCTGCCTCCAGAGAAGCTTTCAGATCAATTATTCGCTGGTTTGAGGATCCGCGGAAACGCAGGGATATATTTTTAAGGTCGAGGACAAATTCACCATCTACCAGAACATCTGCCAGGGAAAGCATGGGAATGGTGTCTTCTGTATGGGCGCGGGAATAGTTTTTATCTGTAAGCTCTTCAAAGGTATAGCCAGAATATATCCAGATGGTTTTACCGGGATATGCGGCCCTTACTTTTTCAAGAAAAGGACGCAATGCTTTTTGGTTGGCCGGCTCCATTGGCTCACCGCCGAGAATGGTAAGCCCTGCTATCCATGCAGGCTCAAGTGAACTTATTATCTCATTCTCAACGGAACTGTCAAAATTTTTCCCATAGCAAAAATCCCATGTCATGGGATTAAAGCATTCTTTACAATGGTGGGTGCAGCCGCTTACGAAAAGGCTTGTGCGTACACCTGGTCCATTTGCTATGTCATTGTATTTGATCTCTGCGTAATTCATATATTTTGATCATTATCAATCACTGTTTGGGTAAAAACAATTCTCACAATTGCATCGAATTCGGTGTATATGCGAGTTGCTGTTTTGCTTGTCTTAAACTTTCGCGCACCGGCATCGTGCCTGATGTTAGTGCCATTCGCACTGCTTACTTAAAACACCGTCAGACAAGACCGCATGGTGTGGAAAGTTTAAGGTTAAACAATCATATTACAGGTGAAGTACGCGCTCACGGATTTCCTGTGTCCGTCCCTGATTCCAGAACTGTGTGCCGATGTAACCGCAGGTGCGTCTTGCAACATTCATGGTGTTCTGGTCACGGTTTTTGCAGTTGGGGCATTCCCATACAAGCTTGCCGTCCTCGTCATTGACGATATTTATCTCACCGCTGTAGCCACATCGCTGACAGTAGTCGGATTTGGTATTGAGCTCGGCATACATGATGTTTTCATATATATATTGCATAACAGAAAGTACGGCATCAATATTGTTCATCATGTTAGGTACTTCCACATAGCTGATTGCTCCGCCGGGTGAAAGGGCCTGGAATTCTGACTCGAATTTAAGCTTGGTGAAGGCATCAATTTCTTCGGTTACATGGACATGGTAACTGTTGGTGATGTAGTTTTTGTCCGTAACGCCGGGAATCATGCCGAAACGCTTCTGAAGGCATTTTGCAAATTTGTAAGTAGTGGATTCCAGCGGAGTACCATAGAGTGAAAATGATATGTTGGTCTCGCTGCGCCACTTTGCACATTTATCATTAAGGAAATGCATGACCTTGAGCGCAAAATCCTTGCCGGCCGCGTCGGTATGGGAAACTCCCTTCATGTATCTCGTGCATTCGCACAGTCCCGCATATCCGAGGGATATGGTGGAGTAGTTGCCATAAAGAAGCTTGTCTATTTTCTCGCCCTTCTTAAGTCTTGCAAGTGCACCGAACTGCCAGAGTATGGGAGCAACATCAGAAGGTGTCCCTAAAAGACGCTCATGTCTGCACATAAGGGCACGCTTACAGAGCTCGGTGCGGCTTTCCATAAGCTGCCAGAATTTGTCTTCATCTTTGCCGGAGCTGCAGGCTACATCCACGAGATTGAGGGTTACAACACCCTGATTGAATCTGCCGTAGTATTTGTGTGCACCATTTTCACCGAGACCGGAAATATCAGGTGTAAGGAAGCTGCGGCATCCCATGCAGGGGTAAACATCACCGTTTTTGTATTCTTTCATTTTCTTTGCGGAAATGTAATCAGGTACCATGCGTTTTGCAGTGCACTGGGCAGCAAGCTTTGTGAGATACCAGTACCTGGTTCCTTCCTTTATATTGTCCTCATCCAGCACATAGATAAGCTTTGGGAACGCAGGGGTAATATATACACCTTTTTCGTTTTTTACACCGAGTATGCGCTGCTTGAGCATTTCTTCTATGACCATTGCAAGGTCATCCCGAAGCTGACCCTCGGGAACCTCGTCAAGATACATGAATACAGTAATGAAAGGTGCCTGTCCGTTAGTGGTCATAAGAGTGATCACCTGGTACTGGATCACTTGTACGCCTCTCTCAATCTCCGCCTTAACACGCATCTCAGCAACTTCGTTTATCTGATCTTCGCTTGCGTTTACGCCGGCTTCTTCAAATTCCTCGCGTACTTCCTTGCGGAATTTCTTGCGGCTGATGTCAACAAAAGGTACAAGGTGGGAGAGCGTGATGCTCTGTCCGCCGTACTGTGAGCTTGCAATCTGGGCAATGGACTGCGTTGCAATATTGCAGGCAGTGGAAAAGCTCTTGGGCTTTTCTATCATGGTCTCACTGATGACAGTGCCGTTCTGCAGCATGTCCTCAAGATTTACCAGGCAGCAGTTGTGCATATGCTGTGCAAAATAGTCTGCATCATGAAAATGGATGACACCCTGCTCGTGGGCTTCCACGATGTCGGGAGGCAGGAGAAATCGCCTGGTGATATCCTTTGATACTTCTCCGGCCATATAGTCACGCTGGACACTGTTGACAGTAGGATTTTTGTTGGAATTTTCCTGTTTCACCTCTTCGTTGTTGCATTCGATAAGGCTCATTATCTGCTCGTCAGTGGTATTGGACTGGCGGACAAGTGCATGCTGGTAACGGTAGATGATATATTTTTTGGCTACCTCATTGTGCCCGGAATCCATGATCCCGTTCTCTACCATATCCTGTATCTCTTCCACGCTGGCAGCCCTTGTAAGGTTGCGGCATTTTGCGACAACGCTTTCCTCGATCGCCCTGATCTGGTCGAGGCTAAGCTGTTTATCTTCAGAAACCTCTGCATTGGCCTTGCTTATGGCGCTGATGATCTTTATACCGTCAAAACCTACTTCTTTTCCGCTTCTTTTGATGATCTTCATGATTCAGTAAACTCCTTATATTAAAACATAATCTTGTATATTTGATTTGGGACGACCACAAGATGTTGTGGCGTGCAGTGTTATATTATCATCATAGTGAAGGGGATGCAAGGGGAAATTGTGAGGATTTCTCCGCCGGCTGCAGGCCGTTTTTCTATCTGCTGGGAATAAATGGTGATATGCAGGGGTGATTGAATTATGTTAAATTATGAAATAGAATTATAACTCGTGAGAGGATAGTCATATCGTAAAGTAGACTTTGAGTAGACTTTAAATAGACTTTAAATTGATTTTCAACAGAATTCGACTATTATTTGGGACGCTTACAGCACTTTGTAATTTGCTGTGCAATGTCAGTTGCGGAGGTGTGGAATGCCTGCAAAAGTTACATTAAAAAAGGGTGAGGGACGGCTGCTTAAAAGAGGCGGTGCCTGGATATTCGACAATGAGATAGCCGGTGTTTCCGGAGATTTCTCTAATGGAGATATAGTAGATGTGGCGGACTATGACGGATATCCCCTCGGAAAAGGTTTCATAAATGTAAACTCAAAGATACGTGTACGGATACTGACAAGAGATCCTGCGCAGGAGATAAATGATGATTTTTGGAAAATGCGGGTAATGAATGCCTGGGAATACAGAAAAAAGACTGTGGATGTTTCTTCCTGCCGCGTGATATTCGGCGAGGCGGATTTTATCCCGGGATTTGTAATGGATAAATACGAAGATGTGCTTGTATTCCAGGCTCTTGCCCTGGGGATAGACAGGTACAAGGAAAAGCTCATCGGGATCGCAAAGGAAATCCTTGGCAGGGACGGAATAGAAATAAAAGGTGTATATGAGCGCAGTGATGCAAAGGAACGTGAAAAGGAAGGGCTTGAAAAAGTAAAAGGCTTTATAGGTGACGCGTTCGACACTAATGTGTCCATATGTGAAAATGGAGTTAAGTATATCGTGGATGTAATGGATGGCCAGAAGACCGGTTTCTTCCTTGATCAGAAGTACAACAGGAAAGCAATCTGGCCCATGGCAGGGGGAGCGAAGGTGCTGGACTGCTTTACCCATACAGGTTCCTTTGGCCTGAATGCAGCAGTGGCAGGAGCTGCAAGTGTTCTTTCTGTCGATGCATCTGAAAGTGCCCTGACAGTGGCGGCTGAGAACGCAAGACTTAATAATGTAGAGAATATTGTAAGCTACAGGTGCGGTGATGTGTTCGAGATACTGCCGGAGCTTATAGCTCAGAACGAGTCCTATGACCTCGTGATACTTGATCCGCCGGCCTTTACGAAATCAAAGAATTCCGTAAAGAATGCCTCAAAGGGGTATCGGGAAATAAATATACAGGGGATGAAGCTTGTGCGTGATGGGGGATTCCTTGCAACCTGCTCCTGCTCACATTTTATGACATTTGACCTTTTCAGTGAGGTCATAGCCGGAGCTGCAAAGGCTGCGCACGTGAAGCTGCGCCAGGTGGAATTCAGGACACAGTCCCCGGATCATCCCATACTCTGGTCAGCGGATGAGTCATATTATTTGAAGTTCTACATCTTCCAGGTGGTGAAGGAGCGGTAGCTGCCAAAATCCATTAAAAAGCTTGAGTTTTCAAGGCTTTCAGCCGATTGTGCTTCTAAGGGAAAATATCGTAACTTACCGTAAAATACCGCAATTTGGTGTAAAAATGGTGTAGTGAATGGTGCAGTAAATGGTGTAGTAAAAGAAAATGAAGTAGTAAATGGTGTAGTAGCAGATTAGTACGCATATAAAAGGTGATCAGTTCAAAAAGGCAGCCGTGAGACATACGACTGCTTTTTTGTTGAAATAAATTATGAAAAAAAACAAGCACTCACGTGCGTGGGTGCTTGTAATCTTTGTTTGTAAATGAATTGGATGGGCGGCGTATCCATCATATCAGGTTCCCAGAAGGGAGTGCAGGGTGCCTTTCCTGCTCATCAATTACTTTACAATCTAAAATTAACATATTTTGTTGATTCCTTCAATAAATATCACTTTGTTTTAGGTACTTTTTTCAGCCTTCCGGATTTTATGTATGATTCTATTTTCTTATCCTTGACATCAAACATAGTGGCTACAAAATATGTATTCTTTTTCATATCCAGTTTTATACTTACAAAGATATTGTCCTTGAATACTTTCACTAATTCTAAACTGCCACTGTTGTATCCCGCATAGTCCGGTGATTCTATTATTTCCGGCAAGTAGTCGAGGTATTTGGCGGCAGTAAAAACTGCAGTTCTGTCATGATAGTGAATAGCAGTTATTTAGATGTACATCGTAGGGAGGAATGATTATTATGGGAAATATTTATGGTTATGCCAGAGTGTCGTCCCGTGAACAAAACGAGGACAGACAGATCATAGCACTGAAGGAAATGGGGGTGCAGGAGCAGAATATATTTGTTGATAAGCAATCCGGAAAGAACTTTGATCGTCCGCAGTACAAGAAACTTATAAGGAAACTTAAACCGGACGACCTTATCTACATAAAGAGCATAGACCGGCTGGGAAGAAACTATAACGAGATACTGGAACAGTGGAAAGTGATAACAAAGGGAAAAGGGGCTGATCTGTATATCATAGATATGCCGATTCTGGATACCCGCCGGGAAAAAAATCTGCTAGGTACTTTTATAAGTGACCTGGTGCTTACGCTTCTGTCATATGTTGCGGAGAACGAACGGGCAAATATCAGGCAGCGTCAGGCGGAGGGAATTGCACTTGCAAAAGCAAGAGGGGTTCATTTCGGTCGGACACCGAACCCGTTGCCGGAAAACTTCTATGATGTCTATCAGCAATGGAAACTAAAGAAACTCACGATAAAACAGGCTGCTTTACAGTGTGGAATGCCGCAGACAACATTCTTTGAAAGGGCAAAGGCATTCGAGAAATCCACCCTTCCGAAAGACTAAAAAATTCGGGAAAGTGTACTTTTCCGAATTTGTATTGTTTCTATCACTATGCAAAATTTTATCACCGTAATATATCAAAAACAAGTTTATCCCGAAAAAATGGAGTTTTTTATTATTATCAATATTAGTAAGACCTTTGCTTAATAGCATGTTCGGAAAAGTACACTTTTGTGAATGAAAGGAGTTTCTTCGGAACAATTCATCATATTTACATTCTCGTTTAAGTGATTATAGGAGGTATAAAGGGAAAATGGCTTTTGGGGATAGAAAAAAGAAAATTGGTGACCAGCTGATAGAGGCGGGGCTTCTGTCTCGTAAACAGATGGAAAGTGTGATTTTAGAACAGAAGAATAATCATATGGGAATGATTGATACCATAATGGCGATGGGGCTTGTTTCGGATGAAGATCTAGCAAAATTTATGCATGAAAATCAGGGGTATGAGCTTGCAACAGATGATGACATGAAGTCGGCTGATTCTCAGGCAATTGCTGCGGTAGGTGATGATTTGGTGAGAAAGCATGAGGTTATTCCTTTGTGTTTTGAGAATGGTAAATACATGAAGGTAGCCATGTCGGATCCTACGAACCTTGCGGTATTGGATGACTTGGAAATGATATCTGGCATGACAGTCATTCCATATTATGCACCAAAGAGGATGATAATTGTGTATTTGGATAAGATGTATAGCAGATAATCCACATAATGAGTAGAAATAATTAAAATTGGGAAAAAAACAATTGCGAATATGTGGGGATAAAACAATGAGTACAAAAACAGAAAACCACAATAAGACTTTTAAAAATGTGCTTGAACAAAATAAAAATATTGCACATGGGTATTATGATGCGGCGGAACTGGTTAAAAACGGTATGCTTGAAAAAAACATAAACTATTTAGGATCACCCATAAAGACACTTTATGGGTTTTCTCTTGAAATTGCTTTAAAAATGCTATATGCATATGATAATCGTTCAAGTATTAGTAGTTATGATGATTTATTAAAAGTGTTGAAAAAAGAAAGACACGATGTTAAAAAAATCTTTCACAAACTATCTAACGCTACCAAGGCTAAATTACAGGAAAGTTATAAAAAAATTAATTCTGATTCTACTGAAGATATAGCTGTTGCAATTGGCAGTTTGGCGGATTTCATTAAAGTACGATATCGTTATGAAACATCTGAAAAAGAAAGCAAGATAATTGCCAAACAGTTAAGTGATAGCCTTTGTGAAGATAGTGGTGAAAATGAATGCTATTACTTGCCATTTGCCCCTATTTATCCGGTAACTGATATAAGTAAAGATCCTGCTTTGTGTGAAGCGGTTCTTGAAGTGTTGGATAGCGATTTTGTGACCATAGTGGATTCTTTTACGAAAAAAGATGAAATAGACGAGCAGTCATAATTATGAATGTTATTTTACTTTTTGTATTAAAGGAGGAAAACATATATGCCGTTTGTACAAGCCAAATGTAGTAATTGTGATGGGATTTTATCTGTTGATGATAGTCTAGAGGCTGCGGTATGTCCTTTTTGTAATACCCCTTATATTGTTGAAAAAGCAATAAATAATTATAGCGTTTCTAATGCTTTTAATGTGGGAAGTGGTGCAATAATTAATGTTATAGGTAATCAGAATAGTGATTTTAAGATAACGGCTGGAAAGCTTTGGGATTATGTGGGGGCAGCTACCGATGTGGTTATACCTGATACAGTAAAAGAAATTTCTTGTGCGGTGTTTGTTAGTATGTTAACTAATGAAGGCAAGAAGATAACATCAGTTGTAATTCCAGAAAGTGTTAAAAGAATAGAAAAAGAGACTTTTTTGAATTGTACTGAGTTAAAAACTGTCAATTTGCCCAATGGATTAGAATATATAGGGGAGGGGGCTTTTTCAGGTTGTAAAAAACTAAAAGAGATAAGAATACCGTCCAAGGTTACGGAAATAGGTCCGAAGGCTTTTTACAAGTGTAAAGAGTTAAATACTGTAATTTTACAAGAAGGGATACATAAAATTGAAGATGAGGCATTTTATCAATGTGAATCGTTGAAGGAAATTGATATTCCGTCCAGCATAGATCAGATAGGATATCAAACTTTTTCTGGGTGTAAATCGTTAGCCAAGATTAGTTTATCTAACGGAATTAGTAAAATTGAATATGGTGCATTTGAAAACTGTAGTTCACTAAAAGAAATAAAACTACCGAATAGTTTAAAAACAATGGAAGACGCGGCATTTAGATTTTGCACAGCGTTGGAAACTGTAGAATTAGGTAATGGAATAGAGATTTTAGATAGAGAAGTATTTTTTGGTTGTTGTTCTTTGAAAAAGATTATTATACCGTCGGGTATAAAATATTTGATGGGTGGTGCTTTTGCTAATTGCACATCGCTTAATGAAGTTACACTTTCAGAAGGCTTAAAAATAATAGGTGCAATTCGGATGCCTGAATCCGATTGGAGACTTCAATCTTATGAGTCAGGAATTAGGAGTCTTGATCCAGAAGATAAACAACCAGGTGTATTTCAAAATATAGCAATAAAAGAAATCACTATACCTTCAAGTGTGGAAAACATTGGTACAGGTGCATTTGCGGATTGCACTTCATTAGAAAACATCACAATAATAAATAAAAATGTAGAAATTGGATCTTGTGCATTTAGGGGGTGCAAGGTGAAACCGGATGTTTCACGACAACAAGAAAACAATAAAGTGAATAATCAGGGAAAAGATGGATGCTATATAGCAACATCAGTTTATGGTTCGTATGATTGTCCTCAGGTGTGGACACTGAGAAGATATAGAGATTACTCGTTATATAGTAGTTTTGTGGGGAGAATATTTATTAAATGCTATTATGCAACTAGTCCTACGCTTGTAAAATACTTTGGGGATAATCGATTGTTTAAGCGTTTCTGGCAAAAATGTTTGGATATTTTTGTAAGTAATCTGCGTCATAAAGGCTATGAAAATACGCCGTATAGTGACAGAGATTATTAATATGAAAAAAGAATTTAGGAGGTATAAGTAATGAGTAATGAAACAATCAATCAAAAAGTAACATATTTGTTGACGTCTGGGAAGGGCAATCCAGTTGAGAAAACAATTGAGTTTGATGGGGGATTATTACAAAAAGATCTTCTTTTACAGTTATACTATTGTGATATGATGAAAATAAGAGCAAGAACTTTTGATGTGGTAAATTATGTTTCGAACTGGCTATATGCAAAATGTTGCCAGAATGAAAATTTTGAAACACAGAAATGGGTAATCGTTCCTGGCTACGAAAGTTATCAGATATTGGCTCAGATATATGCTAAGCAGTTAATCGAGTCTGTTGAGGAAAAAGAGGGGAATTTCTTTATGCTAAGTCAGCAGGGTAAGGATACTTGCAAAGACTATTTAATTTGACAATAATAATTTGATTCTATGATAATGAATAATTTCTGTTGGTTATGAAAGAGTTTAATCTTTTATATTGAAAACATAGAATTCTGCAACTAATACATTGTTTTCAAAAACTAACAGCTATATTGTAGAAACAATTGAGAAGGTAATGTTCACCAGCGGTGGCGATTGATCTTAACAGATTTATCCCACCGTTTTTTATTTGCCGAAGGGCACAGCAAAAATGAAAGGAGTTTTTAAAAATGGAGAAAGAAAAAATGGCAAGATTTATCAATCGGTTTGGAAAGCGACAGACATTGTATGCATCCACAATGACGGAGATAAGCAGAAAACTACGGGATGAGCGATTTTATGATGACAATGAGCTTAATGTGGCTGACAGCACAATAACGCTGGATGAATGGTATGAGAAGTGGATTAAGACCTGTAAATCTCATTGCAGGGATACCACAAAGCGAACATACCAGATTCAGTACAATCGGCTTAGTCCATTGATAGGCTGGCGAAAGATCAATAAACTTAATCTTGTCATTCTTCAGGATGCTTTCAATCAGTTGGGAAGCGATAAATCAAGAGAAGATTGTAAGGCACTTCTGGTTGACATTCTGAATAGGGCAGTGGAAACGAATCTTCTTAATAAAAATCCGGCAGTAGCGGTCAAAACTCGCCTAGTGAATAATCCAAAAGAAGAAAAGCGTATTCTGACAGAGGAAGAAACTGATATTCTGCTTGAATGTGCAAAAGACAGCATGATGTATCCGGTTTTTGTGGTTGCACTAGGAACTGGGATGCGTATAGGCGAGATACTTGGGCTGACATGGGACTGCGTGGATTTTGAGAAGTCCATAATTCGGGTTGAAAAAACACTTGTTTATATGCCTGGGAATGGAAAAGCAATCTACGAGTTTCATCAGCCAAAGACAGAGGCTGGAAGACGCCAGATCCCTATGAGCAAGGATGTCAAAAAAGCGCTGCTTGCCCAGAAGGCATGGAAGGATAGAGTCTCAATTCGGCATAATCCCCGTCCGGGAATGGAGGATCTGGTATTTTGCAGCAAGACAAATAATCCTATAAATGAGTCAAATGTGAGAGGGGCTATAAGGTGGCTTGTAGAAAAGATCAACCGTATGGAATCTCATAAAGGATTTGAACCATTTACGCCGCATGGATTAAGGCATACCTTTGCAACCAGATGTATTGAAAAGGGGATGCGGCCTAAGACTTTGCAGAGAATACTCGGACATAATTCTTTGCAGATGACTATGGATCTGTATTGTCATGTGGAAATTTCAACAATCTGGGATGAAATGGCTTTAATTTCCGAAATGGTATAGCAGGCAAACACCGGTAATAGAAAATGGTGTAAAAATGGTGTAGTAGCAGTGAAAAACTGTATCAAATGCCCATGAATACTGGGGGTATTGTACTATGCTGAAGTTCTACATCTTCCAAGTGGTGAAGGAGCGGTAGAGCTTCAAAACGGGGTAAGCTCGAACTTTCCGGCATTTGTGAGGCTGCCGGTTCCGAGGATCGGAAAGCTGTTATCATCCGGAGAGTATTCCATGCGTTCATAATCATCACCGGTGAAAGAGGGATTGGGTTTCGAAAATATGCCGCGCACCTTCTCCAGCTTATTCCTAGATTCTGATGCAAGATGAAAAATACTTGGAGATTGCAAATATAGGATGACTGTTTACGAGTTTGACTACGGATATATTAAACAGTTGTGTTAGAGGATGAAGCTTTGTATGCGGCAAGCTGCGCCTTTAACTCAGCATTTTCCTGCTGGCTTTTATCGAGAGCTGCTTCGGCTGCGCTGAGTTGGGCTTCAGCATCATTACAGCGTTTGGTCAGGTCATCGATCATGTATTTGGTTGTATTGCGGTCCATTATCCTGAGGGCTTCCGAAAACATGCCGATCACCTCCTCCGGCTTATTCCTGAATTCAGCAATATCTCTGTACAGAGGGATGAATTCAGGGTGAAAGTGTACAAGCTTAACTATTTCATCTGGCTTTTCAAATGTAAAGAATGAAAGCCATGCATTCCGCTTGCTGTCAATTATATTGTGCATTTGTTTCCTGAAGGTGTCAAGGGAAATATATACCACGTTGTCGAGAACAGTAACCTTTGCACCGCTGTTGTAACGGGTTACTTTCTTGTGTATGAACTTGGGTGCCACGGCAGAGAATTCTGCAGAACTCTTTTCCATAAGGATGATAAGCGTCACTGGCTTGAGATCTTTGTAGCTGAAACTTTCGCCCTTTTCGGAGCGTACCTTTCCGTACTGTCGCATTATCATGTCTGCCGTATAGCAGTCGGAACGTTCACCAGGAAAATAGTACCCTATACGCTGCATTTCTACGTTCACTATCGCACCGGTATCAGTTTTTACTATGATGTCCATGATGACCTGGCTGCCGGTTTCCGTTATGGCAGTGCCTTCCCTTGAAAGAATCTGTACAATATTTACCTTCTGCCCGAGTATTGCGGAAATCAACGATTCGATCCTTTCTGGGTGTACATCGGGCTTAAAGACATGCTGGAAAAATTTGTCCGAAAGAATCTGCAGTCCCTGTGAACCTTCTAAAAACGACAGGATGCTTTTCTGGTCATTGGCACTGAAGCTTTTCCATTCCTCATAGAGTAGGCTGTTTTCAATGATGCTGATAATTTCGGGGCGTGGACGCTTATCGCCAAAGATTTCGCCAAATGTGAGTGTTGCCATAAGTCTCCTTTCCGTGATATATCGGACAGGGCAGAAAAAGATGCTATGGCCGAATATGTCACTTGCAAAATTTCACTACTGTGAATAATGGAACGACTGTTCCTCAGATGCACCGCTCATGAAAAGCTGGTGCAGAGATTCACATTTGTTACAACACCCCTACCTTAACAGAAATAGGTTGGGGTTGTCAATAATAACATGAGTGACGATAGCCGGTTGGTATGATCCCCCCCGTCCACAAATTGTAGATGTGTCATATGAAAAGGTTAAAAGTGCTGGTTTTATTCTACCGCTTACAATGCATTCGGAAGAGGGAAAAAATCAGAAATGGCTAAGCTTCAGTGTCTTCCGAATGGTAGGGAAACGATACCCGGACGTAGCATTAAGAGGTTATGCATAATGGAGCGAAATAAAGAATTATTAATGAAGCATATCATAGAGGATATGTCCGATGGTGTGATCGCCATAGGCTTTGATAGCAGGATCCAGGCACATAACAGGGCGGCCGCAAAGATTCTGGGAATGGACGATGCACAGTTACACTTACTGCAGATGACAGACCGTATAAACCGCCGATGGCGCCGGAAAAGGCTTTTTCGATTCTGGAGGATATGGCAGAGCATGGAAAGCTTGATCCGCAGCTGTTATCAAGCTTTCGTGAGAGTAATGCGTGGAAGAAGGAGCTGGAAGAGTAACAGGCGACAAAACGCATTGACATGTTATTTTGGCTTGTATACAATTGAGAACGGTTTGGGATGATATAAAGATGTAAACTCTGTGTGTTGCACTGTAACCTCTGATGATTGAAGGCAATGCAGCAGAAGTTTCATGCGTATGGCAATCAGCTTCGAAACGAGCGGAATAGTATTAACTACAGAATGAAAATGGATACAGTCAGTTCATTATCTTACTTATATAGGAAGAAAACATTTATGATCTCAGCGGTGCTCTGTGTACTGCTGGTTGTGTCGACTTTTGTTTCCGTATTATTCATAGCTATGGAGACCGAACATGACTGTGGTGGCGAAGAGTGTCACATCTGCGAGTGCATAGAGCTCTGTGAGGCCATACTTCAGCAGGTGGGGACTGCACTGCCGATAGTTACGGCTTCTCTTATTTTTTCTGTTATTTCCATAGCATTAAATTCAATGGATGGTGGTGTTCTCTGCCCGAAAACACCTGTAAGCCAGAAGATACGTCTGAATGATTGAATTTTTCCAAGGCAGGAGTGCGGAAAATCTGCATTAATTCCATTTATAATATAATGGCATACAATTATCGGGGAATGTGGTAAGATTTTTGTTTCGATGCAAAAATAGTACGGATACCCGATCATGTTTTGAACCAGATTACGGAGGTTAATAAAACAATATGAATATAAGAAAAATGATGACAGTATTTTTTGCAGCCGCATTCACAATGTGCGGTGTTACAGCCTGTGATACAACAGGTGCTTTACAGAATGCTTCAGCAGAAACCGGAGATTCAGACAAGATGCAGATCGTCACGACCATATTTCCGGAATACGACTGGGTGGAAAATGTACTCGGTGACAGGGCGGATGTTGCAGAAGTGACACTGCTGCTTGACAACGGAGTGGATCTCCACAGTTATCAGCCTACAGCAGAAGACATAATGAAAATCTCAACCTGCGATATGTTCATTTACATAGGCGGTGAGTCAGATGAGTGGGCTGAAGACGTCCTGGAGAATGCAGTGAATAAGGATATGGTGGTCATTAATCTTCTGGATGCCCTTGGTGATGGCGTGAAGGCC
Source organism: uncultured Lachnospiraceae bacterium (assembly GCA_946616835.1). Taxonomy (GTDB): domain Bacteria; phylum Bacillota; class Clostridia; order Lachnospirales; family Lachnospiraceae; genus NK4A136. The sequence continues at coordinate 19,963 of CAMOJK010000005.1, forward strand.
GAGGAAATAGTAGAGGGCATGGAAGCAGAGCACGACCATGAGCATGAAGAAGGCGAGGAAGCAGATCACGCCCATGAGCACGAGGATGGAGAAGATGCTGATCACGACCATGAGCATGAGGAAGGTGAAGAAGCAGAGCATGACCATGAGGGTGGGGAAGAGTGTGAGGAGGAAATGGATGAACATGTATGGCTTTCCCTCAGGAATGCAGAGGTTCTTTGCGGAACGATTGCAGATTGCCTGGGACAGATAGACAGTGAAAATGCTGATGTCTATAAAGCTAACGCAGAAGCGTATAAGACAGAGCTTGCGGATCTTGACGCAAAGTATGCCGAGGCTGTTGCCAATGCAGAGGTGAAAACTCTTCTTTTTGGTGACAGGTTCCCGTTTCGTTATATGGTGGACGACTACGGACTTGATTATTATGCTGCATTTGTGGGCTGTTCTGCCGAGACGGAGGCAAGCTTCGAGACAATAGTATTCCTGGCAGGAAAGACGGATGAGCTGGGACTTTCTTCCATCGTGACGATTGAGGGAAGTGACCGGCGTATAGCAGAGACCATCCGTGACAATACCTCATCAAAGGATCAGCAGATACTTACGCTGGATTCGCTGCAGTCAACGACACTTAAGGATGCGGCTAACGGAACTTCTTATCTGTCCGTTATGGAATCAAATCTTGAAGTGCTTAAGGAAGCTCTTAAGTAGCAGGAACTGCATATAAGACGGGGATGTATGCAGTACCCTGTTCGGTTCGGTTTCCATTCTTACTTGTAGGTTCCCTGCTTATTTCTGCGCTGGTTATTTTCCCGGCACTTTCTTCAATGAGATTGTTCAGGAGTTTTAGATCGGTAACCGTATGTTCGGTGGTGCTTTCAGTTGCAATAGTTGCAGTCCGGGCTGCTGCGTTTGCATTGTGCTGTCTGGCAGGAAGGGTGTTTATAAAATGAAAAAAGTATTCATTCATACGGCAGAGCCTGAGACAGATGAAACAGTTTCAGAGGGTGCTGGGGACGAAGCGGATGATACTGCCAAACAGGATGAAAACGGTAAAGATGATATTCGGAGGTTTATAATATGATGGTCTCGCCTGAAGACTATGTGGGTAAAAGAATAAAAATGAAAGGGATTTTTCTATTTATTATGATGAAGGCTCGGAAAAATATTATTTTGCGTGTATAATAATGGATGCAACCGCATGCTGATCCCAGGGAATAGAATTTGAGCCCTCGGATGAATACAGTTATCCTGAAGATTTCACGGAGGCAGGGAGTTTTGTATGCGTGGAAGGCGTGTTTGACACATATATGGAAGGTGAAAATATGTACTGCATTTTGAGGGATGCCGAGCTTATTTCATGGACAGCCGGCAGCGTTGAGGAGGTCAGATAAGATGGAAACCTGGTACTACGAAGTAGTAAGCATAGACGGTGACTATGCTAATTTAAAAAGAACGGATATTGAATCAGACGATCTCAAGCTTGTTGCGAGAGCCCTGCTCCCGCCGGAAATCGTTGAGGGAAGTCAGCTTAAATATGAAATGATGCAGTATGAACTTTTGAAGTAAGCCTGGAGCCGCTGTGGCGAAGGGGACTTTTAATAATTCGGAGGCGCATTTTATGTGGAGTTTTCGTAGAAAAAATCTCATTTTATCGTTCGCATTGTTTATGTCGGTCTTTTTAACTTCATGTTCTGTTAATTCTAAGGGAACCGGTCCGGCGGACAGCGCGGATTCTGAAGAATCCGAAAACAGCGCTGAGTCAACCAATGGATCAGAGGTGATCAGCAGCGCTGTAGACTTTGATCATGAACTGGACGGGTACGAACCCAAAAAGGATCATTACAATTTCTATTTTACATATAAAACTGTTCACCCCTGGTGGGATGCGGTTGCTCTTGGCATGGAGGATGCCCAGAGACAGTACCATGATAAGGGGATAACGATCACATATGAGTATATGGCACCGGAGGCAGCATCTGCCGAGGATCAGAAAGAGAGACTTCGTGCAGCAGAATCGAAAGACTTTGATGTTATTGGTGTCGATGTGGCTGATGCGGATATTATATCGCCGATCCTTGATGAAATGGTGGATTCGGGGTATAAGGTTATGACTTTTTCAAGCTCTGATGCACATGAGGGCTGCAAAAGGATTGCCTATGTCGGCAATACGCATAATTATGAAGACGGTGCGGATCTGACTGAAGCTTTATGCAAAAAACTCGACTACAAGGGGAAAGTGGCAATCCTTGTGGGAAGTGTCGGGGCGCCGTGCCACGAAGAACGGGCGGCAGGTGCAAGGGATACGATCGCCAAATACAGTGACATGGAAATAGTTGCCACTGAGTATGATATGGATTCTGTAGACCTGGCCTATGACCTTACATTAAAGATACTTGAGGAGAATCCTGATCTTGACGGGATCATCTGCTGCAACATGAGTAATCCTGTAGGTGCCGCAAGGGCGGTAAAAGAAAAGGGGCATGATGCCGTTATTGTAGGCATGGACCATGATCAGGAAGCACTGCATTATCTTAGGGATGGTGTCATCTACTGCCTTGGAGTACAGGACTGCTATTCCATAGGCTTTGATACGATTCAGATAGCTGTGAAGATTGCAGACGGCAATCAGCCGGGTGAATTATTCAAGGAAAAGACAGATGAGATAACAACGGTTATTTATCAGGAAGATGCAGCGGTAATGCTGGAACTGCTGTATGGTGAAGACTAATGAATAAACATATCACGAAAAAACAATTTATAATTACAGCAATCGTCGGCGGCATAATATTGATGGCAACGGTGATCATAAATACCATTATGTCTACAAGACAGACTACCACCGCAACAAATGAGGCCGTTTCCGAGGTCAGCTCATTTTATCTTGAGGCAATGGCGGACCGGCGGGCTAAAACGGTCACGAATCTTATAAGAAGCAACTTTGATCATATGGATAAAGCTGTGGAATATATCAGTAACGAAGGAATCGAGTCACAAGATGAACTCCGTCATACGATGGGAAGCATAAAATCCATGCTTTCTCTCAACCGCTTTGCGCTTGTAGATGATGACAAGGTGGTTTATACGCAGTATACAACCTACACCGGCGGCAGCAGGCATCCTTTCCTTTCGGATGAAAATATGGATAAGCAGAATGTCAGTACGGTTTCTTTGTATGGTTCATCAAAACAGCTCTGTCTTGCCGCACCTACACATGATCTCGAGATAGCCGGAAAGCCGTACAGAGCATGCTTCGTGCAGATTGATGTCAGCGAGATAGTGGATCTGCTTGCGTTTGATGATGATGGGAGAACAAATTTCGGTATCTACAGTAAAAACGGAGAAAACCTGACAGGGACGGAATTGGGACCTTACATATCACACCATAATCTTTTTGATGCTTTAAATGGTGTCATTTCCGAAAATGACTGGAACAAAAACAGAGAGAACTTTTTAAATTCCGTGGAAGGGAGTATTACTTTTAATGCTAATGGGGCTGAGGAAACTTTATGCTATGTTCCCATAGAGGATACTGACTGGATGATGGTGGTACTCATCCGTGAGAGTGTCATACAGGACAGGATCCGGAGTATAAGCGAGAAAAGTCTTTCGGCAAGTAAAAGACAGATAGTATTCACATTGTCCTATTCCATTATTTTTTTCGGTGTTCTGATGATTATGATGAAGGCTCTGTTTAACAAGGATCTTCAGGAAGAAAAGGAGAACTCCAAGACTTTCCGCAGTTTGGCAAGCACGGATTCACTGACCGGCATAAGGAACAAGCATGCTTATACCGAAGTTGAGAGCGCCCTTAATCGTCGGATAATGGAAAAGGATATAGAAAAGCTGGCTATAGTCGTATGCGATGTAAACGGACTTAAAATAGTCAATGACACACAGGGACATGCAGCCGGAGATAAGCTTATAAAGGATGCAAGCTCGATGATCTGTGAGTATTTTTCACGCGGAGCGGTATTCAGGATCGGAGGAGACGAGTTTGCAGTCATTCTCCAGGACAAAGGCTATGAAACGATTCATGAGGTGATAACCGAGATAAACCGGGCGGTAGAGGAGAACATAAAGAAGAAAGAAGTCGTGATCTCAATCGGTTATTCGGAGCTGACACCGGAGGATAAGCTTGTCCGTGATATATTTGAGCGCGCGGATCAGATGATGTATAAACGCAAACAGCAGCTCAAACAGATGGGGGCGCAGACAAGATTGTAATAGCAGTATAAAAAGTACCGGATTTGACAATAATGTTTTGTTTTGATATAGTAGCCGTAACAAATTTGTAACAGTTTGAAACAAAATGTTAAAAAAAGAAACAAAACGTTAGAAACTGAAGGTATGAGAAGAATCCGGTTACTGAAAATGGCAGGTGTGTTTACCTTAGCTGCCATCGTCATAATGAATACGAGTGTTCTTTCCGCTTACGGGAACGATGAGGATCCTGTGAAGTTTTCGTTGTCGGAAGATGTGATGTGTGCGAACATCGAGTCCGACAAACTTTCGGTAGCAGGCGAAATACCGGTGGATCTTTCAGAGTTAAGCAAGCCTGATGAGAATGTTACTGCTGATACGGTCTCCGGGGATGATGTGGCTGCCGGTATTGCTGAAGCTACGGAGTGCGGTGTGGTGCCTACGGAGGATGAACTTCAGGATATCATAGATGCTGAGGCAAATGCGTGGAAAGAAGAAGGGGCGCTTGTAATGGCGGATGTTGTGACATCCGTTAATGTGCGTGCTGAAGCAAGTGAGGAATCGGAGATAGTCGGAAAGCTCTATACGGAGTGCGGCGGCAATATAATCGAATATACTGATGACTGGACCAAGCTTAAGTCCGGCAAGGTTGTAGGCTGGGTAAGCAATGAATATCTTTTATTCGGAGATGATGCTGAAAGACTGTACAAAGAAGTCGGCGTGATGCAGGCAACAGTTACCGGGCAGACTCTTAGGGTAAGGAAAGAAGCATCTGTTGATGCGGAAGTCCTGGGAATGGTTGCAGAAGGTGATGTGTTCGAGGAAGTGTCTGAGGATGACGGCTGGGTAGTTATAGATTTTGAAGGTGCTGACGGATATATATCTTCCGAATATGTGACGACAGAATATGTGGTGGACTGCGGTGAGACCATGGCAGCCATAGAGGCCAGGGAGGCTGCTAAGGCAGCAGCGGCAAAGAAGGCCGCAGAGAGCAAGAACAGCTCTAATAAGAATTCGTCTAAGAGTTCGTCTCTGCCGCAGACAAACGATTATTATGGAGCTTATGCGGCATCCGCTACAGATGAGGTGCTTTTGGGTGCGCTTATACAGTGCGAAGCGGGGAATCAGCCTTATGAGGCACAGGTGGCCGTTGGCGCAGTAGTAATGAACAGAGTCAGGAGCTCTGCATATCCTTCCACCATATATGATGTAATTTACGCATCGGGGCAGTTCACTCCCGCAGGAAATGGCAAGGTTGACAGGGTGATAGCAAACGGCGTAATGCCGGTATGCCTGCAGGCAGCACAGGAGGCACTGAGCGGTTATTCAAATGTAGGCGGAGCTACACACTTCAGAAGGGTGGGCTATCACGACGGAATAGTCATAGGTGTGCAGGTATTCTGGTAAGAAAGTCATTGCCGGGGATATGGCAGAGTAATGACGGAGTAAAATAAATGAGAAAGATCACTGTGGCAGCCTGTCAGATGGAGATGGGCGAAGCTGTTGAAGAGAATATTTTAAAGGCAGACCGTCTGGTGAGACAGGCGGCAGAACAGGGAGCAAATATCATAACGCTCCCTGAACTTTTTGAAAGAAAATACTTCTGTCAGGAAAGACGGTATGATTATTATGGATTCGCAACAGAGACGGAGAAAAATCCGGCGGTCATGCATTTTTGCAAGACAGCAAAGGAAATCGGCTGCGTGATTCCAGTAAGCTTTTATGAGAAGGCCGGAACCTGTCTGTTTAATTCAGTTGCAATGATAGATGCTGACGGCGTAATCCTTGGCGTATACAGAAAAACACATATTCCCGACGATCACTTTTATCAGGAAAAATTTTATTTCACCCCCGGGGATACCGGATTCAAAGTATGGGATACGGCTTTCGGGTGCATTGGCGTAGGGATTTGCTGGGACCAGTGGTTTCCCGAGACCGCAAGGTGCATGGCTCTTGACGGTGCGGAGGTATTGCTTTATCCTACTGCTATAGGCAGTGAACCGATACTTGAAACGGATTCTATGCCGCATTGGCGCAGGTGCATGCAGGGACATGCTGCTGCAAATATAATGCCGGTGGTGGCAGCTAACCGCATAGGAACAGAGGAAGTTAAGTCCTGTGAAGAGAATAATCATCAGAGCTCGGCTCTTAAATTCTACGGCTCTTCTTTTATAAGTGATGAGACAGGTGCTTTGGTTGCGGAAGCTGGTCGTGACAGTGAATGTGTAATAACGGCTTCATTTGATCTCGAAGCCATAGAAGAGATGCGCATGAGCTGGGGAGTGTTCAGGGACAGACGCCCTGAGATCTACAGGAAATGGAGTTAGAACTCGTAATATCTTCACGGAATCAGGGTATTATTGAGGGTTATTAGGATTTATGAAGAAACAGGACAATAAAGTCGAACCCCGACTGAGCGTATATCTTGTGATCATGATGATCATCTGCGTTGCAGTAAATGTGACAGGAGGGATTTTAGCCAGGTTCCTTAATCTGCCTTTCTGGCTGGACACAGTAGGGACTATGGCGGCTGCTGTTGCATTCGGCCCTCTGCCAGGGGCGATAGTAGGTCTTATATCCGGATTGTGTTCGGGTTATTTCAGTGGTTTTTCATTATTTTATCTGCCGGTAAACATCCTCGTGGGTGTTATGGTAGGTTTCCTTTATCCAAGAAAAACAAAGAAAGAAGCTTTGGGTATAGTCACTCTGGCTCTTTTAAACGGTCTTATTTCTGCCTTTATCTCCACCCCTGTGGATGTGCTGGTATATCAGGGCGATACGGGGAATCTCTGGGGAGATGCGCTTAAGGATATGCTTGATACTTATGTGAGCGTTTCTAGTTTTAATACTCTGGTAGCAGAGGTCTTTATTGATTTCCCGGATCGGATATTCTCAATGGCACTGGCACAGATACTCCTTTATATTTGCGAGAGGGAGAGAAAGAATATAAGGAAAAAGAGGGCTGGGAAGAAAAAGTCTTCATCAAAGCAGGCTGTTTCGGGACTGCTGATAATTGTGCTTTTAGCACCCGCACTTTCATCAATTCATGCCAAGGCGGCTGACTTTGAATATGAATACGAAGAAACTTCTTTTGATAATGATGACGGCATGGTTTCCACGGAAGCTAATTCCATTGTCCAGACTTCAGATGGCTATTTGTGGGTAGGAACATATTCAGGCTTATACCGTTATGATGGAGTGAAATTTGAAGAAATGAAGCTTCACGACAGTATAAGGAATGTAAAAGAGCTTTATGTTGACAGTAAGGGAGATATGTGGATCGGAACTAATGACAGCGGTGTAGTCTGCTATGATTTTGAGACGCATATGGGGACTCTGTATGATACGGAAAACGGTATGCCGTCTGACAGCGTACGTCATATCTGTGAGGATAACAGGGGCAATATCTATATTGCAACTGACAGAGAGCTTGCCAGAATAGACGGAGAAGGAAATGTCCGGATTTTTTCCGAGTGGGCTGATATTACTGACATTACTTCACTTATGTCCATATCTGACGGACGCGTGCTTGGGGTAACGCAGAATGGAATATTCTTTATTGTGAAGGATGATATCCTGATTTACACTCAGTCATATAAAGGAACGGGAATATCATATCGCTGCGTTGCCAGTGATGGAGACAATGTGGTACTGGGGACCGATACGGATATTCTGGAAATAAATAAACTTGAAGATGACGGTATCGGGATTATCAAAAAGATCAACAGCAAAGATCTTTCGTGTTTTAATACCATCGAATACGATCCGGGGCTGGATCTGTATTTTTGCTGCAGTGACAGCGGAATGGGTGATCTGGATCTTAATACATCAGAGTTTAAGAGCCTTATGGGAAGCTCCATGCACGGAAATGTAAATGATGTGTGCATTGATGCACAGGATAATATCTGGTTTGCCTCTGATAAGAGCGGTGTGATAAAGCTTTCCCGCACTCCTTTCAAAAATTTTTCCGGTAAAGCAGGTCTTGATAAAGCTGTGGTGAATGCTCTGTACAGGGATGGAAACATGATGTACATAGGGACCGATAACGGATTGAAAATGGTAGACCTGAATACTTTCAGGGAGCTGTCCAACGCTCTTACCAAAAGAATAGCAGATACAAGAGTAAGACAAATATACAGGGACAGCAACGGAAATATATGGATATCCATGAATGGCGGTGAGGGGCTTATATATCAGGCGTCTGACGGAAGTATACATGCGGTGGACTTTTCCGAACAGGGGATAAGTGTGCCAAAGTGCCGCTTTGTTGAGGAACTCTCCGATGGCAGGATACTTGCATCCTGCAGAAATGCGGGCCTGTTTTTTATAGAAAAGGGAAAGATTACCTCAGCGATAGGTACAAATGAGGGCTTGGACAATACCACCATATTATCAGTTTATGAGACAGAGGATGGTATGGTTATGGCCGGCTCGGATGGAGATGGTATATACCTTATAAAAGATGGCAGGGTTGTGGGCCATAAGGGTAAGACGGAGGGGTTACGGACCGGCGTGGTAATGAAGATAGTTCCCTGTACGGGAGGATTTATCTATGTCAGCAGCAATGCCCTGTATTACGATAATGGAGATGAGATACGCAGACTTGAGAACTTCCCTTATTATGACAATCTGGATGTGGTAATAGATGATTCAGGAAGGGCGTGGATAACCTCAGGCGCAGGCCTTTTTGTGGTGCCTGAAGAAAAACTGATCGAAGACGGTGAATATGCAAGTCTGCTGCTGGATTCCAACTGGGGACTTACTACAAATTTTACGGCTAATTCATGGAATGTTCTTGATGATAAAAAGCTTTATCTTTGTTGTGTTGACGGTGTGAGAGTGATCAATACGGATATTTATGATGAAGTGGATAATTCTTTCCAGATGAAGCTTAAGCTTGTGGAGACACAGGATATGAAGTATGAGCAGATAGGGAAAAAACTGGTACTGCCGGCTGTTTCGGGACGAATATTATTCCATGTGGCAGTAAACAATTTTACTATGACCAATCCACTGGTGCACTATTACCTTGAAGGTACCGGCGATCCCGGTGTGACCTGTTATCAGGATGAAATAACCCCTCTTTCATTTACGAATCTGCCATACGGCAAATACAAGTTTCATATCGAAATCCTGAATGATATGACGGGAGAGGTCGTCAGGGATGAAGTGATAGATGTGGAGAAAGAGGCACAGATGTATGAGAGCCCGATCTTCCTCCTATATCTTTCTTTTGTCAATTCACTGATATTGGCATATTTCATATGGCTGTTTATAGAAATCCGGCGCAGGAACAGGAGGATAAGGAAGCTGCGCAGGGAGATACAGACGGATCCAATGACCGGACTGCTGAACAAAGCCGGCTCGCATAAGTCCATAGGAGAGGCCTGTGCAAAAGAAAATGGTATACTACTGATGATAGATCTTGACAGCTTTAAATTGGTCAATGACCTTCACGGGCATGAGATGGGCGACAGGATACTTATAAGATTTGCGGAACTTATAAATGAGGCAATCAAGGAAGATGATCTGGGAGGCCGGCTTGGTGGTGATGAGTTTATCGCATTTCTAAAGGATACTTCTGATGAGGCAGATGTGGAACGTGTCTGCAAAATCCTGAACGAAGGAATTGTAAAATCCGCAAAGGAGTATATGGGGGAGGATATGAATATCCCGCTTGGCGCGTCAATAGGTGCTGTACGTGTACCGGATGAAGGTAATATATTCGATGATGTGTTCCGTCTGGCGGATAAGGCTCTCTATAATGTGAAGCAGAACGGAAAGCATGGATATGCATTCTATCAGAAGTCCGGAAGCGAGAAGGATGCGGGACAAAAGGAGAAGAATGACCTTAAGCAGATCAAGCAGATAATTGGCGAGCGAAATGAAGGAAAAGGCGCGTTCTGTGTGAACTTTGACCGTATGCAGGTGCTGTACAAGTATCTGAACAGGGCTGACAGGATAAGTGGAAGCTGCACCGGGTTTTTCCGTATAACGCTTGAGCGTACGGATGGAAAAGAGGTCGAGGATGAGACAATGAGCGTATTTGAAGATCTGCTTATACGCAGCCTGAAGAAAAATGATGTGGTCAGTGTATACGGCGGAAGCTTTTTCGTGCTTTTTGCTGCAGGGTCTGAAAAGGAGTATGATGAGGCTCTGCAAAGAATAGCCGATGCCTGGAAGAGTGAAGGGCTCAGTGATGATTACAGGCTTAGTTACGAGACTGACAGGGTAGGCTGAACATCCTGTTGATCATAGCCGGTAAATGTGTTAAAAACGGGCACTCTGCACAGTGTGTGTAGACAAGAAGGACTGTCTGTGATAAAATAACTAATCATTTGGCTGTGTGTTTTATGGCCATTCTGAATGATCATTTTTGTCAGGAAAGGATGACAGGTATGGGAAACGGAGCAGGTGAAGAAGCTTTAAAATCTTTAATGGATACGCTCGCATCTTCTGATGATGGTTCATTGGCAAATGCTAATCAGGTAATGCGCCAGGCTGATATTGATTATCTGGTAAGCCTTCTGCAGGAGCTTCAGAGATATAAGGAAATAGGTACTCCGGAAGAGTGTGCAGAGTACAAGCGTAAGGCGCTTTCTGCAGGCTGAAACTTTTAGTGTTGTATTAATAGGTATGAGAATTGAAGGGGATACGTTCAGTCGTGCCCCCTTTTGTATTTTTTTGATATGTCTGACGGATTGAAAAAGTCACTTGTGATACAGGGGTCCATACTTGCTATGGCCGGACTTATATCGAAAGTGATAGGATTCCTGTACAGGATTCCAATGGCTAATATATTGGGCAATGAGGGAAACGGATTGTATTCTGTTTCTTTTGGCATATATAATATTGCACTGACGCTTTCTTCATACAGCATGCCCCTTGCGGTTTCAAAGCTGGTAAGCGCACGTATAGCAAGGGGAAAATATAAAAATTCCCAAAGGATATTTAATATTGCTATCCTCTTTTCTCTGACTACAGGGTTGATCGCCTGGGGGGCGCTTTTCTTTGGGGCAAATTTCCTCGCGGAAATCTATCAGAAACCCGGACTTGAATATCCGCTGAAGATCCTGGCACCGACAACATTTGTGGTAGCTCTTCTGGGAACCTGCCGGGGCTTTTTTCAGGGACACAGGAATATGGTCCCTACAGCTGTTTCCCAGGTGATAGAGCAGATAGTGAATGCTGCTGTCAGCATCATAGCAGCATCAGCATTTGTGAAATCATTCGGTGAGATAGAGCAGACTCAGACGGGAGTATCACTGTTTCTTTATAATCCGGATACCATGTCTGCAGCAGCAGCCGGAGCTACAGGAGGTACTCTTGGTACATTTATGGGAGCGCTTGTGGCTCTTGTAATGTTTTTGGCGCTTTTTATGATGAGTGAAAAGCGCATAAAAAAAGAGGCATCGGGGGATGACCTGCCTGATGAAGAAAAGCACCTTTTGTGGAAAGCACTCATAGTGACGGTTTTTCCCATAATAATAAGCCAGTCTGTGTACCAGCTGGGATATACCCTGGATGACCTGATATTTGGTAATCTTGTGGTCAGGGTTCAGCAGATCTCACAAGCTGAGACCACAGTGATGCAGGGCATTTTCAATACCCAGTATAATCAGATGATCAATCTTCCGGCGGCTATTGCTACGTCTATGGCTTCTGCGACGATTCCGACTATTGTTGCGGCATTTTCAAGAAAAGATAAAGCTGAATTAAAACGCAAGACGGACCAGGTATTTAAGTTTACGCTGCTGATAGCACTTCCGTCTGCCGTAGGCCTGGCGGTTATGGCTGAACCGGTGATGCAGACGCTGTTTCCGAGGCTTGGAGACAAGATGGGCATGGCAGTGCTCCTTTTACAGACCGGTTCTTCCGCAGTTGTATTTTATACTATGTCAACGATCTCATCTTCAGTGCTGCAGGGGTGCGATCGCATGTGGACACCTGTATTTCACGCTGCGGTTTCACTCAATATCCATGTGATTTTGCTTATCGCTTTATTATGTGCTACGGATATGAATGTCATGGCACTGATAATCGGAAATGTTTCATTCCCTCTTATTACATCTGTAATGAATATGATAAGTCTGCGTAAGCAGGTGGGTTATTCCTTTGACTGGAAAAAGACATTTATCCTGCCGGGGCTTGCTGCCATCATTATGGGGGCTGTGACCTTCGGGATTTTGTGCATTCTGAAGGATCTTGGCTGCGGACACATAGTTCAGTTACTGGTACCGATAGGCGTTGCAGTTCCGGTTTATGCGGCAATGGTGCTTATTTTGAAAGCTGTATCAATAGAGGAAGCTGGTTCACTTCCGCTTATAGGAAAATACATCCGGAAGATAGTAAGGCTGCTTGAAGGAAACAGAAAATAAGATGTTACAAGTGCCTGCTAAACTTGAAAAAGGTACTGTGTTGTGCTATAACAAATTTGAGTAAACATTGGTAGGGAGTATGCTTTATGAAAGAAAATATTCTTTTGTTTGTTACTTCAAATCTTGCAGTCAGACGACTTGTGCCTGACGATGCGGAGCTTTTATATAAGTATTCGCAGGAGGCTTCGAACAAGGAACTTCCCAATGACATTTTTGAAAGTCTTGAAGATGCCAGGAGGCGTCTGGATCTGGTCATAGCAAATTACAGGATAGAGCATCTGCCCGTATATTTTGGAGTGGTTCTTAAGAGCGAAAACAAGCTTATCGGAGTACTCTCTTACAAGCGAATGCCGGACTACAATATCATGATCAATTTCTCCATCGCGGAGGAGTACCAGCATCATGGTTATGCAACGGAGCTTATACGTGCGGCAGGAGACAATGTAAAGGAGCATTTGAGTGTTGATAAGGCATTTGTATGCATCAGGTCCTCGAATGAATATGCAAGGAGAGCTCTGGAGGCTGCGGGGTTCAGCCTTATTGAAGAGGGAGAACATGAATGGTATGGGACAATGCAGCCCATATGTAAGTACAGAATCTGATTTTGACGGTCAGCTTACCGATAGGAATGGCTGCAATCGGTGCGGATTTTGAGGAATAGCGATATGCGTGTTATGGATTTTAAAATGGAAAGACCGGGACTTCTGAAGGAAGGAGACAAGGTCACTGTCACTGAGGGCTCTCTGCCCCATAGTTATTATTATACGATCAACCCATCATTGGCGATGTCCGGTAATTTTGCAATAGCCGAGAGACTGAAAGTCCTTGAGGGCGTGGTTCAGTCGGTAGATGAGACAGACCGGGGATTTTATGTTAAGGTGGGGTTTGACGAATGATATAGACGGACTGCTAAGTGGACTGCCGAAGTGCAGAGCATGAAGCCGCCGGAAGTAAATAGATGTAAAAAGAAGTAAAAAAAATAAATTGAAGTTAATACAAAAACGGAGGTTAATTATGAAAGTTATCAGTACAGAAAAGGCACCTGCAGCTATCGGACCGTATTCACAGGCTATTGTGGCAGGAAATATGGTATTTGCTTCGGGGCAGATTCCAATTAATCCTGCTACCGGTGAGATTGAGGCTGTGGGTATTCAGGCTCAGGCAGAGCAGGCTATCAAAAATGTGGGAGAGATACTTAAGGCAGCAGGAACTGATTATGAGCATGTGGTAAAGACTACATGTTTCCTGGCTGATATTGGTGATTTTGCTGCGTTCAATGCAGTTTATGCGGAATACTTTGTTTCAAAGCCTGCGAGAAGCTGTGTAGCGGTTAAGGATTTGCCCAAGGGTGTTTTGTGTGAGGTGGAGGTCACCGCATACATTGGTGAATGATACAGTCATGCTATTGTTCAGAACAGCTTGAGGCGCTTGCGGCTAAAGGCAAATTCTCAGATGACATTAAAGCGGACACTAACATATGTTTTCGGATGTTTGCAGCGTGTGCATTGATCTCCGGGCAGATGTGAGGTGTCCGTTGGTATTTATTAAGGAAAAAGCGAAGGAGGCAATATGAATGTATGTCTTTTAAATGACTCTTTTCCTCCTGTCATAGACGGTGTTGCAAATGTTGTAATGAACTATGCGGGCATCATGACAGATCAGGATATGGCTAATGTTATAGTTGCTACGCCTAAGTATCCGGATGCGGACTATGATTGTTATCCGTATCCTGTTGTTCCATACAGGAGCTTTGATACTACCGAAATAGTAAAGGGATACAGGGCAGGGAACCCGTTTAATCATGAAGCCATAGAGAGGTTAAAAAAGTTTTCTCCGGATATCATCCATACGCATTGTCCTGTCTCATCTACCATAATGGCCAGGATCCTTCGGAATGAGACGGATGCTCCCATAGTTTTTACCTATCATACAAAGTTTGACGTGGATATAGCCAGGGCTGTGAAGGCAGAATTCCTGCAGAAAGAGAGTATACGTGCACTGGTTGCAAATATTTCCGTATGCGATGAAGTGTGGGTTGTGAGTGAGGGCGCCGGTGAAAACTTAAAGAGCCTTGGGTACGAGGGTGAATACACTGTGGTATCCAATGGTGTGGATTTTGCAAAGGGACTGGCTGACCGGAGTAAAGTAAGAGAAGTTACAGGAGATTTCGACCTGCCTGAAGATCTGCCGGTATATCTTTTTGTGGGCAGACTGATGAAATACAAAGGGCTTATGATCATTGCAGATGCATTGTCGGAACTGTCGGATGAGGGGATTGACTATCGGATGGTTTTTGTGGGAAGCGGTGCGGATGCGAAAGAAATGCAGGATACATTCACGCACAGGGGAATAACTTTGGATGTTGTAAATGAAGGCGGAACTGTTGCCACTGTACAGGGAAATAAGACCGGACGTGTGATTTTTACAGGTGCCATTCATGACAGAGAGAGCCTGAGGGCCTGGAATACAAGGGCGGATCTTTTCCTTTTTCCATCCACTTATGATACGAATGGAATCGTAGTAAGGGAAGCGGCGGCCTGTGGTCTGGCAAGCGTCCTTATAAAGGATTCCTGTGCTGCGGAGGGTATAACAGATGGTCGAAACGGATACCTGATTGAGGAAAAAGGAGAGGCCATGGCTACACTTCTTCGAGAACTTGGAAATGCACCTGAAAAGATGCGTGACTGCGGCAGACATGCTATGGATGAAATATATATTTCCTGGGAAAGTGCGGTGCATGATGCGTACTTAAGGTACGAGGAACTGATAGAAAAGCGTGATGACAGGCTTTTTGCGGAGATGCTGGAGCACAGAAGTCTTTTGGAAAGAAAGCGTCTGGGAGGATTCATTACGGATTCGAAAAGTTTTAATAACAGGATGCACAGGCGCCTTTCTGACGATTTCTATGATTTTGCGGTGGAACTCCATAAGAGTACGGAACGTATGATGGAGCTTCCAAAATCTATTTACTATGGCATGGAAGAAAATGTATATGACGTGCTGGATGGCATAAGCAGGTCATCAAAGAATGCACTGAACGACATAAGTAAGTCGTCAAAAAACGCGCTGAGTGACCTTAGCAAGTCGTCGCGGAATGCACTGAACGACATTGGCAGGTCATCAAAAAATGCGCTGAATGATATACGTGAAAAAGGTGAGGAAATAAAGAAAGCTATAATTGATGATAACAGGGGGACGAAAGTCTGAATGTTACGGAATGGCATAAAGATGTGAATATGAGGATATGAGGGGAAAATGAGAAAAAACGACTGGTATAAATATATGTCCTTTTATCAGATATGGATACGCTCCTTTAAAGATGGTAACGGGGACGGAATAGGCGATCTGGCGGGTGTGTATGGGAAACTTGAATATATAAAGAGTCTTGGCGTAGACGGCATATGGTTTTCGCCCATATATCCTTCGCCTAATGCAGATTTCGGCTATGATATTTCTGACTACAAGGACATACATCCGGATTACGGTACCCTGGATGATTTTAAGAAGGTACTAAAAAAAGCCCACAGACTGGGGCTTAAGGTCATAATGGATCTGGTCATAAACCATACATCTGACGAGCACCCATGGTTTATTGAGAGCAGGAAAGGGAAGAATAATCCCTACAGCGATTACTATATCTGGCGGGATAGACCAAATAACTGGGAGTCCATACTGGAGGGAAAGGCTTGGGAGTATGACGAGCAGAGAGGACAGTACTACCTGCATCTTTTTGCCAAAAAGCAGCCGGATCTGAATATGGATAATCCAAAAGTCAGGGAAGAAGTAAAGAGCATACTTCGATTCTGGCTTGATATGGGAGTGGATGGCTTCAGGGAGGATGTTATCAACTTCATATCCAAAAAAGAAGGGCTTCCCGACGGTCTTCCATTTATACCTGTTGTAAACGGAATGCCGTATTACAAAGACGGTCCTCATATTCATGATTATCTTGGAGAATTCAGAAAGGTCTGTGAAGAGTATGACTGTTTCCAGCTCGGGGAAGGTCCCATGACCACTGTAAAGTCAGCTATGAATTATCTGACCGGTCCCACGAAATCTCTGGATATGATGTTTTCTTTTGATCATATGATGGCGGACTGCCTTTATACAGAATATGTGCATAGGCCTTTCGATCTTCGTAAATACAAGCGGGCTTTGTCAAAATGGCAGTATGCACTTGCAGGAAAGGCATGGAACGCCCTGTATATAGAAAATCATGACCATCCAAGGATAATAAGCAGATACGGAAGTGAAAGACTGCGCCGTGAGAGCGGGACATCACTTGCTGTAAGCTACCTGTTCCTGCATGGAACTCCTTTTATATACCAGGGACAGGAAATCGGCATGACAAATATCAGGCTCAAGTCTATTGATGATTACGTGGATGTCTCATCAAAGACTAATTATCACAAATATAATCTTAAGGACACTGTCGAGAGAAGGCTTAAAAGGATTCATTTTTCCAGCCGTGATTCATCACGGACTCCCATGCAGTGGAACGGAAGTAAATACGCAGGCTTTTCGATTCATAGACCGTGGTTTTTCGTGAATCCGAATTACAGGAGGGTGAATGTCGCATGCCAGGAGCATGATGCTGACAGTATACTGAATTTTTACAGGAAGTGTTTAAAAATCAGGCGTCACAGCAGGACTCTGATATACGGTTCATATAAAGAGTATTTCCCGAATGACAGGCATATCTATATGTATGAGAGAAGACTTGGTGATATCTGTTATCTGGTGATATGTTCATTTTCGAAGTTTCCGGTAAGAGTTAAGCTTCCTCATGAGTTTGCAGGGAAGAAAGCTAAGCTGGTGATCGCAAATTACCGTGAAAATACAGAGGATGGACATAGGCTCAGGAATGCTGCAAAGGCAATCCTGTCTTCGGATGCATTATCTCATGAAGGAATGGGGGAGGCTATCGGAAAAGGCTGGTTTGCGCCCTATGAAGCAAGGGTGTATCGTTTCAGATTGTGAAAGATAATAAAATCAAAGATTTTTGACAAAAATTTTGGCGAAATTTTTAAATTAATTCTTGACAATTTAAAAAAATGCATTTACTATGAGCGTGTGAGACAAAGGCGTCTCGGAGATTTCTCCGAGGCGCCTTTTCTTTTTTTCAAAACAATGCCGGAATATAGAAAACGGCAATTACATTAAGGAGGACGACAATGGAAAAACAGAATGTACCTGAGATTTTCGGTTCTATGGTTTTTGATGACAGGGTTATGAGAGCAAGGCTTTCGGCTGATGTTTACAGTTCTCTTAAAAAGACCATTGATGAGAATGAAAAGCTTGACGAGGAAGTGGCAGAAGCAGTTGCACTTCAGATGCGTGACTGGGCAGTAGAAAAGGGAGCAACACATTTCACTCACTGGTTCCAGCCTCTTACAGGTGTTACGGCAGAGAAGCACGACAGTTTCATTACACCTTCACCCGACGGCGGAGTAATAATGGAATTTTCCGGCAAGGAGCTGATCAAGGGAGAGCCTGATGCATCTTCATTCCCATCGGGAGGACTCAGGGCTACTTTTGAAGCAAGAGGATATACGGCATGGGATCCCACATCTTATGCATTCATCAAGGATCATACACTCTGCATTCCTACCGCTTTCTGTTCTTATTCGGGGGATGCACTTGATAAGAAGACCCCACTGCTCCGTTCAATGCAGGCTCTTGACCGTCAGGCTAAGAGGATACTTAAGCTTTTCGGCGTAGAAGCAAAGTATGTAAGGACGAGTGTCGGACCTGAACAGGAATATTTCCTTATCGATAAAGAAATGTTTGAGAAGAGACCGGACCTTGTTTATACCGGCAGAACACTTTTCGGAGCAATGCCTCCCAAGGGACAGGAACTTGATGATCATTATTTCGGTGTTATCAAGCCCAGAGTAACAGCATTTATGGAAGACTTAAATGCGGAGCTTTGGAAACTTGGAATCCTTGCAAAGACAGAGCATAATGAAGTTGCTCCCGCACAGCACGAGCTGGCACCGATCTTTTCTACCACTAATGTGGCTACCGATAAAAACCAGCTTACAATGGAGATCATGCAGAAGGTTGCAAGAAAGCACGGCATGGTATGTCTCCTTCATGAGAAGCCTTTTGCAGGCGTTAACGGTTCGGGAAAGCATAACAACTGGTCAATGGCAACAGATACCGGAATGAATCTTTTATCACCCGGTGAGACACCTTACGAAAATGCACAGTTCCTGCTTTTCCTCTGCGCAGTAATTCAGGCTGTTGATGACTACCAGGATCTGTTAAGACTTTCGGTTGCTACTGCAGGTAACGACCATCGTCTTGGCGCAAATGAAGCTCCTCCCGCTATCATTTCCGTATTCCTTGGTGATGAGCTTTCCGGTATTCTGGATGCTATAAAGAATGATACACCTTATGAAGGAACCGAGAAGGTGATAATGAAGCTGGGTGTTCATACACTGCCCAGATTCTCCAGAGATACAACAGACAGAAACCGTACATCGCCCTTTGCTTTTACGGGAAACAAGTTTGAGTTCCGTTCACTTGGCTCATCCAATAGTATTGCCTGCTGCAACATCATGTTGAATGCTGCTGTAGCAGAAAGCTTAAAGCAGTTCGCCGACAAGCTTGAAGGATCGGGAAATTTTGAAAGTGATCTTCACGAGCTAATTAAGGAAACCATCAAGAAGCATGAGAGGATACTCTTTAACGGTAACGGCTACGGAGAAGAGTGGGTTAAGGAGGCTACCGAGGTACGCGGACTTTCCAATCTCAAGACTACAGCAGATGCTATGCCTCACCTGCTTGATCAGAAGAATATGAATATGCTTATGGCACACAATGTATTTACTGAGTCCGAGCTTCGTTCAAGGTATGAGATCATGCTTGAGAACTACGCAAAGACAGTAAACATTGAAGGTCATACAATGGTGGATATGGTGAGGAAAAATTACCTTCCGGCTATAGAGGAGTATCTATACAGCCTTGCAAAGACCACATCGCTTATGAAATCAGTAAGCAGCCAGGTGAAGTGCAATTATGAGATCACTACAATGGAGAGACTCTCCGAGCTTACTGACAATATCCTTGATAAGGTGAAGGATCTTGAGGAAGCACTTGAAACCCTGAAGGGTTATGAGGACATTACAAAGTCCTCAGAGGCAGTAAGAGATGATGTGATCCCTAAGATGGAGAGTTTAAGGAAATATGTCGATGAGGCAGAGATGCTTACCAGTGAAGAATGCTGGCCTGTACCGAGTTACGGTAAGCTCCTGTTCTCTGTTTATTGATCAGATACCTTAAGAGTGCCTGATGCGGTGGCTGTAAAAGTACGGCTGCCATCCTGAATGATTAAAACAGTTATCCCACAATGGCGTGGAAACACCGGAAGTGGAATAACTGTTTTTTATTTACAGACCCGGGTGGAATTTTACGAAGAAGTATACCAAGGGTCTTACAACGAGCCGGGGATAACCGTTCTCGATTTAACAAGGAGGTAATGACTATGACAAACGAAGTAATGGAAGCTTTGGCGGGACTGGACAGCGAAGTGTTTGCGGTATGGTTTCTTATCGGCGCAGCACTGGTATTCTGGATGCAGGCAGGATTTGCAATGTGCGAATCCGGATTTACCAGAGCAAAAAACGCAGGAAACATCATAATGAAAAACCTTATGGATTTCTGTATAGGTACTCTTATGTGGTTTATCTGTGGAGCATCTCTGATGCTTGGCGAAAATATGCTTGGCGGTTTCATTGGCGGATTTTCATTTGATGTTTTTACAAATTACGCAGACTTTGATTATTCAGCATTTGTATTTAACCTGGTATTCTGTGCTACCACAGCTACCATCGTATCCGGTTCAATGGCTGAAAGAACAAAGTTTTCAAGCTACTGTATCTACTCGGCAATCATTTCAGCTGTGATATATCCTATCGAAGCTCACTGGACATGGGGCGGAGGTTTCCTTGCTGACTGGGGATTCCATGACTATGCAGGATCCAACTGTATACATATGGTAGGCGGTATCTGCGCTCTGATCGGTGCAACGATGCTTGGTCCCAGGATCGGTAAGTTCGAAAGGGATAAGGATGGCAAGGTAAAGAAAGTTAATGCATTTCCCGGTCACAATCTTGTAATCGCAGCACTTGGCGTATTCATTCTGTGGCTTGGATGGTATGGATTCAATGGCGCAGCAGCAACTGATGTTCCCACACTTGGCTCCGTGTTCCTTACTACTACTGTAGCACCTGCGGTTGCAACTGTTGTATGTATGATATTTACCTGGCTGAAGTATGGTAAGCCTGATGTGTCAATGTGTCTTAATGCATCGCTTGCAGGTCTTGTAGCCATCACGGCACCCTGTGATGTAACAGACTGTGCAGGATCAGCCATTATCGGTGTAGTAGCAGGATTACTTGTAGTATTCGGAGTATGGTTTACCGATAATGTACTTCATGTGGATGATCCTGTTGGTGCGGTTGCCGTACATATGTTAAACGGTATCTGGGGGACTCTGGCAGTAGGTCTTTTTGCAACAAGTTCAGCACCTGGATTTGCATCAGCAGGTATCACTGAAGGTCTCTTCTACGGCGGCGGAATCGATCAGCTTATAAAGCAGTTTGGCGGTTTGGGAGTAACGGCTGTCTGGACGATAGTAACGATCACGATCGCATTCTTCGTAATAAAGAAGACGATCGGGCTCAGGGTTTCTGAGGAAGAAGAGATAACCGGTCTGGATGCTACTGAGCATGGTCTTCCTTCAGCTTATGCAGGTTTCGCTATCATGGATATTGCAAACACGATGACCATGAATGTAAATGAAAATACAAACCTTGGTACGGATGATTATGAGAAGGCTTCTGAGGCAGCAAAGAACGCAGCAGTTAAGGTAGTAAGGGAAATGCCATTGCCGGGTATGGATAGCGGTATTTCAAAGGTTGTCATCATTGCTAAGCTTTCAAAGTACGATACTCTCAGGAAAGCAATGAATGAGCTGGGTGTCACAGGAATGACGGTAACACAGGTTATGGGATGCGGTATCGAAAAGGGGGCCGGCGAGAAGTACAGAGGTGTCGAGATTGACGCAACACTGCTTCCTAAGGTAAAGCTTGAAGTAGTCGTAAGTGCGATTCCTGTAGATAAGGTTGTCGAGACCGCTAAAAAAGTCCTTTACACCGGACATGTGGGCGATGGCAAGATATTCGTATATCCGGTAAGCAGAGTTGTAAAGATCAGAACCGGTGAAGAGAATTACGAAGCCCTTCAGGATGTAGAGTGACGCAGCTATTCAGCTAAAATCAGTATGATCTGAAGCAATTGCTGATCGGGTTTATTAAAAAAATAGGAATAAACATACATGATCACGGTGGGAGTCATTAAGTCTCCTGCCGGTGACCATGAATTTGGAGTTTTAAGGACATTGTATTATAAAAGCTCTTACCGGCAGATGCGTTACCGGTGTGGGAATATATATAAAACATGATTTCAGGAGGAAACGAATCGCATGAATCCATATGAGGATAAGCTTCACGAAGAGTGTGGTGTTTTCGGAATGTATTCCATTGAAGGCCATAGCGTGGCAAAGGATATTTACTACGGCCTGATCGCATTGCAGCACAGGGGACAGGAATCCGCCGGAATAGCCGTGTCTGATACTGACGGTTCCATGGGGAACATTGCCATAAAAAAGGGCATGGGCTTAGTAAGCGAAGTATTTACCAAAGCTGACTTAAGCTATCTGTACGGCAATATCGGTGTGGGACACGTCAGGTATTCCACGACAGGCGGAAGCAGTATCGAGAATGCTCAGCCCATTGCTATGAATTACATAAAGGGAAGCCTCGCACTGGTGCATAACGGAAATATAATGAATGCTGATGAACTCAAAGAAAAACAGCTTCACAGAGGGCAGGCCCATTACACATCTTCCGATTCAGAAGTGCTTGCATATGAAGTCATAAGCGAAAGGATAAAATCGAATTCAATAGAGGATGCGGTAAAAAAAGCTTCCCTTAAGCTAAAGGGCGGTTATGCCTGTCTGATAATGAGCCCCAGAAAGCTCATCGGCATAAGGGATCCATACGGATTAAAACCTCTTGTCCTTGGAAAACGGCAGAATACATATATCCTCGCGTCTGAAAGTGCTGCCATAAAAACTGTGGGTGGAGAACTGATCAGGGACATAGAACCGGGTGAGATAGTTACTGTTACTGAGGACGGAGTTTTGTCAGATCATATCCCGGGGGCAGAAAAATGTGCTCACTGCATTTTTGAATATATTTATTTTGCGAGGGTTGATTCGGTTATTGACGGGATATCGGTACATGACTCAAGAATAAAAGCCGGCAGGGCGCTGGCAAGAAGGTACAAAGTGGAGGCGGATGTGGTAATAGGTGTACCTGATTCGGGACTTGCTGCTGCTGAAGGATATGCACTTGAATCGGGCATTCCTTTTGCACTGGGATTTCACAAGAACAGCTATGTAGGTCGGAGTTTTATAAAGCCTACAGATGAGGAACGGAAGAATGCCGTACATATGAAACTTGCAATAATGGAAAATGTAGTAAAAGGTAAAAGAGTAGTGCTTATTGATGATTCCATAGTAAGGGGCACTACCATGCGACAGATCATAGAGATGCTTAGGAATGCCGGAGCGACAGAAGTGCATGTGCGTGTCAGCTCACCGCCATTCTTATATCCGTGTTTTTATGGCACTGATGTTCCTTCCTCCGGGCAGCTCATTGCTTCGGAACATTCGACTGAGGAGGTTTGTCAGACTATAGGTGCGGATACTTTGGGATACTTCGATCTGAAAGATATTTCATCGATGGTTGATGGCCTGCCCGTATGTGCTGCATGTTTCAATAAAAAATATCCGGTCAGGAGGAAGTAAAACGGATAAAATCCCTGTTGTCAAAGCTGCTTGCCTGTGATATATTCACAGTGTAAGCAGCTTTTCTGTATATGAAAATTCTAAGGG
Organism: uncultured Lachnospiraceae bacterium; assembly: GCA_946616835.1. Classification (GTDB taxonomy): domain Bacteria; phylum Bacillota; class Clostridia; order Lachnospirales; family Lachnospiraceae; genus NK4A136. Next base: position 43,507 of record CAMOJK010000005.1, read on the forward strand.
CGTCTGCCCGTCTGATTATTCTGAAATTCCTGCTTATGATTTCAAAAAGTGATAGGCGGGAGTGAATGAGTGGTGTATGGCATTATAGTTTTCTCCTGCCACAAAAAACAGGAGGAAATGAAATGAACGAGAAGAAGATGTATGCTGGTTTGCCGCGTCCAAAGAAGTTTGAGGAGCTGGAGTACAGGGATGATTTCATGTTCTGCAGGACCATGGAGGATGTGGATCTTTGTCATGATGTGATAGAGTGTCTGATGCAGGAACCGGTCGGAGAACTGACACAGGTTCAGTCACAGAGAGAGATAAAGATCACATCAGAAGGTAAGCCAATCAGGCTGGACATATACTCTGAAGAACCGGGGACGGTGTATGATGCTGAGATGCAGAACAAGAACAATCAGTCTGTTGAGACCATGGCATTACCCAAAAGAAGCAGATTTTACCAATCTTCGATAGACAACGATCATATGGTAAAAAGGGAATGTATAAGCTGCTGCCGGTCAGCAAGGTTATCTTTATCTGCACTTTTGATCCCTTTGGGAAGGGAATTGGGAAATACACCTTCAGGGAAAGATGCGATGAGATGCCTGAGCTGGAATTGGGAGATGGAACGGAGAAACATTTCTTTAACTGTTCTTACAGAGGAAATGATATACCGGAGAGTGTCTTCAGATTCTATGAATATGTGGAAAAGGGAGTGCCGTCAGATGATCTGACAAGACGGATACACGAAGCAGTCATAAAAGGGAGAAAAAATGATATGTGGGAATCATCATATTTGAGAGAACAGGTACTGTTTAATGAAATGAAAGCCGAAGCGCATGAAATCGGTCTTGAGGAAGGACGTGAAGAAGGAAGAACTTTAGGACTTGAAGAAGGCCGAGCAGAAGGCCGAGCAGAAGGTCGGGCAGAAGGTCGGGCAGAAGGGCGTGAACTAGGGCGCACGGAGGAAAGGACCCGGACAATATCCAATATGCTTCGTTCGGGAAAGTCAGCAGAGGCGATAGCCGATTTTTGCGGGTATCCGCTGGAACAGGTGAAGGAAGTGGAGAAAAATCTATTAAGTTCTTAACTGTAATGCACAAATTAACAAAAAAAACTTGACATCTCAGTTTATAGAAATTATTATATTTTATGTCAATGGTGACACAGTTATATCGTATTGATTGAAACATTTATTTAGATCAAAAGACAATGGCGTCTTGGGTTCGTACCCGAGGCGCCTTTTTTTGCGGATCCGGCAGGTAAATGTCACGATGCTGCGAGGTATGGAAAATAAGGAGGAACCGGTATGACAGATCAGTTTGAGCAGGTAAGAGCAAAAGGATTGTACAGGCAGGAATTTGAGCATGACAACTGCGGCATCGGTGCAATCATTGATGTGGAGGGACGCCCCGGCCATAAGCTTGTAAGCGATGCTCTTTCCATTGTGGAGAATCTTGAGCACAGGGCAGGAAAGGATGCGGAAGGCAAGACCGGTGACGGTGTCGGCATACTGACTCAGATCCCGCATAAGTTCTTCGTAAAAAAGATGAAGGAGGCAGGAATCAATCTTCCGGGATATCGGCAGTATGGCGTGGGCATGTTTTTCTTCCCACAGAATGATCTCGATAAGAGGCAGGCAAAATCACTATTCGAGATAATCACAAGAAAGGCCGGTTTAAAGCTTTTAGGCTGGAGAAAAGTTGATGTAAATCCGGATGTACTGGGAAGCAAGGCTAAAGAGTGCATGCCAGAGATTTATCAGGTTTTTATCGAAAGACCGGTTTCTGCTAAAACAGATCTTGATTTCGACCGTATGCTCTACATTGTCCGCAGAGAGTTTGAACAGAGTAATGTTAATACTTACGTACCTTCATTGTCCTGCAGGACTATCGTATATAAGGGAATGTTCCTTGTAGGACAGCTTCGTATATTCTTCAGCGATCTTGAAGATAAGGATTATGAGTCAGCCGTTGCAATGGTTCATTCACGCTTTTCTACAAATACAGCACCGAGCTGGAATCGGGCACATCCTAACCGTTTTATCGTACATAACGGTGAGATTAATACTATAAAGGGTAATGCGGACAAGATGCTTGCAAGAGAAGAAACCATGCATACGGATGTTTTTTCTGCAGAAGATATGACAAAGGTTCTTCCTGTTATTTCCCAGAGCGGATCCGATTCCGCAATGCTTGACAATACGCTTGAGTTTCTTGTGATGAGTGGAATGGAGCTTCCGCTGGCTGCGGCTATAATGATACCTGAGCCCTGGTCACATAATGAGACTCTTTCACAGGAGGAAAGGGATTTTTATCAGTACTACGCTACCATGATGGAGCCCTGGGATGGTCCTGCTTCGATCCTTTTCTCAGACGGAGATGTAATGGGAGCAATTCTTGACCGTAACGGGCTCCGTCCGTCGAGGTACTATGTAATGGATGATGGCAGGCTTATACTTTCATCAGAGGTCGGAGTCCTCGATCTTGATGAGAGCCACATCATCAGGAAGGAACGTCTCCATCCGGGCAAGCTTCTTGTAGTAGATACAAGGGTAAAGAGGATTATCTATGATGAGGAGATAAAGGAAAAGTATGCGCTGGGTAAGCCTTACGGTGAGTGGCTTGACAGTAAGCTTCTGACGCTTTCTTCATTGAAAGCACCGAATAAAAAAGTTGAGAGTTATACGGCCGAAGAGCGTGCCAGACTGCAGAAAGCTTTTGGCTATACCTGGGAAAACTATCACGACAGCATACTTTCAATGGCACTTAACGGCAGTGAAGCAATAGGCTCCATGGGTATTGATACTCCTATCGCAGCATTATCAGATGAGTACCAGCCACTGTTCTATTATTTCAAGCAGTTGTTTGCACAGGTTACCAATCCTCCTATTGATGCGCAGCGTGAGGAGATAGTTACATCCAGGTCTGTATATCTGGGAACGAACGGAAACCTGCTGGAAGAGAAACCTGATAACTGCCAGGTTCTTAAGATAAAGAATCCGATCCTGACAGATCTTGACCTCCTGAAGATCCGCAATATGAAAAAAGAAGGTTTCAAGGTGGCACAGGTTTCCATACTTTTCTATAAGAGCACACCTATGAAGAGGGTTATAAATCATCTCTTTGTAGAAGTAGACAAGGCTTACAGGGAAGGTGCAAATATCCTGATCCTTTCCGACAGAGGCGTGGATGAGAACCATGTGGCTATCCCGTCTCTGCTGGCTGTAGCTGCTGTACATAAGCACCTGGTTGAGACCAAGAAGTGTACGGCGATGTCCATAATACTTGAGTCCGGTGAACCCAGGGAAGTGCACCATTTTGCAACCTTATTGGGATATGGTGCATCTGCTATCAATCCCTATCTTGCGCATGCGACTATTGCTCAGCTTGTGGATGAGGAGCTGCTCGATAAGGATTATTATGCCGCAGTCGATGATTATGATGATGCGATCCTTTTCGGCATAGTAAAGATCGCTTCCAAGATGGGTATCTCCACCATACAGTCATATCAGGGCAGCAAGATATTCGAAGCTATCGGTATTTCCGGGGATGTCATAAATGAATATTTCCCCGGGACAGTTAGCCGTGTGGGCGGTATCACTCTCGAAGACATAGGCAGGGCAGCAGATAAGCAGCACAGCAGGGCTTTTGATCCCCTGGGACTTCCTGTAAATCTTGAGATGTCAGCTATGGGAAGGCATAAGGAAAGAAGCCAGGGAGAAAAGCACAGATACAATCCACGTACTATACATATGCTGCAGCTCGCTACAAGGGAAGGCAGTTATGACCGCTTTAAGGAATATACGAAGATGGTGGATGATGAGACTACCGGGTATCTCAGAAGCCTTCTTGATTTCAGATATGCAGAAAGTGCCGTGCCACTGGATGAAGTTGAAAGTGAGGAATCCATAGTAAAGAGATTCAAGACCGGTGCTATGTCATACGGTTCCATCTCTGAGGAAGCACATCAGACGCTGGCTGTCGCCATGAACCACCTGAAAGGAAAGAGCAACAGCGGTGAAGGCGGAGAGAGTGATGAGCGTATAGAATCAGCAGGTACAAAGGATGACAGAAGCTCTGCTATAAAACAGGTAGCAAGCGGACGTTTCGGTGTTACCAGCCGTTATCTTGTAAGTGCAAAAGAAATACAGATCAAGATGGCGCAGGGGGCAAAGCCGGGCGAAGGCGGGCATCTTCCGGGCAAGAAAGTATATCCCTGGATTGCAAAGACCAGGCACTCTACTCCGGGTGTGAGTCTTATATCGCCGCCTCCTCACCATGATATCTATTCCATAGAAGATCTTGCACAGCTTATTTATGACCTTAAGTGTGCCAATAAGAATGCGCGTATATCGGTCAAGCTGGTATCCGAGGCAGGCGTGGGCACGGTAGCTGCAGGTGTTGCAAAAGCAGGTGCGGCGGTAGTTCTGGTATCCGGATATGACGGAGGTACCGGTGCGGCACCGCTTTCTTCCATACATAATGCAGGTCTTCCCTGGGAGCTGGGCCTTGCTGAAACCCATCAGACACTTTTAGCTAACGGCTTAAGAAACCGGGTGGTTATAGAGACTGACGGCAAGCTCATGAGTGGAAGGGATGTGGCCATAGCTGCTATGCTCGGTGCGGAGGAGTTCGGCTTTGCTACAGCTCCCCTGATCACAATGGGGTGTGTAATGATGAGACAGTGCCAGTCTGATACCTGCCCTATGGGTGTGGCAACACAGAATCCTGAGCTTAGGAAACGCTTTGCGGGCAAACCTGAGTATGTGGAGAATTTCATGATCTTTATCGCAAGGGAGTTAAGAGAGATCATGGCAAGTCTCGGGATCAGGTCAGTTGAGGAGCTGGTAGGAAGAAGCGACCTGCTTAAGGTTAAGGATGGTCTTAAGGATAATCAGGAAAAGATCGATCTTTCCGGGATACTTATGCATATGGAGGGAGAAAAGATATCTCACGAGGATCAGTATCTGTATGATTTCAGGCTTCAGGATACCAAGGATGAAAGCGTGCTGCTTAAGTCAAAGGCTGTAAAACATGCGATCGAGACCGGCGAAAAGGCGGAGGTCAAAGTACATCTTCAGAGTATAGACAGAACCTTTGGAACTCTGCTTGGCGCGGAGATCACCAGGAAGAATCATGAAGGTCTGGCCGAGGATACCATTACCGTTAACTGTACAGGTTCCGGCGGACAGAGCTTTGGTGCTTTCATACCTAAAGGACTTACCTTGAATCTTACGGGAGACAGCAATGACTACTTCGGAAAAGGCCTGTCAGGCGGAAAGCTTATAGTATCCGCACCTGTGGAGGCACAGTATGATCCGGAGGAAAATATCATCATAGGAAATGTGGCACTCTACGGTGCTACATCAGGACAGGCGTATATAGCAGGTAAGGCCGGGGAAAGATTTGCCATAAGGAATTCCGGTGCAACAGCAGTAGTTGAGGGTGTCGGCGAGCATGGCTGTGAATATATGACCGGAGGTACGGTAGTCATACTGGGAGAGACCGGCAAAAACTTTGCTGCCGGTATGAGCGGCGGTATCGCTTATGTACTTGATGAGGGCAACACTCTTTATAAGAATCTGAATAAGCAGCTTGTCAGCATGGAGATGCTTGAACATAAGGAAGATCTGGATGAGCTTAAGCGCATTATTACAGAGCATGTGGCGCATACAGGCTCAAGGAAGGGGCAGCTTATACTTTCAAAATTTGATGAATATGTTCCTCATTTCAAGAAGATCATACCTGCTGACTACAAGGAGATACGCAGGCTCATTGCCAGGGAGATGGAAGCGGGAGCTGATACAGAGGCTGCAAAGATAGAAGCCTTCAAAGCGTTCATAGGAGGTGCCAGATAATGGGAAAGACGAGCGGTTTTTTGGAATATGAAAGGGAAGACGGCCGTGTGAGGCCGGAATCAGAGAGAGTTATGGACTTTCGCGAGTTTCACGAGAGGCTTGAGCTGGCAGACCAAAGCAGACAGGCTGCCAGATGCATGGACTGTGGTGTGCCCTTCTGTCAGGCCGGTGTGATGATAGCGGGTATGGCATCAGGCTGTCCTCTTCACAATCTTGTTCCTGAAGTAAATGATCTGGTTTACAGGGGGAGGATGGAAGAAGCATACAGGAGGCTTTCCGTTACACACAGTTTTCCTGAGTTTACCAGCAGGGTATGCCCTGCGCTCTGTGAAGCTGCCTGTGCCTGCGGGCTTCATGATGCGCCTGTTTCAACAAAGGAAAATGAGAAGGCTGTTATCGAATATGCTTATGAGCATGATCTGGTAAAAGAAGAAGTACCTGCAGTAAGGACCGGGAAGAAAGTGGCTGTCATAGGAAGCGGCCCCTCAGGTCTCGCTGCGGCACAGCTTTTAAACAGACGAGGTCACGAAGTCACTGTATATGAAAGAAGGGACCGTGTGGGCGGTCTGTTAAGATACGGTATTCCTAATATGAAACTTGATAAATCAGTAATCGACAGACGGGTGCATCTTATGGAAGAGGCAGGTGTCAGATTTGTTGTTAATACTGATGTAGGTAAGGATATTACCGCAGCAGAGCTAAATAAGGAATATGACAGCGTGATACTTTGTTGCGGTGCATCAAACCCAAGGAACATAATCGCACCGGGAAGGGATGCAAAGGGAATCAGGTTCGCAGTGGATTTCCTCTCGGAAGTTACCAAGAAGCTTCTTGATAGTGAATTCAAGGATGTGCCTTATGAGCTTGCAAAGGATAAGGATGTAATAATAATAGGCGGAGGTGATACAGGCAATGACTGTGCAGGAACCTGCATAAGACTGGGAGCAAAGAGCGTTACACAGCTTGAGATGATGCCCGAGCCTCCCAAGGAAAGAACTTTGTCCAATCCCTGGCCTGAATGGCCGAAGGTCCTTAAGGTGGATTATGGTCAGGAAGAATCAATATGGAAATTCGGCCATGATCCGAGGGTTTATCAGACCACGGTAAAGGAATTCGTAAAAGACAAAAAAGGAAACCTTAAGGAAGTGGTGTTAGTATCTCTCGAAGCCAAAAAGGATGAAAAGACCGGCAGGATGAACATGGTACCTGTAGAGGGAACCGAGAAGACTGTTCCTGCACAGCTTGTACTTATAGCCGCAGGTTTCCTTGGAAGCGAGAAGTATGTTACGGATGATTTCGGCGTAGAGCTTGATGGAAGGACAAATATAAAAACTGAGCCGGGGAAGCATGCATCATCAAAGGAGCAGGTCTATGCCGCGGGTGATGTGCACAGAGGACAGTCCCTGGTGGTATGGGCAATTGCTGAAGGAAGGGCTGCAGCCAGGGAAGTTGATGAGGCACTTATGGGATATACAAATCTGTAATGTGGTGTGGCAAGCGTTTATTCTTATTGACGGTGGCACAATGTTCTTTGAGCACTATGGGGAGCTGCTAATGCGGCAGAAAGAGGAAGTATGACGAAGTATATATTTGTAACAGGCGGTGTTGTTTCGGGGCTTGGGAAAGGTATAACGGCAGCATCGCTGGGCAGGCTGCTTAAGGCAAGAGGACTTAAGGTGGCTGCACAGAAACTGGATCCTTATATTAATGTGGATCCCGGAACCATGAGTCCATATCAGCATGGTGAGGTGTATGTTACCGAGGATGGTGCGGAAACGGATCTTGACCTGGGGCATTATGAAAGATTTATTGATGAAGACCTTACTAAATTTTCCAATCTCACATCCGGAAGGGTATACTGGAATGTACTCAATAAAGAAAGACGTGGTGAGTATCTGGGCTCGACTGTTCAGGTTATCCCCCATATCACAAATGAGATTAAGGAATTCGTATATCGTGCCGGCAAAGAGACCGGTGCGGACATTATTATTACAGAGATAGGAGGAACTATCGGTGATATCGAGTCCCAGCCTTTTCTGGAGGCCGTAAGACAGATTTCACTGGAAGTCGGACCGGAAAACAGTCTGTTTATTCATGTTACCCTGGTTCCCTATTTGCACGGTTCCAATGAACATAAATCAAAGCCTACACAGCACTCGGTTAAGGAGCTGCAGGGAATGGGCATTAAGCCTGATATTATAGTGCTCAGGTGCAATGAACCACTTGATCCGGGTATATTCAAAAAGATTTCAATGTTCTGTAATGTCAAGGAAGACTGCGTTATAGAAAACAGGACGCTCGGCTCTTTATACGGTGCTCCGCTTATGCTTGAGGATTCCGGTTTTTCCGGAGTAGTATGCAGGGAGCTGGGGATCAATGCTCCGGAGCCGGATCTTAAGGAATGGGAAGCGCTTGTTAGCAGTATAGATAATCTCAACAGCGAAGTGACAATAGGGATTGTTGGAAAATATGTCCAGCTCCATGATGCATACCTTTCTGTAGCTGAGGCACTGCGGCATGCAGGCTTTGCATTGAATGCAAAAGTCAATATAGAATGGCTTGATTCTGAAGAAATTACAGAGGCAAACTATAAGGAAGTGTTTGAAGGACTTTCCGGCATAATCGTTCCCGGGGGCTTCGGTGACAGAGGAATAGAGGGAATGATACTTGCAGCTGAATTTGCAAGGGAAGAGGGGATACCTTATTTCGGAATCTGTCTTGGAATGCAGATAGCTGTAATAGAATATGCGAGGCACGTGGCAGGAATAGAGGATGCATGCTCGGGTGAATTCCATGATCCTTCGGAGCATAAGGTCATCGACTTTATGCCGGGGCAGTCGGATGAGATAGAAAAGGGTGGAACACTAAGACTTGGAAGCTATCCCTGCAGTATCGTACCGGGCACAAAGATGGAGAGTTATTACGGAAAAACAGAGATCTCCGAAAGACACAGACATCGTTATGAATTTAATAATGACTATCGGGATGTACTTAAGGAGAAGGGGCTCTGCCTTTCCGGAATATCGCCTGACGGAAGGCTTGTCGAGACAGTGGAGCTGTCTGACAGGGATTTCTATATTGGCGTTCAGTACCACCCGGAGTTTAAATCCAGGCCTAACAGACCGCATCCTTTATTCAAAGGCTTTATAGCGGCTTCGTTAAGAATTAAGAGTTAAAAACGAATGAAAAGCGAAGGCTTTGCAGGGTTTTGAAGCATATAAAAAATGTGTATAATTTGAGTGCGTTCACGCTGATAGTGGATGGCAAAGGAGAAACGAAAGTAATGGAACTTAACAGAAAACTGATCCTGGCGGACGGATCTGAATATCTGGGAACCGGCTTTGGCGGCAGCAAAACCGTCGTGTGTGAGATAGTCTTCAATACATCAATGGCAGGTTATCAGGAGATAGTTTCGGATCCTTCATATACCGACCAGGCTATTGTAATGTCATATCCGCTTATCGGAAACTACGGTGTTGCGGATGAGGATTTCGAAAGCAGGATGATATCTCCATCTGCATTTATTGTTAGGGATATAAATGATAACCCTTCAAATTTCAGGTCAGCCAAGACACTGCCTGAACTTTTGGAGGAAAACGGTATCCCCGGAATATGTGGCGTAGATACGAGAAAGCTTGTAAGAAGTATTCGTGACAACGGTTCCGGAAGGTGCATAATTACCGATGAAGATATGTCCGCGGAGGAAGGCCTTAAGATAATAGAGGAAACACCGATACCGCATGATGCGGTTAAGAGATGCAGCTGTTCGAAGAAGTGGTACAGCCGTACTTCAAATCCGTTATTTAATGTGGTGGCAATAGACTGTGGAATGAAGTCGAATATCGTAAGGATGCTCAATCGCAGCAGATGTAATGTTACTATTGTTCCCTATGATACTGACTGGGAAGAAATCCTTTCACTTCATCCGGACGGAGTGTTCATTTCAAACGGGCCAGGAGACCCTTGTGATGTGCCGGAGGTGATAGAAACATTGAAAAACTTAAGGGGAAAGATTCCTATGTTCGGTATCTGTCTCGGTCACCAGCTCCTTTCGCTTTCTTACGGAGCAAAGACATACAAATTAAAATTCGGCCACAGGGGCGGAAACCATCCCGTGCGTGATGTCCGCAGCGGAAAGATTGAGATAACAAGCCAGAACCACAGCTATGCAGTTGAGGAGGAGTCACTAAAGGGAACCGGCCTTAAGGTTTCACACATAAATGTACTGGACAATACCGTAGAGGGAATTTACAGCGATGAGGATAAGGTATTTTCCGTGCAGTACCATCCTGAAAGTGCACCGGGCCCTCAGGACAGCGGATATCTGTTTTCCCGTTTTACCGATCTGATGAAAAGAGGTTAAGAAAAAATGCCAAAGCGAACTGATATAAAAAAGGTACTTGTGATAGGATCAGGTCCCATCGTTATCGGGCAGGCAGCGGAATTTGATTATGCAGGAACCCAGGCCTGTCTTGCACTTAAGGAAGAAGGCTATGAAGTAATACTTGCTAATTCAAATCCAGCCACCATAATGACTGATCATGCCATAGCTGACAAGGTATATATGGAGCCGCTGACTCTGGAGTATATGGCAAGGATATGCCGCTATGAAAGACCTGATGCCATTGTGCCGGGAATAGGAGGACAGACAGGACTTAATCTTTCTCTGCAGCTATACGATAAGGGCGTGCTTGATGAATGCGAGATAGAACTGTTGGGAACTGATGCAGAAAGCATCCGAAGGGCTGAGGACAGGGAGCAGTTCAAGGAATTGTGTGAAAGCCTGGGAGAACCGGTAGTTCCTTCGGCTATAGCAGAGAGCATGGAAGAAGGATTAGCGGCAGCAGAGGAGATAGGTTATCCTGTTATCCTGAGGCCTGCTTTTACCCTGGGCGGAACCGGCGGCGGTTTTGCGAATGACGAGGAAGAGATGCGTGAGAGGATGAAGAATGCTCTTGCACTGTCTCCTGTGCATCAGGTACTGGTAGAGAAAAGTATCAAGGGCTACAAAGAGATTGAATATGAGGTTATGCGTGATGCTAATGACACAGCCATTACCGTCTGCAATATGGAAAACCTTGATCCTGTGGGCATACATACCGGTGACTCCATAGTGGTTGCACCCAGCCAGACACTTACAAATAAAGAATACCATATGCTGAGGGACAGCGCATTGAGGATAATCAGGGCGCTTAAGATAAAGGGCGGGTGCAATGTTCAGTTTGCGCTGGATCCGGAATCCTTTAATTATTACGTAATAGAAGTCAATCCAAGGGTATCCCGTTCATCTGCACTTGCATCCAAGGCCAGCGGCTATCCTATTGCAAGGGTGTCGGCAAAGATCGCAATAGGAATGAATCTAGATGAGATAGAGCTTGCCAATACACCGGCCTGCTTTGAGCCTGCTTTGGATTATGTTGTGACCAAGATGCCCAGGTTCCCCTTCGATAAGTTTACGCTGGCATCAAATGTGCTTTCTACCCAGATGAAAGCTACAGGCGAGACCATGAGCGTGGGCAGGACTTTGGAGGAAAGTCTTCTTAAGGCTATCCGTTCGCTGGAGGATGGAAAGAACCACATTCATTTGGCGAAATTCGATGTAGAGAATCTTTCGGACAAGCCGGAGCCTGAAAACCGGAAGGAGGCAATCGAGAAACTGCTTTCCTACATAGAGGAAGGGACAGACGACCGGATATATGCAATATCTGAGCTTTTATGGCTCGGTGCGGATCCCCAGACTATCTATTCAAGAACTAAGATAGATATGTTCTTCCTTGATAAGATCAAAATGATAGTTGACCATGAGATTAAGCTGGAAGAGACCTGCAGGCTCGATGAAAACGGAAAGCCTGTTATTGACAGGGATACTCTGTATGAAGCAAAGAGGATGGGATTTTCCGATTCATATATAGCTGAACTTTTAGGGTGTACGGAGGATGATGTCTGGGAATTGAGACGTTCTTACGGCATGCATCCGGTTTACAAAATGATTGATACCTGTGCCAGTGAGTTTGAAAGCTATGTTCCGTATTTTTACTCAACTTACGAGGAAGAAAACGAATCAATCGTCTCGGATAATAAAAAGATAATAGTTCTCGGTTCCGGACCCATAAGGATAGGTCAGGGTGTGGAATTTGATTATTCAACAGTCCATGCCGTAAAGACTATTCATGAAAGAGGCTATGAAGCCATCGTCATCAATAACAATCCGGAAACTGTTTCCACTGACTATACCACAGCTGACAAGCTTTATTTCGAGCCTCTTACCGTAGAGGATATAATGAACATCATAGAACTTGAGAAACCTATCGGTGTCATAACATCCTTAGGAGGTCAGACGGCAGTCAATCTTGCAGAGCCTCTAGCAAAAAGAGGCGTAAAGATCATAGGTACCGGATGCGAAGCAATATTTGCCGCAGAGGACAGGGATGCGTTTGAAAATGTGATTAATAAGCTTGGCATACCACATCCTGAGGGGCTTGCCGTTACCAATATACCTGATGGTATCAAGGCTGCAGAACAGATAGGTTACCCTGTGCTTGTACGTCCATCATTCGTCCTGGGCGGCAGGGCAATGGAGATCGTTGCAAATGAGGAGATGCTTGTTCATTACTTAAAGAACGCAGTTGAGATCGATGCTGACAGGCCCGTGCTGGTTGATAAGTACATAGTGGGAAAGGAAGTGGAGATTGATGCCGTATGTGACGGAGAAAGCGTATTCCTGCCGGGGATCATGGAACTGGTAGAGCGTACCGGTGTGCATTCAGGAGACAGCATGAGTGTTTATCCTCCTTTCTCGATATCGCAGAAGGTCAAGGATACGATATGGGAATATACAAGGAAGCTTGGCATCGGAATAGGAATAGTCGGTCTCTATAATATACAGTTTATCGTGGATAAGGATGACAGTGTGTACATAATTGAAGTTAATCCCAGAGGATCAAGGAGCGTGCCTTTTCTTTCCAAGTCAACAGGTGTATCCCTTGTGGATATCGCAACTAAGGTAATGCTGGGAGAGAGCCTTAAGGACCAGGGATTAGCTGATACCATCACAAAGGAGAAAGATTTCTGGTATGTAAAGGCTCCTGCATTTTCTTTTGAAAAGCTTAACGGAATGGACGCATACCTTTCGCCTGAGATGAAATCAACAGGGGAAGCAATAGGCTATGACAAGAGCCTTAAGAGAGCGCTGTATAAAGCATTGCAGGCTTCCGGTATCAAAATGAAGGAATACGGTACTGTAATGGTAACACTTGCTGATGAGGATAAGGATGAGGCACTTCCGCTTATCAGGCGTTTCTATGAGCTGGGATTCAATATTGAGGGAACCATAGGAACTGCAATGTATCTTAAGGAACATGGAATCCGCACACGTATCCGCGGTAAGATAAGTGACGGAAGCGATGAAATATTAAGATCTATCAGAGCAGGCTACGTAAGCTATATTATCAATACCAGAGCAATTCTGTCAGGCATACATTACAGCGATGGAATAGAAATCAGACGCTGTGCTATTATGAATGGTGTGACGATGTTCACATCCCTTGATACCGTAAGGATACTGTTGGATGTGCTGGAGGACATTTCCCCCAGGATATCGACGATATAGTAATTATCCCGCATCGTATCATATAACACTATAACGAATAGTATCACCGTGACCATGGGGAGGGCGTATTTATGGAATACAGTATGGAAGAAGTATTAAAGTATATTGAGGAAGAGGATGTAAAGTTTATCCGTCTTGCTTTCAGGGATGCATACGGAGTACAAAAGAATATATCTGTTATGCCCGGAGAGGTGAAAAAAGCTTTTGAGGATGGTATACAGATCGGTACGAGGGCAATTGCAGGTTTTGCAGACAGCAAATACTCGTCTCTTTATCTTAAGCCGGATCCGGATACCATGGCTATACTGCCCTGGAGGCCTGACAGCGGAAGGGTACTCAGGATGTTCTGTGATGTATATACACCGGATGGTGAGCTTTATGAGGCTGATACCAGATACATTCTGAAAAAAGCAATTCAGGAAGCGGAGAATGCGGGAGTTGAATTCCGCTTCGGCAATGAGACGGAGTTTTATCTTTTTGCCAATGATGATGAAGGAAATTCAACGAAGAATCCTTATGATCATGCAGGATATATGGATATCGCACCTTTGGATAAATGTGAGAATATCCGCCGGGAGATAACCCTTACCATAGAAAAGATGGGGCTTCGCCCTGAAAGATCCCATCATGAAAAAGGACCCGGACAGAATGAGATAGATTTTCACTATGCAAGGCCACTTAAGGCTGCCGACCAGATGACAACATTTAAGATGGCAGTCAGCACCATAGCGAACAGATATGGTCTGACAGCGGATTTTTCACCGCTTCCCCTTGCGGATATGCCAGGAAACGGTTACCACATAAATATGTATGCAGTAGATAGTGAGGGGAATGATGTCATAAAATATGCCGCTGCGGGCATAATAGAAAAGATAAGGGATCTGACGATTTTCCTTAATCCTACGGATTCCTCTTATTCACGTCTGGGCAATAATACGGCACCTGACCGTATAAACTGGTCCGGCCTGGGGCAGTCGGAGCTTATGTATATAGAAAGCTATAAGGGAAAGACCAGGGCTGAGCTGAGAAGCCCGGATGCAGGGAGTAATCCCTACCTGGTATATGCGCTTCTGATATATGCAGGACTTTCCGGTATAGAACGAAAGCTTGCACTGCCGGCAGAAATGAATGAAGATGATGCATTCCTGCCCGGCTCCAAAAAGGAAGCAGCAAAAATCGCAAAGGAAAGTGCGTTTGTAAAACAGTATGTCCCTGCGGAGATAATAAAGGAATATACTGAGTAACTTTGTGCTTAGGAGGTAACCCATGCCGAAACATGATGATACAGTTCATTCGGCTTTGATAGTCTCGGCATCGGAGCAGTTTGAGATGCTGATAAAAAGGTCGCTTATGGATGTCATTACTGTTGAGTCCAGAAAAAGCGGGGCGATGGCGAGGCGTTATGTTCTGGAAAGGTATTACGATCTCGTGATCATCAATGCACCTTTGCCGGATGAAAGCGGGGAGGAGCTTGCGCTTGACATTGTGGAACAGTGCGATGCCTCCGTGCTCATGGTGGTCCCACAGGATATATTCGAGGATGTGCTGGACCGTGTGACTGAGCAGGGGATAATGGTGATGCCAAAGCCTTCACCGAAAGGCAGGATAGACAAAAGTGTCCGTTTTCTGGTGGCTACCCAGAATAAGCTGCATAAGCTGGAAGCAAAAGTAGCTAAGGCTGAGGAAAAGCTGGAAGAGATGCGGGTAGTCAATAAGGCTAAGCTGGTTCTTATAAATAAAAAGAAAATGTCTGAGGACGAAGCCCATCGCTATATCGGTAAGTTGGCGATGGATAACGGAATATCAAGAGGCAGGGCTGCGGAAAGGATATTGGATGACCTGTAATAAGGCTGCATGGTTTATGCAGCCTTATTTTTTTGATTTTCGAGAAAAATCTGGTCGTTTTTTTACACAAATGACCGGAGTGTGTTGTTTTGACGTTTCAAAATAAAAAATTAGCACTCACCACTTGACTTGGCTAACAATTAGTGAGAAGATAATCCCTGAAAGAAAATACAGAATATCCTCGGATGCGCTGAAACCGATAGCTGATATGATCTAAGCTCTCGTATTCGGGGATCTGCATAAACAAATTGTCTTTGATGTGACGCTAAAAGCGGCAGAAAGGGGGAATTATGAATATACAGAAATTTACACAGAATTCAGTACTGGCAGTACAGAATACGGAGAAGATCGCATATGAATACGGCAATCAGGAGATAGAGGAGGAGCACCTGCTTTATTCTCTTTTGAAGCTGGATGACAGCCTGATTCTGAAGCTTGTAGAGAAGATGGACATTAATACCGAACACTTTATCGGCAGGGTGGAGGATGCCCTTGAAAAGTGTGTAAAGGTCCAGGGTGGAGACCTGCGTTTCGGCAGATATCTGAATGAAGTGCTGAATAATGCTGAGGATGAGGCCAAGGCCATGGGGGATGACTACGTCTCCGTTGAACATCTTTTCCTGGCTATGATAAAAAAGCCTGATAAGGCAGTGAAAGCCATTTTTACGGAGTACGGCATAACCCGTGACAGGTTCTTAGGTGTGCTGGCACAGGTGCGGGGAAATCAGCGTGTTACATCGGACAATCCCGAAGCTACTTATGATACCCTGGAAAAATACGGGCAGGATCTGGTAGAAAAAGCCAAGAATCAGAAGCTTGATCCTGTTATCGGAAGGGATGCTGAGATAAGAAATGTCATAAGGATCCTGTCCAGAAAGACCAAGAACAATCCCGTGCTCATAGGTGAGCCGGGCGTGGGCAAGACGGCTGTAGTCGAAGGCCTTGCGCAGCGTATTGTTATGGGGGATGTTCCCGGAGGACTGAAGGACAAGAAGATATTCTCACTGGATATGGGCGCCATGGTGGCCGGCGCGAAATACCGGGGTGAATTCGAGGAAAGGCTTAAGGCTGTACTGGAGGAAGTAAAGAAATCCGAAGGACAGATCATCCTCTTCATAGATGAGCTTCATACAATAGTGGGTGCCGGCAAGACGGAAGGCTCCATGGATGCGGGAAATATGCTTAAGCCCATGCTTGCAAGGGGCGAGCTTCACTGCATAGGTGCCACTACCCTGGATGAATACCGCAAGTATATTGAAAAGGATCCGGCACTTGAGAGACGTTTCCAGCCTGTGCTGGTAAATGAGCCGACAGTGGAGGATACGGTATCTATATTAAGGGGCTTAAAGGATCGTTATGAGGTTTATCACGGCGTAAAGATACTGGATAATGCACTGGTGGCTGCGGCTACCCTTTCGGACAGATATATAACCGACAGGTTTCTTCCGGACAAGGCTATAGACCTGGTGGATGAAGCCTGCGCAATGATAAAGACTGAGCTGGATACCCTGCCCACAGAGCTGGATGAAAAGCAGCGCCGGATACTCCAGATGGAGATTGAAGCAGCGGCTCTTAAAAAGGAAGATGATAACTTAAGCAGGGAAAGACTTGATGACCTACTTAAGGAACTGGCTGAGGAAAAGGAAATCTTCGCTAATGAGAAGGCTCAGTGGGAAAATGAAAAGAGTGCTGTGGACAGGCTCTCGGTTATCAGGGAGAATATCGAATCCGTAAACAATGAGATACAGATCGCACAGAGGGAAGGAAATCTGGAAAAAGCGGCAGAGCTTACATACGGCAAGCTGCCGGATCTTAAGAAACAGCTGGAGATTGAAGAAGAGCAGGCTGGTAAGCGGGAGACAAGGCTGGTGCACGAAAATGTCTCTGAGGATGAGATTGGCAGGATAGTATCCAGATGGACAGGAATCCCTGTCAGTCGGCTGAATGAGTCCGAAAGAAACAAGACACTCCACCTGGATGAACAGCTTCATAAGAGAGTAGTGGGCCAGGATGAGGCGGTCATGAAGGTCAGTGAGGCCATAATGCGTTCAAAGGCAGGAATAAAGGATCCCGGTAAGCCTATAGGCTCTTTCCTGTTCCTTGGTCCTACAGGCGTAGGCAAGACAGAACTTGCCAAAACCCTTGCGGATGCACTTTTTGATGATGAGAAAAATATGGTCCGCATAGATATGAGCGAATATATGGAGAAGCACTCCGTATCCAGGCTTGTAGGAGCGCCTCCCGGATATGTGGGCTATGATGAAGGCGGGCAGCTTACAGAGGCGGTAAGGAGAAAGCCTTATTCCGTAGTGCTTTTTGATGAGATTGAAAAGGCTCATCCTGATGTATTCAATATACTGCTGCAGGTACTGGATGACGGCAGGATAACGGATTCTCAGGGACGTGTGGTAGATTTTAAGAATACTATCATCATAATGACATCTAATATAGGTGCTTCATTCCTGTTAGATGGCATCAAAGAGGATGGTACGATTTCTGAGGATGCTGAGGAGGCTGTATCGGGACTTTTGAAGAACCATTTCAGACCGGAGTTTTTAAACAGGCTGGATGAGATCATCATGTTCAAGCCTCTTACAAAGGACAACATAAGCGGAATAGTGGATCTCATAATGAAGTCATTGAATGAAAGGCTGGCAGACAGGGAGCTTTCCGTGGAACTTTCTCCGGAGGCAGAGGCATTTATCGTAGAGGACGGTTTTGATCCGGCATACGGTGCAAGGCCGCTTAAACGGTATATCCAGAAGACTGTAGAGACGCTTACCGCAAAGCTTATCCTGTCGGGAAATGTTTCCACCGGAGATACCATAGTCATAACACTGAATGACGGAGAACTGGAGGCAGAAAAAAAATAATAAAATTTTCATATTCAATGCAATAAAAAGCATACCGGATGTATTATCCCTATAGAAAGCGGAAAACAGCCGCCGGTACAGCCCGGATCACATGAATACACGGGCATACAAAAGCGGTTATTTGTAAAAGGGAGGTAATGGCTTATGAAGATCCTGGTTGCTTGTGTATTGTGGACAGTGCTGGTTCTGATCATGTCATCTCAGGGAAGCCTGTTTGAAAAGAAAGACAAAATGGTGCATAATACAAAGGGTAAGGACAAGGAAGGCAATGTGATACCATTTACCCTCCTGGGAACGGACTTGAATGAGATGGATGATATGAGGAAACCGGTATGAGGATTGACAGATTTCTGTCTGATATGGGATACGGAACACGCTCGGAGATAAAGAAGATGATAAGATCCGGGCGTGTTTATTTTTGTGATAAGGTCTGCAAAGATCCGGGAATGAAGGTAGCGGAGACTGATGTACTCAGGGTGGTGCCCGCAGAAAGCATGAAAGGCTGCGGTGATGCCAAAATGTCTTCCGGAGATGGCAGCGTTAATATAGATATGGCGGTGGAGAAACGGAATGGTTTTGTGGTAAAATATGAGCCGTATCAGTACATTTTGCTAAATAAGCCGGCGGGAGTAGTGAGTGCGGTTACCGATCCCGTCCATCAGACTGTCGTGGATATATGTAAAGGCGATGGCATCAGGGACGATATTTTTCCTATAGGACGGCTGGATCTTGATACGGAAGGACTGCTGATACTGTCGAATGACGGAAAGTTGTCCCATGACCTGCTGACACCCGGAAAACATGTGGAAAAAGAGTACGAAGCCGT
Organism: uncultured Lachnospiraceae bacterium; assembly: GCA_946616835.1. GTDB lineage: Bacteria > Bacillota > Clostridia > Lachnospirales > Lachnospiraceae > NK4A136. The sequence goes on from CAMOJK010000005.1 coordinate 62,502, forward strand.
ATTGGAACATCCGGCAGAGGAAAGTGCGGCAGAGATTTTTGCGGGAGGCATGGAAGTGCCTGCATCGGAAAAGGGAAATGATGGCTTTTCGGCGCTGCCTGCAAAGCTTGAGATATGCAGTGAAGACAGGAAGACCGTGAGGCTTACAATAAATGAGGGCAAATACCATCAGGTTAAGCGGATGTTTGCGGCAATCGAGAATCAGGTGGTTCATCTGAAGCGTATCAGGATGGGGAATCTGGTCCTGCCTGACAATCTACAGCCGGGGGAATATATGAAGATTGAAAAGGACAGGCTGTTTGAGATGCTGTGATACAGCATAATGGATAACGAGGGGAGTTACGCACATGGGCAGTGTGGCTCTCTGATATACAGGTATGACGACCAACGTACTGAAGAGGTTTGTGTAAATTTATAAATTTGCAGATAAGAGGATATGAAAAAATGAAGGAAAGACAGTATGCTTCACCGACGGAGCGTTTTCTTAAATATGTATCTGTCGACACACAGTCAGATCCGCACGCAGAGGTCTATCCCAGCACCGAGGGACAGCGGGAGCTGCTCTCCCTTCTGCGGGATGAGCTTATCAAGATGGGAGTTCCTGATGTGAGACAGGATGAAAAATATGCCTGTGTTTATGCGGTGATCCCGTCGAATATGCCTGAAAAGACCGTGACATCAATAGGCTTTATCGCACATACGGATACTTCCGATGCCATAAGCGGGAAAAATGTCAGGGCACGCGTAATAGAGAATTTTGACGGTGATGACATAGTATTAAATAAAGAAAAGAATATCGTAACCAGAATGTCTGAATTTCCCGAGATGAAGAGGTTAAAGGGAAAGAATATTATCGTTACGGATGGAACAACGCTGTTAGGGGCTGATGACAAGTCTGGTGTGACAGCGATAATGGAGATGGCAGAATATTTCTGTATTCATTCCGAAGAAAAGCATGGGAACATCTGCATTGCATTTACTGCTGATGAGGAAACCGGGCGGGGAACCGATCATTTTGACATACAGGGTTTTGGGGCCCATTTTGCTTATACTGTGGATGGAGATATGCTGGGGGACCTTGCAGGAGAAAATTTCAATGCGGCCGGTGCCGTAGTTACGGTAAATGGCTGCAGCGTACATCCCGGCGATGCATACGGAAAGATGAAGAATGCATCAGGAATACTGCAGGAATTTGACAGGCTTCTGCCGCAGAAGGAAAGACCTGAATATACAAGGGACAGGGAGGGATTTTACCATCTCTGTGAGATCAGGGGAAGTGTGGAAGAGGCGGTGGCTGAGTATATCATCAGGGATCATGATGACGATACTTTTGAAGAACGGAAGAGAGTTTTCCAGGCGGCAGCAGATGAGATTAATAAAAAATACGGTGAAGGAACACTTATCGTAAATATGGAAGATTCATACTATAATATGAAGCGGCGCCTGGATCCGCACCCGGAAGTTATGAATAATGCGCGGAGAGCTATGGAAAAACTTGGAATAGAAACAATAGAAAAGCCGATAAGGGGCGGTACGGATGGTGCAAGGCTTTCGTTCTTAGGATTGCCATGCCCGAATCTTGGAACCGGCGGCGGAAATTTTCACGGAAGGCATGAGTTTCTCTGTATAGATGAAATGGAACAGACTATTGAACTGTTAAAGCAGATAGTGAGGGAATATGCATCAGAATAAATTAAATATAAAATATATTTTCCTGTGCATGCTGGTAATATGCACTGTTTTTGTGACTGCCTGCGGTAAGGACAGCAGGATAATACTTACGACGGGATTTGATGATGACGAGATATTCAGACTGGAGGGCGTGTCCTGCTATAAGCCTGAGGTGATGGTGTATCTTACCACCATGCAGAACCAGTACGAGTCGGCCTTTGGCGAGCAGATATGGAAGACGGAGACCGGCGGTATCACCCTGGAGGACAGTGTAAAACAGACTGTACTTGCAAGACTGGCAAAGATAAAGATGATGAACCTCATGGCAGCAAGCTATAAGCTTGAGCTCACGAAAGAGCAGGAGCAGAGAGCGGTCCTGGCGGCTGCGAACTATTATTCATCACTTTCCGATGAGGAAAAATCAGCACTCGGTAATATAAAGGAAAATAATATCTGCACTATGTATAAGGAATATGCGCTTGCGGACAGCCTCTATGATTATCTGACAGCTGATGTAAATGTTGAAATAAGCGATGATGAGGCGCGTACCATTACAGTAGA
>CAMOJK010000006.1 GCA_946616835.1 uncultured Lachnospiraceae bacterium
TGCCTTGTAAGCTTGTGTGCAAGTGAAATAGGATAAGGCATAAGCTCGGGAGTCTCATTTGTTGCATATCCGAACATCATACCCTGGTCGCCGGCACCTGTATCAAGATCATCTTCAAGAGTACCTTTCTTTGCTTCCAGAGCCTTGTCAACGCCCATTGCGATATCTGCTGACTGCTCGTCAATAGCAGTAAATACAGCACAGGTATTGCCGTCAAAACCATACTCGGAACGGTCATAGCCAATCTCCTTAACAGTATCCCGAACTACCTTCGGGATATCAACATATGCTTCTGTGGTGATCTCACCTGTTACTACTACGAATCCCGTGCAGGCCATTGTCTCGCAGGCCACACGGCTCATGGGATCCTGTGCCATGCAGGCATCAAGGATCGCATCCGATATGGCATCGCAGACTTTATCGGGATGTCCTTCAGTTACTGATTCTGATGTAAATAATCTTTTCTCTGACATTTTTCTTCCTTTCTTTTATTTGATATAAATCGTTACCAACAGTTATGATCCGGTGTAGCAAATCTTAAATACAAAAACAAATACCTGCGATCACTGTGCCAGCCGATAAACACCGGTTCTCTGCAGCCACCCTGCCCAAAACCAAACAATAAACAAAAATAAAATCCGCTTAACAATAAGCGGACTCCAAAAACGAATCCTCTTATTGTTCGACAAAGGCTCGGCACCAAACCGTCCTCTCGCTCAGGTTGGCACCTTCCGTCATCGCTTCCGGGGTTGCCGTGGTTTCATAGGTCCTATGTACCTCCACCACTCTGAATAAGAGTTCATCAGCTATTCTTTTTTCCAGACATAAGCATACAACGACTGTGCTTATGTGTCAATAAAAAATTAAGTTTTCTCTACCACTAACTTCCTCACACCGGCAGCTCCTCTCCGGGCAGCCATTTATACAGAGAATTGTTATTTCACTTTCATGCTGAGAGATATCCGCTTCTTTGCGGGATCCACCCCCAGAACTTTAACCTCCACAATATCCCCTACCGACACTACCTCAAGCGGATGCTTTATATACTTATCTGACATCTGGGAAATATGTACCAGGCCATCCTGATGCACTCCTATATCTACAAAGGCTCCAAAGTCGATGACATTCCTCACCGTTCCCTTAAGGATCATTCCCTCCTTAAGGTCTTCCATGCTCATAACATCCGAACGGAGTATAGGCTTAGGCATGTCTTCCCTGGGATCCCGCCCCGGCTTTTCCAGTTCCTTTATGATATCCTTTAATGTAAGCTCACCAACGGACAGGTCGGAAGCCAGCTCTGATGTATTCTTTATCTTTGCTGAAAGCCCGGGCAGCCCTCCCTTTTTTATATCGGCTGTAGAATATCCAAGCTTTTCCAAAAGCTTCTTTGCTGCATCATAAGACTCCGGATGCACCCCTGTCCCATCCAGAGGATCCTTTGCATCCGTTATCCTTAAGAATCCCGCACACTGCTCATAAGCCTTAGGACCGAGCTTCGGGACCTTAAGCAGCTCCTTCCTGCTGCAAAAGCTTCCGTTTTCTTCACGGTAGCTTACTATATTTTTTGCAAGGGTTTTATTTATGCCGGAAACATATTCAAGGAGAGACGCTGATGCAGTATTTAAATCCACACCCACTCTGTTTACACAGTCTTCCACCACCGCACCTAAAGCTTCACCAAGCTTTTTCTGGTTCATATCATGCTGATACTGGCCTACACCAATGGACTTGGGATCGATCTTAACAAGCTCTGCCAAAGGATCCTGAACACGTCTTGCTATGGATGCCGCACTTCTCTGGCCTACATCAAATTCCGGAAATTCCTCCGTTGCAAGCTTGCTTGCAGAATAAACGGAGGCACCGGCTTCATTGGTGATCACATACTGTACCGGCTCCGATATCTCATGAAGCATTTCGGATATTATCTGCTCTGACTCCCTGGATGCTGTACCGTTGCCGACAGAGATCAGGTTTATTCCATATTTTTTTATTAAAGCTTTGACATCCTTCTTTGCTTCTTCAACTTTATTCTGAGGTGCTGTAGGATAAATCACTTTAGTATCAAGGACCTTTCCGGTAGCATCAACCACCGCAAGCTTACACCCGGTACGGAAAGCCGGATCCCAGCCCAGCACAACAAGTCCGTGTATAGGAGGCTGCATCAGTAACTGGGTAAGGTTCTTTCCGAAAACTTCTATGGCACCGTCCTCGGCTTTTTCGGTAAGTTCGCTGCGGATCTCACGCTCTGTTGATTCTTTGATAAGACGCAGATATGCATCCTGACAGGCTTCTTCCAGACACACTGCCGCTGCATCATCCTTTCTGATGATCACCTTTTCTTCCAGATATCGTATTATATTTTCCTCCGGTGCCTGTACCTTCACATTGAGGACCTTTTCCTTCTCACCGCGATTGACAGCCAGAGTGCGATACCCGGTCATCTTAGAAACCGGTTCCCTGAAATCATAATACATCTCATAAACGGAAGATGCCTTTTCATCTTTAGCTTCGGAAATGATAGTTCCTTCACGCCTGGTGATATCCCTGATCCATTTGCGGTATTCCGGTTCATCGGATATGAGCTCCGCAATTATATCTTTTGCGCCCATGATAGCATCTTCAACAGTCATTACGCCCTTTTCAGCATCTATATATTTTTTTGCTTCCTCTTCCACAGAATGTGTAGAATGCTGAAGCTGTATCCATATTGCCAATCCCTCCAGCCCCTTTTCTTTAGCTATGGCCGCACGAGTCCTTCGCTTCTGTTTATAGGGACGATAAAGGTCTTCAACAGCCACAAGAGTCATTGCATCCTCTATCGCTTTTTTTAACTCATCGGACAGCTTTCCCTGTTCCTCTATGCTTTTTAAAACCGTATCCTTACGTTCCTCAAGACCACGAAGATAATTCAAGCGTTCCTCAAGATTTCTGAGCACTTCATCATTCAGGCCTCCGTGCATTTCCTTACGGTATCTGGCTATGAAGGGAATAGTATTTCCCTCGTCAATAAGACGCATGACCGTTTCCACCTGAGAAGGCTTTATCTTTAATTCCGATGCTATGACCTTTGCAATATCCATTTATTATTCCTCCGTACAAAATATCTCTGAATATTTTATAACAGTTCAAAACTTTTTTCATTCGGTTTACGGCAATTTACAGAAACTTTTTATGATAAAGCAAGCCGGTACTGACATGACCACCACTAAAGAAAATCATATAACCGGGTTAATGATTAAGTGACAAAAACTTCCCACTTATTATATACCATTAACTTCGAGTAAAATGTCTGTTAATGACCTGTAACATAAATGTGCATAAATACTTGTCCTCCGGGGTTGACAATAATGTAATTTATTTTATAAAATTTTGCATAGTAATAAATTTGGTGAATTAAGTTATGCAAATATGACAGTCTGATTCATCGAGAATAAAACCAACAGAAAGAAAAAAATGTACTGGATAACAACAAATATACAACTGGCTAATGGATACACTTTTCTCCCCTAAGGGGGATAGTGCGCCCTTTTTCAGGTATATTTGTTATATTCGGACTATAACACTGATACGGAAGTAAGCATTATCTCCATAATTTGTTTAGCATTATCAAACAGATAAGGAGATTTTTTTATGTTCAAAATCAAGAAACAGATAAATACATTATATTTGACATCAATACTGGGCAATCTGTCCATTACCGGAGCATGGGTTGCAATACTGGCTGCAAGAGGATTTTCTCTTGTACAGATAGGCTTCGCGGAAACTGTTTTCCACATTACCAGCCTGATCTTTGAAATACCATCAGGACTGATGGCAGATGTCTACGGCCGAAAAAAGATGCTGCTGCTCAGCAATCTTATGACGGCAGTGGCAGGAATCATAATGGCCATGACGGACGGCTTTACCGGTGTCTGCATATCCTTTGTCTTCCACGCACTGGGATACAATTTTGCTTCCGGCGCCGGAGATGCTCTTGCCTACGATTCCTACAAGCTGGTGAATATGGAAGACCGATATGAAAGATATGCTTCCAATCAGCTCATTATATACAGGATAACCAGCAGCATCTCCACTATGTGTGCAGGACTTGCGCTGCTTATTGGATACAAACCTGCGTATCTCATAAGTGCAGCTTGGAGTCTTTTTACCATGTTGGTCGGATTCAGGCTTGTTGAGGTCAGACCGGATACAGCACAGGAGGAAAAAAAGAAATCCGAAACCAAAGGGATTTTGAAAAGAATGTTCTTCGATGTCATAAGCTACTTTAAGGAAAGCCTGCTGTTCCTGATACGGAATCCAAAGGCTTCGAAGCTAATGTTTGCCAATTCCTTTGTAGGTGCCATCGATATACTGTTGCTATTCTTCCTGCAGAGCAAACTGAGGACAACCGGCATATCCGATCTTGCACTGGGCATAGCTCTCTTCATCATAGAGCTTGGCGGCATAGCCGGCGCAAATCTTATACTAAAAGCTAAGAAAGCACGATATGCACACTTATTCATCATATGTACCTGCGGTGTCATAGCCGGCGTACTGCTGGAACATACTTCCATGGCAGTACTGATGACACTGGGGGGATTCATTTCCTCCATGGCAGATGATGCACTGCAGATACGGACAGATGCCAAGCTCCAGGACAGCTTCCCCTCAGAACAGAGAGCGACACTGATATCCATATCATCATTCACTTTTTCCGTGATCATGATAGTTCTGTCACCGTTAGCAGGATACTTTTTTGAAATATGGTAAAAATTGCGGTATTGGGAACACTGAAAGTTTTTTGAGAAATCACAAAATAATAATCCCCGCCGTTGCTGCAATCACAGTAACGGCGGGGATATTTTAACATAAATCCTTATAAGAACCATGTACCTGATCAGATAAACCCATCCAGCTTCTTTAACCTTGAAGGAAGCTTAAGCTTCTTTATTGCCCTGGCCTCGATCTGCCTGATACGCTCCCTTGTAACAGAAAACTTCTTACCAACTTCTTCAAGAGTCTGGGGCTGTCCGTCACGAAGACCGTATCTGAGTATCAGCACTTCACGCTCCCTTTCATCAAGAGCTTCCATTGACTCCATAATCTGTTGCCTGAGCATAGTCTTGGCTGCGGCCTCTTCCGGGGCGATGGTAGTCTTGTCATCAACCATATCACCTATAGTGGTGTCTTCCTCCTCACCCACAGGAGTCTCAAGGGATATAGGCTCAGCAGAGATTCTGGTGATCTCCTGTACCTTGCTCTCGTCCATATCAGCTCTCTCTGCCACCTCAGCTGTGGTCGGTTCACGGCCAAGCTCTGCAGTAAGAGTCCTGCGGATACGCACTATACGGTTTATATTCTCAACCATATGTACCGGAAGTCTTATTGTTCTTGCCTGATCTGCTATGGACCTGGTGATGGCCTGTCTGATCCACCATGTAGCATATGTTGAAAACTTATAACCCTTATGGTAGTCAAACTTGTCTACCGCACGCATAAGTCCCAGATTTCCCTCCTGAATAACATCCAGGAAAGACATTCCGCGTCCCAGATAGTGCTTTGCATTGCTGACTACCAGTCTTAAGTTAGCGCTGGTCAGATGGTCGATAGCGACCTTTGAGTCTGCAATTATCTTCTTGTTATTGCGGATTTTTTTCTGATAGTTTTCCTTTTCACGCTTATCCTTATCCGTTATGTTCTTCTTATTCTTTATCTCATCGATCTTACGCTGGAGCTCCTCGTTCTCACGCTCAGCCGCCTTGCCCTTTTCGATACGCTTGGCAAGCTCGATTTCCTCTTCCATACTTAAGAGATCCACGCTTCCGATCTCCTTGAGATACATGTGCACGGAGTCGGCCATCTGAGAGTCATCGCCTACCACATCCTTGTCGAACTCTTCGATTTCTCTCTCGATTTCTTCGCTTTCTCCGTCAATCTCGCTAAGCTCGGCATCAGTTGCATCGTCGCTGTCCTCAGACATAGAGCTCAGTACTATGCCGTTTTTGTCCAGAGCATTCCAGATGTCCTCGAATTCTTCTTCTGTAAGTTCGTATTTATCAAAAACTTCTATTACTTCCTCGTAAGCAACAGCGCCTCTCTTTTTTCCGCTTTTGATAAATTTGTCCAGCTCTTCTTCAAGAGCTTTCTGCATTTTCTCGTCCATTAAGATTCCATCCTTTCCTTTACATTACATTAGAAATTCCGGTATGATCATTTTCTCCAAATGATCAGGTTTGTTTTCACAGTCAGTTACTCCTTGCCATCCCAACAGTAAGTACATACCTTACACTTGGGAAGACCGATCGCCGTTATCATGTCATCAAGCCTCTCATACTGCAGGGAATCAAAGCCCTGCCTCTTGCAGATTTCTGCAACCATGTGCTTGTAACAAGGATGATCCGGATTGCTGTAGTCATCAAGCTTCTCAACATCACTGTCCCCTTCAAAATCGTGTATCACACGTCTGGTAATAAGGTCCATCACGGATCTGGATCTTGAGAAGTTAAGGAACTTACATGCAAATGTGATCGGCGGGCATGCAGCTCTTACATGAACTTTCTTAGCCCCGCTGTTGTAAAGATATTTAATTGTATCTCTGAGCTGTGTACCGCGTACTATCGAATCGTCGATCAACGCTATTCTCTTATCCTGAATAAGCCCGTCTACGGGTACCAGCTTCATTCTTGCGATCATTTCACGAACACTCTGGTTAGTCGGCATAAAGGACCTGGGCCAGGTGGGCGTATACTTTATAAAGGGTCTGGAAAAAGGCACATGCGCTTCGTTGGCATATCCTATGGCGTGGGCGGTACCGGAATCGGGAACACCTGCCGCATAGTCTATATCCTGGCATGCCTCATCCCTTTTTGCGATCATGGCACCGTTGCGGTAACGCATTTCCTCAACACTGATACCTTCATATACAGAATTAGGATATCCGTAATAAATCCAGAGAAATGCGCAGATACGCATCTTATCTCCGGCAGGCTTGATCTCTTCCACTCCATCAGGGGTGATAAAGACCATCTCACCGGGACCTAATTCTTTATAATCCTTATAGCCAAGATTTACATAGGCAAAACTCTCGAAAGAAGCACAGAATCCTCCTTCTTTATGACCTATCTGAAGCGGCGTCCTTCCCACCAGATCGCGGGCAGCATAAATTCCCTCCTTGGTAAGCACTAAAAGTGTCAGGGAACCATCAACCATTTCCTGCGCATATCTTATACCATCGGCAATATTGTCCTTTAAGTTTATAAGGGAGGCAACCAATTCCGTAGCATTTACTTCCTCAGAGCTCATTACCTGAAACTGTGTATGTCCGGACTTGTATGCTTCATTTATAAGCTCCTGCATATTGTTGATTTTGCTGACAGTTACCAGTGCAAAAGTTCCCAGATGAGACTGCACAAGTATGGGCTGTGGCTCATAATCGGATATACAGCCTATGCCCAGCTGCCCTTTCATTGATTCAACATCGTGTTCGAACTTTGTCCTGAACGGGGTATTTTCTATATTGTGTATTGCTCTGGAAAAACCTTCGCGCCCATATACCACCATACCGCCGCGGCGCGTCCCCAGATGGGAATGATAATCTATTCCGAAGAAAAGATCGTATACCGAATTATCCTTTGATGCTACACCGAAAATTCCACTCATATACAGGCAACCTCGTTAATCATTTGTAAGCCGACGCAACTTATCGTTTAATACCGCCAAGAATTTCAGGTTAAAGCGGTAAAACATACATTTTATAACACAGTTTCGTACTAAATACTACAAAAAGATATGTAAAAACCGTCCGAACGCACAAAGTGCACAATAAACAGATTGTTTAACTCAACAGCTCCTTAAGTATCTTATTGGCAGTACCGGGATCAGCCTTGCCCTTTGCAGCCTTCATAACCTGACCTACCAAGAACCCTATGGCTTTTTCCTTTCCGCCCTTGTAATCCGCAACTGACTGGGGATTAGCCTCAATCACCTGCTCACAAATGCTCTTTATGGCGCCCTCGTCATTTTCCTGCTTCATGCCGTGCTCTTCCACATACTTCTCAGGATCCACGTCTTCCTCAAACATTACCTCGAAGACTTCTTTTGCGGAATTATTATTTATAACTTTTGAATCAACCAGCTTGATCAATGAAGCCAGATGTGCGGGACTGAACCTTATCTTATCCGCATCCATGCACTTTTCCTTTAAGAGCCTCATAGTCTCTACCATGAGCCAGTTGGAAACCTTCTTGGGCTGCCCGCAGATTGCGGTAGCTTCTTCAAAGATATCCGCCATGCGCTTGGATTCTGTGATAAGCTCTATATCATAATCGGGAATACCGTATTCCTTTTTATAACGCTCTATCTTGGCAGGTCTGAACTCAGGTTGTGAAGCCTTTACTCTTTCTATCCACTCTTCGGATATGTCTACAGGGATCAGGTCCGGATCAGGGAAATATCTGTAATCCTGGGCATCTTCCTTACTCCTCATGGCATAGGACTCACCCTTGGCATCGTCCCAGCGTCTTGTCTCCTGTACGACCTTGCCGCCGGACTCTAATATATCCATCTGTCTTTCACGCTCGCCTGCAATGGCATGCATGATAGACGTAAATGAATTAAGATTTTTCATCTCGGTACGGGTACCGAATTCCGTGCTGCCGACTTCCCGCAGTGAAAGATTTACATCCGCACGCATGGAGCCTTCCTGAAGCTTGCAGTCAGAAGCTCCCAGATACTGTATGAACATGCGAAGCTTTTCAAGATAAGCTATAACCTCCTCTGCAGATCTCATATCAGGCTCGGAAACTATCTCGATAAGAGGCACGCCGCTGCGGTTATAGTCCACCAGTGAAGCATCAGCCCAGTCATCATGGACAAGCTTTCCCGCATCCTCTTCCATATGTATCTCATGGATGCCTATACGTTTGGTCTTAACCTCGCCCGATTCTGTCATTCCGGCATTTTTCTGGTTAACGGAAAGCTTTCCCGTCTCTATCTCTACATAACCGTCACGGCATATGGGAAGATAAAGCTGGGATATCTGATAGTTCTGGGGATTATCCGGGTAAAAATAATTCTTACGATCGAATTTGCAGTGTCTTGTAATATTGCAGTTGGTTGCCAGGCCGACAGCCATAGCATATTCCACTACCTGCTTATTCAAAACAGGCAGAGATCCGGGCATTCCCGTACAAACCGGACAGGTATGTGTATTGGGTGCACCGCCGAAAGCAGTGGAACACCCGCAGAAGATCTTGGTCTTCGTAGCAAGCTCCACATGAACCTCAAGTCCTATGACGGTTTCGTATTCTTTACTCATTCTAAGTCACCTCTCGATTAGGTCAGGCGAAATCGCCGCGTATCTTCTCATAAGTGTATGCAGCCTGTATCAGGGTGCTGTCCTTAAAGCAGTCGCCTATGAGCTGTAATCCAATGGGCAGTCCTTTTGAATCCCTGCCACAGGGCAGACATATTCCGGGCAGACCTGCCAGATTCACGGATATGGTGTAAATATCCCCAAGATACATACTTAAAGGATCCGATAAACTCTTGCCAAGCTCAGGTGCAGTAGTAGGTGCCACCGGTCCCAGTATCATGTCATACTTTGAAAATGCATCATCAAAGGCTTTCTTTATAAGTGCCTTTACCTTAAGCGCCTTAAGATAATAAGCATCATAATAGCCTGATGAAAGCACGAATGATCCAAGCATTATACGCCTCTGCACTTCAGGTCCGAAACCTTCGGAACGGGTCTTCTTGTACAAGTCGTGCAGATCCTTAAAATCCTCTGCCCTGTAGCCATACTTTATTCCATCGAATCTCTCAAGGTTCGAGCTTGCCTCAGCATCAGCTATGGTGTAGTAAGCAGGGATTGCATATTTTACCAGGCTTAAGTCGAATTCCTCCACGATAGCCCCTGCTGCCTTCAGGTCATCTGCAGCTTTTTTCACTGCAGCGGACACCTCCGGATCAAGACCTTCTCCGAAATAATCACGGGGAACTCCTATCTTCATCCCTGCCACATCTTCTATCAATGCAGAGGTGAAATTTGTATCATCACGGTCAACTGAAGTTGAGTCCTTTTTGTCATATGAGGAAATGGTCTCCAGCATGACTGCGGTATCTGTCACATCCTTTGTGATCGGACCTATCTGGTCTAAAGATGAGCCATATGCTATCAGACCATATCTGGAAACAGTTCCGTAGGTAGGCTTCATTCCCACAACGCCGCAATACCCGGCAGGCTGTCTGATGGATCCGCCGGTATCGGAACCAAGGGCACACGAACACTCATCTGCTGCAACTGCCGCTGCGGAACCACCCGACGACCCGCCGGGAACATGCGCAGTATTTCTTGGATTCTTTGTGACACCGAAAGCAGATGTCTCGGTGGTTGAACCCATGGCAAACTCATCCATATTGGTCTTGCCGATAACTATCGCACCGGCTTCTTCAAGATTTTCAACCGCCGTCGATGAAAATGTCGGTACAAAATTATAAAGTATCTTTGATGCACAGGTGGTCTTTATCCCTTCCGTGCACATGTTATCCTTTATTGCTACGGGAACGCCCGCAAGGGGATGCTTTAAGGAGCCGTCACTTATACGCTTCTGTATGTCTTCAGCCCTTTCATATGCCTTCTCCCTGCTCAGCTCAAGATACGCATGTATCTCGCCATCCTTTTCGTCAATAGCAGCAAAAGAAGCATCAAGGGCTTCCTTAACGCTTACTTCACCGACACTGATCTTTTTCCCGAGCTCTACCGCCGAGAGCTCATTTAACTTTTTTTCCATAGTAGTCCTTCATGTCGAGCACTTTGTGTGAGGCACGCGCGGCAAAAAACAGATTTGCCGCTGCGATCGGGCGATTTGGGCTCGACACAAATCGCCGGTGAAAAATCAGCTCTTTCAGAGCAAATTTTCACACTAGTCACCTGTAGAGCTGCTTTTAGTCAAATGTCCTGGGAACAACAAAGCTTCCGTCTTTTTCCTCCGGTGCATTTTTAAGGATATTCTCCCTGTCATCACCGTTCGTGACCTCATCCTCCCTGAAACGGTTCGTAAATGGATGCACATGAGTCATGGGTTCCACGCCCTCCGTGTCAAGTTCTCCCAGCTGGTCTATATAGTCAAGCATCTGGGCCAGATCCTTCTTAGCCTGCTCCTTCTGCTCATCATCCAGCTTAAGCTTGGAAAGTATGCCCACATATTCTATTGTCTCATCACTTATGACATTAGCCATTTCGTTTCCTCCACAAACAGGGATCATGTATCAGTCACGCACTTTGATATGAACTTCCCTGAGCTGCTGCTCCGTAACCTCTCCGGGTGCGCCGCACATAAGATCCTGTGCAGTACCGCTCATAGGGAAAGGGATCACCTCACGGATATTCTCTTCATTCTTAAGCAGCATGATCATACGGTCCACTCCCGGTGCCATTCCTGCATGAGGCGGAGCACCGAACTGGAATGCATTGTATAGTGCGCCAAACTTTGCTGCGAGCACATCCTTGTCATATCCTGCAATCTCAAATGCCTTTTCCATGATCTTCATGTCATGGTTTCTTACGGCGCCGGATGAAAGCTCCACGCCGTTACATACTATATCATACTGGTATGCAAGTATGGTCAGGGGATCCTGCTCCTCAAGCGCCTTCAGGCCACCCTGGGGCATTGAGAAAGGATTGTGTGTAAATCCGATCTTCTTTTCCTCTTCATCATACTCATACATAGGGAAGTCATTTATATAGCAGAACCTGTATGCATTCTTTTCAATAAGATCCAGTCTCTCGCCAAGCTCTGTGCGGATCTGGCCTGCATAAAGGCTTGCCTGCTTTTCCTTGTCTGCGATAAAGAATATGGTATCTCCGGCCTGAAGTCCTGCAAGATCCTTTATCTCAGTCTTCATATCATCAGGGATAAACTTATCGATAGGTCCCTTATAGGACATATCTTCCTGTACTTCCAGATACCCGAGACCTCCCATTCCTATAGACTGAGCAAACTTAAGCAGCTTTTCATGGAAGCCCTTTGACATCTGCTGATGTACATTCACAGCACGCACGCACTTTCCGTGGAAAGGCCTGAAGGTGCATCTCTGGAAAAAGTCTGTTACATCTATTATCCTTAAAGGATTGCGAAGATCCGGCTTATCCGTTCCGAACTCAAGCATGGCCTGCTTATATGAAATAATAGGATAAGGAGCCTGTGTAACTTCATATCCTTCCGGAGCAAATTTGCTGAATGTGGCAGTGAGCACTTCCTCGCCTACCTTGAACACATCTTCCTGGGTAGCAAAGCTCATCTCAAAATCAAGCTGATAAAACTCTCCGGGGCTTCTGTCTGCCCTTGCATCCTCATCCCTGAAGCAGGGAGCGATCTGGAAGTACTTATCAAATCCGGACACCATGAGGAGCTGCTTATACTGCTGGGGTGCCTGAGGAAGCGCATAAAACTTACCCTTATATCTTCTGGAGGGTACGATATAATCGCGGGCGCCCTCCGGTGAAGATGCACAGAGAATAGGTGTCTGGATCTCCATGAAGCCAAGCTCTGTCATTTTCTGTCTGAGGAAGCTTATTACCTGTGAACGGAAGATCATATTATCCTTAACCTTCTGGTTACGAAGATCAAGATAACGGTACTTAAGCCTTACATCCTCACGAGTCTCCTTGGATGTCATTATCTCAAAAGGAAGCTGACGATACACCTTGCCAAGTACTGTCACACTCTTTGCTTCCACCTCAACCGTTCCCGAAGGGATCTTGGGATTATAGGTTTCCTCATCCCTCTTTTCCACAGGACCTTCTATGGATACACAATCTTCTCTGGTGAGACCTTCCAGCATGGACGTATCACGCATAACCACCTGCACTACGCCATACATATCCCTAAGGTCAATGAATGACACTCCGCCATGGTCTCTTATATTCTCAACCCAGCCTGCAAGCTTCACTGTCTGGCCGATCTTATCCTCACCTATCTCATTTAATGTGACTGTTCTGTACTGTTCGCTCATAACCGCCTCCTGAGTACTGTTCAAAATCTGACATGATATTATAGCACAATCTTAGGATTTCCCGCAATCTGTATCGATTGACTTTGCATACTTTTTCTCAAAATAGTGCGCTACTGCTCCGGAGTGATCTCCGTCCAGCATTCCGGATCCAGGATATTATTCTCCACATGATACCAGAGGGCATCATATGGCCAAAGTCTGGTATCTTCATTTCCCTGGACCTTGGTATCCATGGCGCATATAACATCCGCGCCCTCGTCACTGTGTGAAACTATGGCATTGCCCGTATAAGGGTTGACAGGGTTGTCGATCAGCCCTTCCAGTGCCATTACCGGAGTATCCGCATTTGTCTTAAAAGAATCGTCCGTAACAAAACCGGTCGCCCCGAAATCCTTTACCATAAACAAGGCATTTACTCCCTCCACATCCAGTTCGTCAAGGAAAAGCATATCTTCAAACTGTCCCAGCGCCCTTCCGTGGTCAGCCACGATTATTATCCTGGTATTGTCATAAACCCCTTCATCACGGAGCTTGTCAAACCACCTTCCCAGAGACATTATAGCCGCCATATTGCAGTGATAATGGGATATGCCATATTTACGGTTATCTGTCCCATAATCCAGCACTTTACCATCAAGCACCGGATTTTCATCCCAGTCTGCAAATTCGGAATTATCAACAGTCTCTGCCGGTGTATAATCCGGAAGCTGAAGTATGGCAGGTGCATGGGTGGTGTTATTGTCCATCATAAACAGAGTATTTCCCGTCACACCTTCGGTAACAGTGACCTCCGGCATGTGTTCCAATACTTCCCACGCTTTCAGGAAATCATTGTTTGCGGCCAGGGGCGCTGCCGCCATGTACTCACCGCTATCGTAAACCTCGTCCTGCAGCATGGCAGGTACCACTTTAAAAATGCTGTAGAAGAAAAAATTCCTCTCTATCATTGCCAGATAATTGTCCTGTCCTATGGACGGCGTATATCTGCCCTCCACATTTACGGCATTTACATACGGGTATTCATCAAAAACCGACAGGTCAGACGGGATACAGTAGTTAGCATATGGCGGATCCCAGGTGGTCACGCGGTATCCTTCCTCTCCTAAAACCCTTGGAAGAAGCGTTATCGCCTCATTCTGCTTATCACGCAGCTTCACATCATCCCTTGCATTAAGTGCCGCCGCCGAATAATCATACCCGCCATACAGCGCCGGCGAGCCATAGCAGGTAGTCTGCCCGTATGAAACCGTATTAGGGTAATATACGAAGCCGTCATACTGATTTTTAAGTTCAGGCTTTTCAGCAAACAGGTACGGAATATATGCGCCTATCGCCCTGTCCAGCATTATTACCACTACATTTTTCCCATCCTTTGAAAGCGGGATGGTAAGGTCCGCCTCAGCCGCAGCCGCTTCTTTTGCTTCAACTATACGCTTTAACTCTGCGCCGGTCTTTGACATATTGACGATACATATTCCAAGCAGGGAAAGAATAACGACAATGACGATATATTTCATCCAGTTCCTTCGAAGCTTCCAGAGGACAAACGAAGCCCCTGCAATGCCTCCTGCCATAAGAAGATTGACCACGCGCAGCATTTTTCCGTATTTCGGAACATGGTCAAAGGAAAGCTCATTTGAAACGGTTCCTATATCCGGCTTTACCAGCATGAAATCTGCTATAAACATAAGCAAAAGCACAAATAATATGAGGCTGTATAGGCCTTTACCCCTTTTGTCGGAAATATAAAGAATGATCCCTCCCCAGACAATAAACACGCCTGCATACATCACCACAGTCGTAAAAACATAATGAAGGGGCGACATATAATTATAGACATTCACAAAATCCACCGGAGACGCGGATATCACCGACAACGGGATATACACGCCACAAAAAAGCGTAAGCGCAATCTCTAACAGCACAGGCAGTGCCTTTGGCGTCACTGTGCCGTCCGGTTTTATCGCATGCTTCTTTTTCCATAAAAGCAGTACAAGGGGCGAATTAAACACGCAGATAAGGACAAACCATATAAGAAAAGCTTCATAATCCCGTCCCTGTCTTCCGAACCACGAGGTATACATTTTGCCGGATATTAAAAGATACAGGACGAATGCCACGGAAATACCGCTGAGCAGGATTCCAAGAAACCTTGCAGGGTTCTTTATATGCTTCATAACTATATTCTTGCACAGCGAGTAAAGATTGTTCATGGTCCAGTACAGAACAAGTCCTGATGGGCTCTGATACAGAAGTACCAGGAAAACAGATGCAAGAATATATATCTGCAGCTTCGCCCGCAAGGGAAGATCTCTGGTATACACAAATCCGGATACACAGTTTATCACTGTCATAAGTATAGGAAGCAGATTTATATGGATAACTCCAAGAGCTATCAGCCCATCCGGTCTGCCCAGATCCGCTATCGGTCCAAAGCTTATCCCCGAAAGCAGTGAAAGAGTTGACAGATAATGATATCCGGCTATAAAGAACGGAATCTGCAGAAGAAGCGAGAATGCACTGCGCAGTGCATACAGAGGGCGGTAATCCATCTCTCTGTAATAAGCATTCTCTATCATGTAACGCTCGTCGCCCTTGAAAAACTTCCTGATATGCTTAAGCCACTTTTCCATGGCTTTTTGTTTGTTCTGCTCGCTTTCCTGTATAGCATCAGAACGCAGGTAAAGAGGCAGTACAAGGGTGCTTACAGTAAGGCTCACCGCAATGATAGCCACACCTGCATTCCCGAAAAAGGAATACATTACCCAGAAGATGGTTTCTATAAGATATTCAATAGGTTTTATTATCAGATTGTAAAGCAAATCAGACATCTCCGCCGCTTAAATTTTACTTACTAAAGCTTACCGCTCATTATATACCACTAATATCCTCACACCGGCTGCTTACCTGACGATAGTGCCGTTTGCCAGGCAGTTCTTACGAAAACGCCCCAAACTATGGTATATTTTCGGAACCATTCACACGGTACCGGCACTTTATTCGTACATATCAAGATGATACTCTTCATTCATGGAAGGATCCGGACATACCGTCACCTCCAGCTCATGAGTAAGCACCCCATGAGCATAAAGAGTATCCGCCATTGCGTTTCCCATGCCATACGCATGTGGCCAGTTATCCCCATCTGCCTCAAAAAAGAATTCCGGCACCCTCAAGTCCACACTTGATTCTCCGCTTTCATCAGCACTTTTCAGCTGTCCTATGTAATCATCCATAAGAGCCTTACATACTGTCGGAGGATATCCCTGCCAGTTAGTTTCCCTGAAGGTATGCGTCCCAAAGTATGTATTTGAAAACAGAATAAAAAAGAGCAGAGGCATAACTGCTGCCCCTTTGGGAAAATCCTTAAGCACAGACAGCGCAGACATAAATGTAATTATAAACGCAAAAAATGCCACTGCAAATATCACGCCGCTCCTCTGCATATGCTCACTTCCGGTAACAGAACATAACAGGATCAAAAATACAGAACTCACCACTGCACAAACAGCGGCAGTAAGTGCCTGCTCCCATACCGGCTTTACATTCTCTCTGTCCCTCTTCTTTTTTGTTACCAGCATGATAAGCCCAAGAGCCGTCACGCCAGCCATAACGGCAGATGTCTGGAGATTAAGAGATGAGATCCAACCGAAGAACAGCCTGATACTTTCGCTAAGCGGTATTCCGCCGCTATTGGAGGCTGCGCGTCCGCCGTTTACCTCAAAGAATATAGATATAAACCATACAGCAATAACAGAAGCCGGGAAGATCATGCTCCTGCAGACTTTTTTATTTTTTATCAGGTCAAAAAGTATCCTTGCTCCCATATAGGATATGAGGATAATGGTCTGGAAAAAGTCCGAAAAAACTGCGAGGTATACAAGCAGTATCACAAAACCATCCTGCTTTTTTCCTGTCAGGAAGCTGCCGTCCTTATTTCCCATAAAATAAAGGACCAGCGATGAATTCAGTATATTTGGCAAGACATAGAAAAAATATCCCGTAAGATTTGAAGCATAAAATAAGTATGTATTATCGCTCCGAAACCTCCTGAAAATACTGAAATGAAAAAGTAGAAAAAACGCGGTCAGCATATAAATAGCAAGCTTCCCTGCATCACTTCTGTTCCTTAGCAATCTGTAAAACATATACATATATATTACTATGGAAAAACTAATGAATATTGCATTTATGGTTGTTATTGACTGAAGGTAGTCTCTGGTAACGGGATAAAGAGTATAGATACCCACCCCTGAAACCATGGACATAATAGTCTCCGGGAGTATACGGCTCGGATTCCAGGCTTTCCATAAAGGATATGCATTTCTATGCCATGAAATATAGAGCCAGTCATCACCATCCCAGACCTGCAGTGGGTGGATCACAGAAAAAAAGATATACAAAAAGCCGAAAGCAGCAAGCCAGAAAGCAGCCTCAGCAAATTTATACTTCTTTTCAACAGTAATCATTTCGCCTCTTTCCGTCGCATTTTCATGCAACTACATGAAGAATTTGAGTATAATCACCCGTTTCTTACAAAATCATGCGCTAACAACTTTACCACACCGAAGGTTGTTTGGCAACTTTTATGCCTATCCGGTGCATAATTGTGTTAAAATTAATCCGTTATTCAGGTTACACCAGATAGACTCAAAGGAGATTTTAGTCGGTTCCGGAAACGCTTGTATAATACGATAAATACCGGTATGGAATGATTTAGAAAATAATTATCAGGAGGTATCTTATGAAGGATATAATCATAGTCGGAGGCGGCACCGCAGGGCTTACGGCTGCTATATACGCAAGGCGTGCCGGCAGAAGTGTCCTTGTAATAGAAGCTGACAACTGCGGCGGCCAGATAATCAACACCCCTGAAATAGAAAACTACCCGGGCATAAAAAATATCTCCGGCTTAGAATTTGCAAACGGATTAAAGGACCAGGCAGAGAGCCTTGGAGCAGTGATAGAAAACGCAAAAGTGACAGGGCTTGAAACCAAAGAAGGAAAGGTAAAAATTCTGCACACCACAGCCGGCGACCGGGAATGCCTTGCAGTTATACTAGCCACAGGAGCGAAAAACAGACATCTTGGACTGGAAAACGAAGAAGAATTTACAGGCTGCGGAGTATCCTACTGTGCGACCTGCGACGGTGCTTTCTTTAAGGACAGTATCGTGGCCGTAAATGGTGGTGGAAATACAGCCATAGAGGACGCATTCTTCCTCTCTAACTACTGCAGCAAGGTCTACCTGATCCACAGGCGTGATTCTTTCAGAGCCGATGCAAAAGAAGTTGCAAAATTAAAAGCAAAAGAAAATGTTGAGTTTATACTCAACTCCACCATTACCTCCCTGGGTGGTAACGGTGATCTGGAATATATCGAGCTTGAGAATAAGCTTAACCATAATAAGAGCAAGCTGGAAGTCGAAGGACTTTTCATTGCTATTGGACAGACGCCTGACAATAAATCCTTTGCTGATTTTGTTAATCTGGATGAAAAGGGATATATAGTAGCCGGTGAGGATTGCAAAACCGCCACAAAGGGCATATTTGCAGCAGGAGACTGCCGCACAAAATCAGTAAGACAGCTTACCACCGCCGCAGCAGACGGTGCAGTGGCAGCCCTCGCCGCAGCAGCATACTGCGGATAAACATCATGACATATGCATGCTGTCACACTCTTCTCTTCCCGTTACTATTGATCTGACCGATCATTTCTTTTCATCTTTGAGTCTGCCCACAAACCTCTCAATCCTGCCTATGGCGACTTTCAGGTTTTCTATTGAATAAGCATAAGATATTCTGAGATACCCTTCCCCACAGTCACCAAAAGCTGTTCCCGGCACAACAGCCACTTTCTCTTCCTCAAGAAGTCTGGTGGCAAATTCTTCGGATGTCATTCCGAATTCTTTTATGCATGGAAATACATAAAAGGCACCAAAGGGTTCAAAGCAGGGTAGCCCCATCTGCTTAAAAGCATGCATAAGATACCTGCGTCTCTGATTATACGCATCACGCATAATACGCACATCTTCATCACCGTTTTTAAGTGCCTCTATGGCCGCATACTGTGATGTGGTAGGAGCACACATTATGGCAAACTGATGTATCTTTAGCATCTGCTTAAGAATCACCGCAGGAGCACAAACATATCCCATTCTCCAGCCCGTCATGGCATAGGCCTTGGAGAAGCCGTTAATATATACGGTCCGCTCCTTCATACCGGGCATCTGTATAATGGAAGCATAATCATCCTTATAATAGAGCTCGCAGTATATTTCATCCGTAAGAACAAATATATCATGTTTTTCCACAACCTTTGCAATCTCTTCCAGGTCCTTACGCTCCAGCACAGCACCGGTAGGATTGTTAGGAAAAGGAAGTATGAGAAGCTTGGTCTTGTCGGTTATGGCTGCCTCAAGTTCTGCCGCCGTCAGCCTGAAATCATTTTCAGCTTTAAGATTTATGAACACGGGAACTCCACCTGCAAGCACGGTACAGGGATCATATGAAACATAACAGGGCTGCGGTATAAGAACCTCATCCCCCGGATCCAGCATAGCGCGCAAAGCCATATCTATACCCTCAGATCCACCGACGGTAACAAACACCTCGCTGTCAGGATCATATGACACGCCCAGCTTTCGCTTTACATACGCTGATATCTCGGTCTTAAGTTCCTTAAGACCTGCATTTGAAGTATAGAAAGTACGTCCCTTTTCAAGTGAATATATACCCTCTTCCCTTACATGCCACGGTGTATCAAAATCAGGCTCACCCACGCCAAGAGATATGGCATCTTTCATTTCGCTTACAATATCAAAAAACTTTCTTATCCCGGAGGGCTTGATGCTCTCTACTTTTTTATTCAACGGATTTCTCATGGTGTGACCAGCTGCCTTTCATCTTCAGGCTTTTTAGCCATGATAGTGCCATGGTCTTTATATTTCTTCAGAATAAAGTGTGTAGATGTACTGAGGACATTCTCCATGGTCGAAAGCTTGGAATGTACAAAAGAGGATACTTCCTTTATGGATTTCCCCTCTATAGTAACAAGTAGGTCATATCCCCCGCTTATCAGATATACGCTTTTTACTTCAGGATACTTATATATATGCTCGGCTATGCCATCAAAGCCCTGTCCCCGCTGAAGGGTAACATTTACTTCTATAAGAGCTGTTACCTTCTCCATACCGGTCTTTTCCCAGTCTATCATGGTATGGTAACCGCAGATGACACCCTCTTCTTCCATTTTACTCATCTCTTCTGCGATGACTTCTTCCTCGCTTCCGAGTCTTACCGCCAACTCCGCGATATCAACGCGGCTGTTTTTTTCAATAGTTGATAATATCTCGTCTCTAAGCATATCACGCCTCCATTGGCTCTAGCCCTCATAAGCCCTGCGGCTTTGTCAGGTATTGCATTTCATCTCTGTTTATAATAAGCTTTTCTTTTCCTTTTAGTGTATAGCCTGCGATCACACAGGGCAGACATCCTTCAGTCACCCGGTTTATGATTTCAACAGTCCTGGCCCCGCAAAGCGATGTTAGTATCATACACCCATTACTTTTAGTCCTGTAGGGATTCAGGTCAAACATATTGCATAACTCAATAGTTCCCTGGCGTAACGGAATCTTCCGCACATCAAGATGGATCCCTATATGTGATGCTGCAGTCATATGCCACAAAGCTCCAAATACTCCGTCATCACCACATGGCCAAACAACAGTATCAGGATCTTCTTTTTGTATCGCAGACAGCACTTCTGCCTCATAATGCTCAAGGCTGTCCATGCAGGCACTGATATTGTACTTTATGCGGTCTGCATATACCTGCCCTGTCCGTTCTGCTATCCGGGCATATTCAGACGATAGCAGGTCAGTTGCAGCAGGCAGAGCCGCATATCCGTAAACAATAATATCACAGCCTGCTTTAGATCTTGTGTTATTTTCAGACAAATTCTCGTGACGCTGCATCAGGGATCCACTGAAGCATTCTGATCCATTGCTGCCTGAGCTGCCGCAGCCGCTGCCATTTCATTAAGCTGGGCCGCCATGGCCTTACAGTTATCAATGCTTCCGGTCGCTATAGCAGCCTGCATAGCTGCCGTATATTCAGGATTGGCAGATGCAATACCCACCACCGCAGTCCTGGGGGTTGCCTTGTAAGTACTGTTATTGACCACCTCACGGCTTACTTCAACACCGTTTTCATAAACTATCTTCCAGAGCTTCGCAGTGTAACCGATATGTGCGGATGTAGCGCTGACATATCCTATAGGCTGCGAAGCATCAGCAACAATGTCTTCATGGTCAGGAACAGTCTCCGTTACGATCTCGCTTTCAAACTCTACCTTCCTGCCCGGGTCTCTGGTTTCTACGCCATAAATATTGAAAGTGATCTTTTTGTTCTCAGTATATCCTTCTATGTAAATAGGATAATCAGTGTTATTTACAAATCTGAAATCCTTTCCCGAGGACTCAGCTATAGCAGCATCAGCAGATTTATCAACATAGTTAACTACCATGGAGTGGCTGTTTCTCTCAACCACCTGTAGTTCCGCCCTGAGTACCGCATTATAAAGTGTGGAGGACACCTGGCAGATACCTCCACCAAGGCTCTCAACCACCTGACCGTTTAAATATGAGCCTGCAAGAAAATAACCGTTTTCCTCAGTAAAAGGCTTAATGGTTTCGTATGCCGAAAACTCTTCTCCCGGATAAAGCACAGTACCGTTTATAAGCCTGCAGCCGTTAGCCACATTGCCACTTCTGTTGCTTCCAGATGAAGAATAGCTGGTAGTAAAAGTGCCAAGAAGATCATGAACTTTTGCCAGATCCTCTACAGATGTATCCGGCTCAGTTGCCACCACCGGAAGGCTTATCGTGGTCTGTCCTGCCCTGTAGTCAGCATAAAACTCGTCATCAAGCTGGGCAACAGCCGCAGGGATATCCAGACCCTGTCCGCCCTCACCATTGATTATCGTAAAATCATTTCCCTCTCTTACAAGAGTGGGATTCTCAACCGGAATATCGTAAATTGAGCAGTTCTCCTCAAGATAAGCCGAAAGCGCTGCATCGTCAAATGTAATCTCCAAAGGAAAATTCAAGCCGTTATGCTCTATGTCCTTTTTCATTTTATATCTGGCGATAACATTTCCATCCGTAGTATTCTCAGCAGCCTGCGAAACCACCTCTGGATTACTCCATACAGGTGACAGATCAGCAACTGTCACGGGAACCTCAGTATCCTGAGCAACCACCAAAGTAACCTGGCTTGAGGAAAGCTGTGCGATATAGTCCTCAACAGCAGCCCTGGCCTCATCCTCCGTCATCCCTGATACATCTATATCATCAATGTGTACGCCCGGGAAGATCTTGCTGTCACTCTTTTCCTCATCTTCCTCTTCTTCATCTTCAGGGGGCAAAAATGTAAGTGTCCCCCTGACAATCTCCCCTGCATCTGCCTTTATGCCTTTTAATCCATCAAACATGCCAAAACTTCCGGCCAAAACCAAAAATGCGGCAGTCATAATAATAGATAAAATTGTTCTTTTCAGATTAGTCCTCATGATCACACCTCACTTTGAAACTGCAGCCTGATCCCAACCGACCAGATTATACCCTGCTGTCCCCCGAACTGCAACAAGCGCTAACCCCCATACATACGCATCCTTGCACTATGGTCCAAAAAAGTCTAAAATATAGTCGCGTCACACTTACATAGAAAGATATGCCGCTATAGATGGTACTATCATCGCAAGTGCGAGAATAACTATCAAAATAGTCCTCAAAATCTTGCGCCCTTTGTTACTGTGCATATTAAACATTGCAATTTCCCCAAAAATAATGTTGAAAAATCGTCATTTTTTCTAATTTGGTAATTATAAATGAAAATGCCCGTTTTGACAAGTGTCGTAATATTCATAATTATACTGCTTTGGAGCATAAAACGCTCTGCAAAAAAAAGCCGTAGCGAGCTCGAAGCCTTTGTAAACCGAGAAAACGAGGCCAACTCAACCAGAAGGCAGCCCATTGATGATCTCCCATATATAAATATCCCGGACGAACTGTTCTTCATAAAATACAAAGATTCCTCAAAAATGCAGGAGGTAATGAGAAACCTTGATTTTCTAAAAGATAAGAAGATGCTTAATCTCACCGGAATCAGCAATACTGATCTTAAGTTAAAATACGGCGCCGCAAACCTGCCGGAGCTTTCTGAATGTGATGAAAGATATACGCTGCTGGTACGCTCCCTTCAAAGCTTTGCAGAATGTCTTTCCGAGGATGGCCGTGAGCAGGACGCAGTTAAAGTTTTGGAATTTTCAATTTCTACAGGAAGTGATATCCTCGGCAGCTATACCCTGCTGACAAATCTTTATATCAAGGCAGGCACCCCCGATAAATTAAATGGTCTCAAGGAAAAAGCTGCCAAACTCAACAGTCTGACAGCTCCGTCAATAATCCGTATGCTCGAAAAAGCGACATCTGCGCCTACTTGAAATTTGCTATTTTTTCCGGAGTCTTATCCATCCCCCAGATCAGTCTTCTCCACTGTGCCACTTCATCCACTGTCATAAATCCATTTGATGTGCCCATAAATCCTACCTTGTATGAAGCAAAAAGCAGTGCATTCTTTATGGCATTTACAGAGTCCTTTGTTTCCACATAATAATGCAGGAAACATGCGAACAACGCATTTCCGGCCCCAACAGAATTAACTACTTCATTAGTTTTTACACAGTCATAATGAACATGTATATTCTGATTTCTGTCATAAAGTATGAGTCCTTTATTTCCCTGCCCCATTACCATAACTGATATATCATACTTTTCAGCCACTTCCTTCATGAAACTGAATGGATCATCCCCCACGCAGTCATCATCAACGTAGAGAATTGATGCAGCTTGCAGAAAGTCCTCATTATATTGTTCCTTTTCCTTTTCAAAGGTGTGCATATTTACAGCTACAGGGACATTGTACTTTGCTGCAATATTCAGGAAAGGTCTGCAGAAATTTGCATTTGCAACTACTAACAGTTCAGAAGATGCGATAAGAGGTGTCACCATAGACATATCGTATGTCACATTGCGAAGATCCTTTATATCCTCAAATACCTGCTTCTTTCTGTCCTTGCCACAAAGTATTACCTGAGTAGCTGTGGATTCAGCTATAGGCAGTATATGCTCAGTAGAAACTGTAACCTTTCTGTCAGAAGGATTGAGCACATTCATATCCTGATTACGTCCAACTATGGAAAGAAAATTCACATCATCCCCAAGCCAGGTAAAGGCAAGGCTTTCGTTAAAAGCATCACCCCCGGCCTCCGTGAATATTGTATTTGGCATGCTGCTTGATGAAACATAAGGTACCGGAACCTCATCCACATTAACGATAGTTTCAATCTGTGTTATCCCTGCAACTGTAATCCTGCTCATCCTTACCCCTCCTTATTCCTGATGCAGCTGACAGCTAAACTGTCCGTTTATACGTGCGCATCTCGCTTCATATTCACACATTTTCCGCAGGCCAGAGCCCGCCATGCACTGCAGAAATTATACCATAACCACAAAGCATTAACCATACCCGCCAACATCCGGGCAGCCATGGCAAAAAGTCAGGCAAGCAAAAACGATATCTGCAGACCGTTGCCTGCAAATGAGCTGTCCTGCACTCCGTTACAACAAAAAGGTCACTATGTCATCGACACAGTGACCTCTATATACACTATAAACCTACGATAGACTTACTAACTAATTATTTCTTTGCTGCTTTCTTGGTGGACTTTGCGGCAGGCTTCTTAGCCTCAGCCTTAACTTCTTCCTTCTTAGCAGGCTCAGCCTTCTTTGCAGGTTCAGCTTTCTTTGCAGGTGCTGCCTTCTTAGCAGGCTCAGCTTTCTTTGCAGGTGCTGCCTTCTTTACAGGCTCAGCTTTCTTCGCAGGTGCTGCCTTCTTAACTGCAAATACGCTCTTGAGCTCAGCAACCTTCTCAACATTACCTTCAACACGGATCTTTCCTTCATTGAAAGCTGCTACAGCATCAAGCTTGCCATCTACGATATCAATTATATCGCTGCCGTCAGCAATGATCTTTGCATCATGATCATAATACTCATAAGGCTCAACCGCACCCTTGCCATCCTTAACAGCAACATAGAATGCACCTTCACCTTCTCCTGTCACATCGATCTGCACAGCCACATCACCGGTCTTGCTGACGTCAAGCTTTGCAAATTTCTTCTGCACATAATCAACAATCTTCTCGTATGTCATAGTTCTCTCCTTTTCTCTAAAGCCGTTCGCGTCTCCCCAACACCGGCTATTTTCATGTGAAAGCTTGCATAAACCAACATGCTCTCTTATAATTACGCTAACACTATATCCCAAAAAAATTTTTGAGTCAACACTTTTTTCATATTTATAACAAAAATGATACAAAAAAATCTGCAAAAAATACTAAACAGACTTGATGAGCATTATGGTACAGATGCGAAATGCTATCTTGATCACAACACTCCATGGCAGCTTCTTATCGCCACAATACTCAGTGCACAATGTACCGATGCAAGAGTAAATATCGTCACAGGAACTCTCTTTAAAAAATATCCAACAGTCGAGGCATTCGCAAGCGCTGACCTTAAGGAGCTTGAAAACGATATACATTCCACCGGTTTCTACCACAATAAAGCAAAAAACATAATCGCCTGCTGCCAACAACTCATGGAAAAATATAACGGTGAGGTACCATCTTCCATTGAAGAACTGACTTCACTTCCGGGAGTAGGAAGAAAAACTGCTAATGTAATAAGAGGAAACATATATAACGAACCAAGTATCGTAGTAGATACCCATGTTAAACGGGTTTCAAAAAAACTGGGCCTCACTGAAGAAACAGATCCGGTAAAGGTTGAATACGACCTTATGAAAAAACTGCCAAAAGATCATTGGATACTGTGGAATCTCCAGATAATCGCCCATGGCCGAAGCATCTGCAAGGCACCAAAGCCCGACTGTAAAAACTGCTTTCTCAAAGACCTGTGCGATACCGGGAAAAAAATCAAATAATACAATAATTAAAATGCCGCACCCTTTCCGGATGCGGCACTTCATTTTACATTTTGTCTTTGGAAATTATTCCTCGGAAATAGCACCTACAGGGCAGTTGCCAGCGCAAGTTCCGCAGCTGATGCAGGTATCAGCATCAATATTGTACTGAGAATCTCCCTGAGAGATAGCGCCAACAGGGCAGTTACCCTCACAAGTTCCACAGCTGATGCATGAATCACTGATTACATATGCCATAATAGATTTCCTCCTCTTCTTGTTATTTTTATCTTTGAAAAGCTTAACACAATATTTTTAGTTAGTGTTAGAAAACCTTTGTTTACTTTCAAAAACTTATACTCTGCATTCTAATCTATGATAGAATAAAATCACTATGACAGATGCCGAAAAAAAAGAATTGAA
This sequence comes from uncultured Lachnospiraceae bacterium, assembly GCA_946616835.1. Taxonomy (GTDB): domain Bacteria; phylum Bacillota; class Clostridia; order Lachnospirales; family Lachnospiraceae; genus NK4A136. The sequence goes on from CAMOJK010000006.1 coordinate 26,463, forward strand.
AGAACTCCGCATAGAGATACGGTCACTCAACGAGCAGAAGTACCAGCTTGATACTGAAATACTTGATGTGAGAAACCGGCGCGCTTTTTTATCACAGTGGAAAAATCGTTCCCTTATCGGATTCCTGCTTTCTTTCGGAGCCTACATATTTGTGTTGGCTAACATCTATTTTTTTGCACTTAATACCGTTGCAGCCTCAGCTAATGCCACTATCTTTGATTCCGCAGCTATGTTTGTTACCGCCATGGGATCTACAGTGTTGGGACTTCTGTTTCTGATACATATGGTACTTTTGGTGTTCGTTGTGGTAAGCGGGCTCACTGCAATCGCCGAAATGGGTAACAGCCGTTTATCCCTGGCACTTGCGGAACTCATGCATAAACGAAATTACCCCAGCGAGTTCAAAAAAAATGAAGAGCAGGAATACCTGCTCCTCAGAGAAAAAGAAAGACTTCAAATCAGTATTAACGAAGTTGTCCCCAGACTGAAAGAACTGGAGGCAATGGACACACCCTGGTACAAAATGCAGTAAACATATAACTAAATCTCTGGTCTTATGGCATCAAGCGTCTTCTTATATGCTGGCAAAAACTCCTCCAGAAATACTTCTATTTCATCAAGCCCCATGGCCTTTATCGACTCAAGCGTTAACTGCTCCGCATCTGCAAACTCATCATTTCCCGCTTTCTTTTCTTCGAGACACTTAATATATGCAGATATCTTATCAGCTGCTTTTACAAGCCTCGCCTCATATGCATATTCTTCCTCCGGAAAAAGAACCTTGCGATACTCTTCCCTTATATCTTCAGGCAAAAGCGTAAGCAGGCTTTCATTTGCATCATCCTCAATCTGCTTATATGCACCTTTTATGGTTTTGTTTCTGTATTTCACGGGCGTTGGCATATCACCGGTAAGTATTTCCGAAACATCATGATACATACCGAACATTGCTGCATGTTCCGCATCAAGGTTCTTCCCAAAGCGCTTATTACCTATCACGCAAAGAACATGTGAAAGCATGGCAACCTGAAGAGAGTGTTCCGAAAGGTTTTCTTCCTCGGAATTTCTCATAAGCGCCCACCTGTCTATCCATTTAAGCCTTGCCATCATGGCAAAAAAAGCATAATCACTTTTACCCATTTTATTCTCCAGTCTAATTAATCTTTCTTCTTAAACACCCAGACCTGCTGCACTTTATAGCTTATAAAGAACAATATCGGATCTACTATTATCTTCGTAATCATTGCGGGGATTCCCAGCCATTCAGTCAGATATTTAACAGCGCCGGCCGATAACATCATCTGTATAAGCCATAGTATAAAATATCTGGGACCTGAGCCTGCAGCATCTTTTTTTCTGGATTTAAATACCATACGGTTTATACAGTAATTGAATATACCTGAACATATACGTGCGATAACTGTCGACACCACTATGTAGTTTATGCTGCGATTCAGAAAAGCTATATATAATTCCGGCATCCTGCCTGCAAGGAAACAGACAAGTGCCGAAAACAACGCATAATCAACCACAAATGAGCTCAGTGACGACGCTATAAATTTAAAGAACACCTTGTATATTCTAAGAGAATCTTTTATCGGATTAAAATGCGAGCTTTCATTCTCATTAAGATATATAACTTCAATGGGAACTTCCTCAAAAGGAACTCCCATATCATGAAGCTCAAATATCATATTCATCTCAAACTCATAGCGTTCACCGGGTACCTTGCAGAGATCCGCAAGTATATCTCGCCCAAAGACTCTGAGTCCGGTCTGCGTATCCGTAAGAGTAATATCAGCAAAAAGTTTGAGCAGACTGCTGGTGAGTCTGTTACCAAATCTTGAGCGGGCAGGTATCTTTGTGTCTGATTTAAAATCCCGGCAGCCGAAAACTACCGGTCTGATTTCAGCGTCAAATTCTTTAAAACCCTGACAGCACTTTAGTGTGTCTGCCACAGTGTGCTGCCCGTCCGCGTCAAGCGTAACTACACCCAAAACATTAGGCAACGATTCCAGAATATACGAAAATCCCGTCTTGAGCGCAGCGCCTTTACCTTTGTTCTTCTCATGATGCAGTATGGTGACATTTGACTTTTCTCCAAGTCTCTCTACTTCCGCAAAGATCTTGCCAAAACTTTCATCACAGCCGTCATCAACGATAACAATATTCGAAAACTCTAAAACCAGCCCCTCAACTACCTTGATCATCTCCCTATCGGGATTATAAGCAGGAATAAGCGCTGCTATATCTTCGATCATATCTATTCTCTCCGTTGTTTCACCAAAAGCTCTTTTACCCCCGCCCCCTGCGAAACAATCTCTAATTACAAGAAACCGTAAACGGAATAGCCTGCAGGATTTCAAGCAGTTACAAGTATACCAAAAGACAGATATTTATAACAGTACTGTCGGAACATACTACACTTTCCGAAACCTTATAAAAATGTAATTCCAAAAAAGAATATCAGTATATTTCTTAGCAGCCACTGTCCCAGTATCACTCCTACCCCAATGTAGACGGTAACGGTCACCGGATAGCCTTCAAAACCAAACCGTCTCGTATGCCTTACCAAAATCGTATTTATCATAAAAATAAAATAGACTGTCAGCGAATACATAACTATCGGGTGACACAAAAAACTCTTTATAAAATGCAGATGGACCGCATGATAAAAAGCCCTGGTACCGCCGCACCCCGGACAGTATAATCCGGTCACTTTATTAAACATACAGTCCGGACCACCTGCCAATATCCTGTCCCCGTATATTACAAAAACCGCAACAGCAACAAGCCCTGCAATCCCTGCAATGATCCCCAATATAAACCAGGTATCCGTCAGCGGATCCTTAAACATCCTTTTATTTATGTCCACTTTTCAATCTCTCTTTTACAGAACATAAGATAAGACAAAATCAAAACCGAAGGCACATCGTATGCCTCCGGTTTTCGATCATCTAATTTACTCTCCATTGTGACCGTATCAACAAGTGTCCGAACCGAATATTAACTTGCGATCCTTCTCACATTTTCAACGATTTACATATACTGAGAAAAGCTCTCAAGGAATGCAACTCCGCCAACAAATACGATGTATATTATCATACCAAGCGAAAGCAGAAGACCTATCACACCGGTGATGATGCCGGCTATACTCAAGCCCTTTGACTGCCCCTTCTTCTGCGCAACAATACCAAAGATTATAGCCATTATTGCAGGGATAACTGTAACACCCAATGTACAATAGCAGCACAGTATCGATAATATACCGCAAACAAGTGAAGTTATGGCAAATCCACTGCCCGCATTCTGCTGGGGCACGCCACCGTTATAACCATAATTCCCATTAGGCATTCCACCCTGATATCCACCTTGATTTCCATAATTGTTGTAGCCGTTATTGTCCATCGTTTCCCTCCTTAATCCTCAATGACAATCAGTCTGCATCTGCATGATCACACCATATTTAAGCGATATGTTTCTGCACAACCATACTAGACCATTATACCACATTCACTCTAACACGTCAAAACCCGGCTGACATTCCTGCCAGCCGGGTTTTCTAATTCAAGTATTAACTATGAAGCTGTCTTCAATTTAGTTCTTTGAATACAGTTCAACGAGATTTGAAAGATGTGTAAATCTTTCCTTTGCAGCCTCTTCTGCTTCCTTGAAGAGTTCTCCTGCCTTTTCCTTGTTAACCTTGGTAAGAGCGGTGTAACGAGCTTCTCCACCGATGAAGTCAGCGTAAGGAACTGTTGCAGCCTTGGAATCAAGAGTGAACTTCTTCTCAGCAGTAGGATTGAATCTGAACAGATGCCAGTAACCTGCATCAACAGCCTTCTTCTCTTCTGCCATAGCTGCACCCATACCAGCCTTGATACGGTGGTTGATACAAGGAGCATAACCAATGATAAGTGAAGGTCCGTGATAGCTCTCAGCTTCCTTGATAGCCTTAACGAGCTGGTTAGGATTAGCACCCATTGCAACCTGTGCAACGTATACATAGCCATAGCTCATTGCTATACCTGCAAGATCCTTCTGCTTGATTGCCTTACCGCCTGCAGCGAACTGAGCAACAGCACCGATAGGAGTAGCCTTGGAAGACTGTCCGCCGGTATTTGAGTAAACCTCGGTATTGAATACGAATACGTTAACATCCTCACCGGAAGCAAGTACATGGTCGAGACCGCCGAATCCGATATCGAATGACCATCCGTCACCACCGAAGATCCACTGTGACTTCTTAGCAGCATAATCCTTGTTCTTGATGATTTCCTTAGCATGTGCGCTGGAATCATTAGCGATTGCAGCAAGAAGCTTGTCTGTAGCTTCGGTATTCTTAAGTGTCTCATCGAAGGTAGCAAGATACTCATCGATAGCAGCCTTGATGTTAGCATCAGATGTCTCAGCAGCAAGTGCCTCAACCTCATCCTTTACATTGCCGCGGAGTGTCTTCTGTGCAAGATACATACCGAAGCCGAACTCTGCGTTATCCTCGAAGAGTGAGTTAGCCCATGCAGGACCCTGGCCCTTCTTGTTGGTTGTATAAGGTGTTGAAGGTGAAGAGTTACCCCAGATGGATGAGCATCCGGTTGCATTTGCAATGTACATTCTGTCACCGTAAAGCTGTGTAACGAGCTTAGCATAAGGTGTTTCACCGCAGCCTGCGCATGCGCCCGAGAACTCAAGATAAGGCTGTCTGAACTGTGAACCCTTAACGGTATCCATTCCGAACTTGCTTATTACCTCTGCCTTCTCATCAAGCTCTACAGCGAAATCGAAGTACTTCTGCTGTGCCTTAAGCTCATCATCAAGAGTCTGCATAGCAAGAGTCTTAACACCGGCCTCAACATTCTTGGGAGCCTTATTAGCAGGACATACATTTGCACAGGAGCCGCATCCAAGGCAGTCCATCTGAGATACAACGATGGAGAACTTGTATCCGGGCATACCTGTAAGTTCCTTGAGCTGCATTCCTTCAGGAGCCTTAGCTGCTTCTTCATCAGTAAGAGCAACGGAACGGATAGCTGCGTGAGGACATACATAAGAGCACTGCTGACACTCGATACAGGTATCAGGATTCCATACAGGAACAGCTACGGAAACTCCGCGCTTCTCGAATGCCGCTGTACCTGAAGGTGTGGAACCATCAGTGTAAGTCATTGTTACGGATACAGGGATGCTGTTACCTTCCTGTGAAGATACAGGGATCTGGATGTTGTTTACGAAATCCTGTACTTCCTTGCTTCCCTTTGTAGCCTTAGGATAATCAAGGCCTTCATCAACGCCGTTAGCCCATGAATCAGGAACCTTAACTTCTACGACGCCGGTAGCGCCGAGGTCGATAGCATTCCAGTTCTTCTGAACCACATCATCACCCTTAAGACCATAGGTCTTCTTAGCGGCAGCCTTCATAAGCTCGATAGCCTTCTCCTCAGGGATGATGCCTGTAAGCTTGAAGAATGCGGACTGAAGAATAGTATTGATTCTTGTAGGTCCCATGCCGGACTCGATACCAAGCTTTGTACCGTTGATGGTATAGAACTTGATCTTGTGGTCATAGATGTACTTCTTAACCTGGCCGGGAAGATGGCTGTCAAGCTCTTCGCCTTCCCAAGGGCAGTTGAGGAGGAATGTACCACCGTCAACAAGCTCCTGAACCATGTTGTACTTTCTTACGTATGCAGCATTGTGGCATGCTACGAAATTAGCCTTATGGATAAGGTAAGTAGACTTGATAGGCTTCTTACCGAATCTTAAGTGAGACATTGTGATACCGCCGGACTTCTTTGAATCATAATCAAAGTATGCCTGTGCGAACATGTCTGTGTTATCACCGATGATCTTGATGGAGTTCTTGTTTGCGCCGACCGTACCGTCTGCACCGAGACCCCAGAACTTACAGCAAACTGTTCCTTCAGGAGTTGTAACAAGAGGCTCACCTGCATCAAGTGAAAGATGTGTAACATCATCGTTGATACCAAGTGTGAATTTCTTCTTGTCTGTGTTGTGATATACAGCAACGATCTGCTCAGGAGTAGTATCCTTTGAACCAAGACCGTAACGACCTGTAAGAACCTTAACTCCTGCGAACTTTTCATCGCTCATAAGTGCGCTCTTAACATCAAGTGCAAGAGGCTCATCGATACATCCGGGCTCCTTTGTACGGTCAAGTACAGAGATAGTCTTTACGCTTGCAGGGATAGCACCTAAGAATGCTTCTACAGAGAAAGGTCTGTAAAGTCTTACCTTGATAAGACCAACCTTCTCACCCTTTGCTGCAAGATAATCGATAGTCTCTTCGATAGTATCGTTAACAGATCCCATTGCAACTATTACATGCTCTGCGTCAGCAGCACCATAGTAGTTGAAAAGCTTGTAATCTGTACCGATCTTCGCATTGATCTTGTCCATGTATTCCTGAACGATAGCAGGAAGCTCATCATATGCAGTATTGCAGGACTCTCTTGACTGGAAGAAAATATCAGGGTTCTGAGCGGATCCCATTTCACGAGGGTGATTGGGATTAAGAGCACCTGCTCTGAACTCCTCGATTGCTTTCATATCGATGATGTCATCGAAATCCTCATTTGACCAGATATCGATCTTCTGAATCTCATGAGAAGTACGGAAACCATCAAAGAAATTGATGAAAGGAAGACGGCCCTTGATAGCTGCAAGATATGCAACAGGTGTAAGGTCCATAACTTCCTGAACGGAAGACTCGCAAAGCATTGCACAGCCTGTCTGTCTGCAGGCATATACATCGGAGTGGTCACCGAAGATATTAAGTGCATGTGATGCGATACAACGTGCAGCCACATTTACAACGCCCGGAAGTCTCTCACCGGCTATCTTATACAGGTTCGGGATCATAAGAAGAAGACCCTGAGATGCTGTGTAAGTTGATGTGAGTGCACCGGCTACCAGTGAACCGTGTACAGTACCGGAAGCACCTGCTTCGGATTCCATCTCGACGATCTTAACCGTCTTGCCGAAATAGTTCTTCCTGCCCTGAGTTGCCCACTCGTCGGTGTGTTCCGCCATAGGTGATGACGGGGTGATGGGATAGATGGCAGCTGTATCTGTAAAGATATAACCAGCATGTGCGGCAGCTTCGTTACCATCCATCGTCTTCTTGCTTCTTGCCATATTTATTTCCTCCTTATTAAATTTTATGATGCCGGAACAGAAAAAAAGAACCCGACACCATTATGCAAGTACAAAATATGTCGCTTGCTATCTTACCATTAAATATTGAAAAAGTAAACAAAAGCCGTGCATAATGCACGACTATTTTTGGTTATTTTGTCTAACACAAATTAGATATATCTATTATAAGTTAGACATGTATTACCGTTTTGCACGGTACAGATCGGTATAATAATAAATGACTGAAACTGCCCACTCACTGAGCATCTCAAAACGACACGCGCAATCGCACCGGAATGATCACGATATTCAGATCACTTACTGTATCTTCCGATAAACATATCCACCAGTTCAGCAGTATTATCTGCTGCCATCTTGCAGAACTCGCCGAAATCCATTGTAGAGGACTCGTTTGCAGAATCCGATATGGCCCTGACCACTCCGAACCTGATCTCATTCACGCAGCATACCTGTGCGATTGCTGCACCCTCCATCTCGCAGGCCACTGCCTGGAATTCATCCACTATTGATTTTTTAAGCCCACTGTCTGCCACAAAAACATCACCGGATGCAATCGTGCCCTTTATTGCATGAAGAGCTTTTTTTCCTTCTTTCTCGCGCTCAAGGTTAACCAGCTCCAGACAATCTTTTGCAATGTCTATGATTTTGGAATTTGCCGGGAAGAATCTGTAATCACATCCGAAAAGCTGGCCTTTCTTTAACCCCAGAGCAGTAACATCCATATCATGCTGAACCAGCTGTTCAGCCATTACAAGATCTCCCACGGAAAGGTCAGGGCTTAAGCCACCTGCCACACCCACATTGAGTATCACGTCCGGGTGATAATGATCGATCATCGCCTGAGTACAGATTGCTGCGAATACCTTTCCTGCTCCGCTCACCGCCATTACCACATCCGTTCCTTTTTTCTTTCCTATGATATAGACGACACCGGCATGCTTTTCTTCCGTTATGTCTGTCATCCCCTCTCTGATCTTCTTAATCTCAAGTTCCATTGCACAGATTATACCTATCATGTTCTTTTCCTCCTGTCATACAATGATTAACTCTTCCAAAACAGTTTCAGCCTACTTTCCCTCTTCCGCCAGGGGTGATGTCTCATCCCAGGCCAATAGTCTCTCCGGCAGGTATCTTTCTGCCGACTCCCATATTAAGTACTTCGGCTTCGTAGTCTGTATCAGCGGCAGGTCATAATTATCATGTGTTGCTACATACGTGTATTTAAACGCTCCTGCCATATAGTAATAAAAGCCGGAGAATGAATCACATTTTATAACCAGGGTATCCCCTTCTTCCCTGTCCGTCATAAGACGCAGTATCTTTGAATCAGGCTCCGAAAAAATATGATATTCAAGTATTTCCGGGGTCCGATCCACATAGCCGCTTAACTGATATTCCGTATCTTCACCGAGAACATCTGTCATCTTTATCAGCCGTTCAAGGTCTGCCGCATATCCCATTGGCGCCTGCTCCAGATCATCAAGATCGGCAGCCTTTATGCCACACAGCTCATCCAATAAAACTCCCGCTGTCACATAGGCCCCCCTGTGGTTCCAATGAGTATCATAGCGGAAATAAATATCCTTACACGTACCATTATCCTCATCTTCCGCCTTTTGTGCAAGCATTGCTTCTGTTGGATCGATTATCACAAGATCAGAATTTGCCCTCAGATAATCCTCTATCTGCTGCATACAGCTGGGATCAGCATGCTCGCCGTACCTATCCGGCATATATTCGGGATATACCGTGGACTTATTCGGAATGAACAAAAACACAAGAGTGGTCCCTCTGGCTTTCAGTTCATCACTTGTTGCGGTCAGGTCCGCACAGATCCCGGCCAGTTCCTCTTCTGTCAGAAGGTTTTCACCTGTATAGTCTGCCAGCGGATCCCCCTCAGTCTCACTGTTGAAATAAAGGAAATTGTTTTTTCCTACTATAACTTTCCCTATCTCACTTTCATGGAAAGCGTACATATCTATGGAATTATTTGCCGTGATCAGCTGACTCCTGAAAGGAAGGTGATCCTCAACATAGGATGTCACAGCTCCCGGATAGTCCAACAGCGGGGTTTCTTCTCCCGGCCATACAGCAAGCGGCCTTCCCTCTCCTGTAGGGTCGTCATCCGTAATGGCAGGCGAAAACGCCAGCCATAAAGGATACGGCAGGAAAAGAAAAACTATCATCATGATCATCCAGCTTATTTTTATGCTTTTTTTCATTCTCTGATACAATCCTTAGTCTTCGTATTTTAACTCAAAATCTGAAATATATGAACGGATTATATGTTCCGGCCGCAAGCGTTATCACGCAATAAATAAATATTATCCCACAGAATACCAGTTCTGGTATGCTGCCCTTCCATTTTTCTGAAAGATGCAGTTTCTGCCCTGCCAGCTGAAGGGGGCCGCATCCAATTATTGCCAGAATACCAATGATAACTTTCTTAGCCGAAAGGAAACGGTATGTCACATACGGAACAAGCTCCGGTGCATCATAGATAAGGAACATCTTTTTTCCTATGACATACAAAGCATTCTGTGCCGTAGTAGAAGAAAACATCACCCAGCCTATAACCACAACAAACAGTGTATAAATATGTCCTACTATTCTGTGTTCATCCAGCCACTTTTTAAGGAACGCTCTTTCTATCACCATAAAGAAAGCATAATAAACACCCCACAGCACAAACTGGTATGCAGCTCCATGCCAAAGTCCCGTAAGGAAAAATACTATAGCAAGATTTATGCAAGTCCTGACTTTGCCCCGCCTGCTGCCACCCAGAGGAATATAAACATATTCCCTGAACCATGCTCCCAGCGTCATATGCCACCTTCGCCAGAACTCACTGACTGATGCTGACATATATGGGTAATTAAAGTTTTCCGGAATGGTAAATCCGAACATTTTACCCAAACCTATAGCCATGTCAGAATATCCTGAAAAATCATAATATATTTGCAGTGTATAGAAAATTGCGCTGGTCCATGCATAAAGAGGTGCCATCTGCCGGCCCTCCATACTCCAAAAATACGCAGTAGACACAGCAAGGGTATTTGAAATTATAACCTTCTTGGCCAGACCATAAATAAACCGTCTGAAGCCTTCTACGGTAAGCTCTGTATTCACCTCACGATTTGCCAGTTGTGCTTCCATATCCTCATAGCGCACAATGGGACCGGCTATCAGTTGCGGAAAAAACGAAATATACAGAGCCATACTGAAGAGATTCTTCTGAGCCGGATATTTCCCCCTATAAAGGTCTATGATGTAACTCATGGCCTGAAAGGTAAAAAAAGATATGCCGATTGGCAGTGAAATATTTTTGGGCTCAAGGGGAGCATTCCTAAAAAATATATCATTAAGAATATTTATGAAAAAATCACAGTATTTGTAATACCCCAGCAGGAGAATATTCCCGCCAATCCCCACTGTCAGCCAAATTCGCTTAAGTACTAAATTCGACGAAGCATCTGCCCTGCCTATAAGCAGTCCGGCTGCATAATTAAACAAAATCGAAAATATCATAAGAAGAACATAAACCGGCTCTCCCCACGCATAGAAAACAAGACTTGCTGCAAGAAGCAGCAGGTTACAGGCTTTGCCCCTAAACACTCTTGATAAAACAAGAGTGATCGGCAGAAACACCCATAAAAATATCATCGAACTAAATACCATATATCAATCCTTTATATCTGTCCGTGACAGCAGCTGCGACAGACAGACTTTAAATATTACTCCTTAATCCACATCCTCTGCAGGATCTGTTGCGATTTCACCGGATACATATTCATCGTCAGCAATATCCGTAACTATTCCCGGCAGCACATTTATCTCCTGCTGTTCCAGAGTCTGAACTGACGAAAGCTTCCTTGTTAATGCCTTGGTCCTGGTAGTCATCAGCGCATCCAGATCCTTACTGGTCAGGTCAAGGTGCTTTTGCATCTTAACCAACTGCTCGGAAAATTTACCAAACTCATTCTTAACATCGGCAAGCACCTTCCAGACCTCATCACTGCGCTTCTGTATAGCCAGTGTCTTAAAGCCCATCTGCAGGCTGCTTAGCATCGCCCCCATAGTGCTGGGGCCTGCGATATTGACCTGATACTCTTTCTGAAGAATCTCGACCATTCCCAAATTTACTGCTTCAGAATACAATCCTTCAAACGGAAGAAACATTATACCAAAATTTGTAGTATAAGGTACAGCAACATATTTTTCCCTTATATCTTTCGCTTCCAGCTTCATCACTGTTATTAATGCTTTTTTAGCTGCTTCTATTGCATTCCTGTCTGCACTGTTGTATGCGTCCTGGAGCTGTCTGTAGGAATCACCCGGAAATTTTGAATCTATCGGCAGATAGACGCAGTTCCCATCATTCCCCGGAAGTTTTATGGCAAATTCCACACGATTGCTGCTGCCCGGTATGGTCGCCACATCCGTCTCGTACTGCTCAGGGCTTAGTATTTCGGAAAGAATGGCGCCCAGCTGGTACTCTCCCAGGATTCCTCTGGTCTTCACTCCCGAAAGCACCTGCTTGAGTCCGCCCACATCGCCTGCAAGACTCTTCATTTCTCCCAGCCCTTTATAGACCTGTTCCAACTGATCACTAACATTCTTAAAGGACTCATTTATCCGTTTATTTAATGTATCAGTCAGCTTTTCTTCTACTACATCCTTTATCTCCTCAAGCCTCTTATCCGTTTTATCACCCAGCTCCCTCAGGCGCTTTTCATTATTTTCATTAAGCTCTGCTATTTTTTTATCATTATTATTTCTTATTTCAGTGAGATTTCTTTCCGTACTCTCCCTGAGAGTCTTTATGGATTCGTTTGTTTCTTCTTTAAGACCTTTTACTTCCTTTGCAGTCCCCTCTTTTATTTCAGACAGGCTGCGCTCCATATCCTCAGTCTGTTTCTTCATTACGGAATCCAGGGTGTCGAGTTTAAGTTTTATCAGCTCATTCATTGACTCCTGGCTGGATTTCTGTGACTCCGTAAGCTTGGCCCCCAGCCTGTCCTGGGCTGTCACCAGTTCTTCCTTTAATTTAACAGAAGAAGCTGTCAGTTCTTCCTTAAGATCAGACGATGATGCAGTAAGTTCCTGCTTAAGATTTCCCTGGGAATTTATAACATCCTGCTTAAGAGCTGACTGGGAAGACATTATATCCTGTTTAAAAGCTGTCTGGGAAGCAAACAGTTCCTGCTTAAGCTCCGAGTGCTTCTGCCCCTGCTCGCTCCTGAGCACAGACATCTCACGACTCACATGATCCTCTATGTCCTTCCTGATGCCCTCACATTCGTCCCGGACATCCTGGAGCCTTAGAATTTCTGCTTTCTTATCGGCGAAACTTCGGATTATTATAACAATATTAAGTATTACAATAAGAATAAGAAGAATTGCGATAATATAATCCATCTTTTTCCTTTCTGCCCCCAGGCAAAACACTTCCTAAAACAGCGTTCTGCTCACCGGCTCACGCTTTTTACTTACCTGCCATCGCATCAGCTTCCGAGCGCAGTTCCTGATACAGAGCCCTGAAGGACCACCTCAGATTATGTACTGTCGCCATTGCGGTAAGTCTTATCCGAGGAATTCCACAGCTCTTCATTCCATCAAAAAATGCTTCCATTTCTTCATTTGAAAAACCATACAGCAAAAGTAAAGGTTCTACCATGTCTCTCCTGTGTATCCAGACATCAGGAGCCGGTGAAAATACTCCATCTGCATCAGTTCCCGCTGCAGGTATCATCAGCAGTTCCCTTAATTCATTCCGCAGTTTAGTCTTTTCTACCTGAATATAAAGCACATCCTGTTCCGCAGCAAGCAGTCTTAACGGAGCTTCATACGGGGTCTCTTCCAATTTGTATACCAGGATTTTTTTCACAGATTTTCCTCTACTTCCTGTCTGCATAACCTCATTACTTCCTCAAGTATGTCTTTAGGATTGCCCTCCAGCTCTGCCCCGGCCGCATTGTCATGTCCGCCCCCGCCAAGTTTCCCACATATTCTCGCAGCATTCACCGGCAGCCTTGATGTAACGGATACTCTGCAGATTCCCGGCCTCAACTCACGCACCAGCACATGGGCATGAGCAATGCTTTTATCAGGCTTACAGATCTGGTCTACGGTATTCATAAAATCCCCCAGTTCAGGATCCGTTATAGAATGATGTGCATAATCCAGCGCGGTCACATAACTTCCGACCACTTCATTATCCTCCGAAAAAACAAGCCTGTCATAAACTTCCTTTTCCATTCCTATCTGTCCCGGAGTCTTCCTCATATAATGGTGCCTTCCTATATTAACTATGTCTGCTCCACACAAGGCCAGCTCTGCAGCTGCTTCCAGTGAAGCCGGAGTTGTAGACATAGATCTGAAGCAGGAAACATCTGTTACAAGTCCCATATACAGAAAATCTGCTATCTGCTTTGATATAGGCACCCTCATAATCTTTAAGAGTTTAAATATTATCTCTGCACAGGAAGCCGCCTCAGGTTCCACATATCTGTAAGGTGATGGCATATGACCTTCAGCAGATATCGTATTGGTCACATGGTGATCCAGAACATAATCAATACCTACGGTTGCATATTTCCCCAGCCGTTGGGACGTAGCTGTGTCCACCGCAATCCTTAATATCCGTCTGGTATTACCGGCATATAATATACGCTCAGCAGCTTCTGTCTGATACCTGTACATTTCCGGAACAGGTTCGTTTCCTATTACTTTAACGCAGGCTCCAAGTGAAGCAAGTCCCAAGGCGAGGGCATATGCTGAGCCTATCGCATCACCATCAGGTCTTTTATGATAATATATTTCAAATCCCCAGGCACTGTCTTCCGCCTGGTCCAGCAGCTTTTCAGCTATTTCTTCCAGTGGAAGCTCCTTTTCCACCAGATTTTCCTTCCATGGGTCATTCTTATTTGGAGCATTTTTTCTAAAATCACTTCTTTCAGAATCAGTTTTCACTGAGTCAACATTCTTTTCTGTCATTACTCCCCCTCACATTTTCTTTTACTTTCCATTATGTATTCATTAATTCCCGGTTCCAGCTCATTACTCTTTTGTTAAGGTATGCACTTTTGTGACATAGTTGAATTATGGTATTCGGTATCATGGGTTACATCTTCACCAAACCATTCGGGCGGTACAAAATCTAAAGCCTCCACTTCAGTTTTAAATTCAACCTCTGCTAACACCAACGGGGCAAATGGCTTATCAAAGACATCCAGCTCTATGGTAAGCAAAGTCCCCTCTATCGGAATTAGATACCGCTTCTTGCTGATTATATTTCCATCAGCTTTTGCTGCCAGATGTTCGAAGGATTCCTTTGTAAGTGGAAGATTGTATTCCTCTCTTGAAAGAAATCCCTTCCCTTTGTATGTCAGATAATATTCATCATCCGAGCGTCTGACCCTGACTACCGGATCAGTACTCAGATACCCCTGTACAATCAAATGAAATGGATATTTATCCAGATTCTCCGGCAGTCTGTTGATTAAAAATTTTCTTTCTATTTCAAAGTTTTCCACTTTTTTCAAACCCTCTGTATTTTCCATATTCTTCAAATCTTTCATATTTTCCGTACTTCTCACAACATCCTCAGACTTTTATTCCCGGATCTGCGTTTTCCAATCAACGGGAACCCTGTTTTAACTCATTCCGGTAACATACTCTTTGACACTCATAGTAGATAATTGTATCATATTAGTGTTGTTTTTATATAGCAAACGACAAAACGAAAAATCTTTTACCGTTTTTAGAAAAAAACCATAAAAATGATATTTCCGTCCGTATCTATATCAGATAGAGGAGACGGGGCTCAGATGGAGCGCCATTGACAGAAATCGAATTTCAGGAAAAAATCTCTGCTGTTGCAGCCGGTGACAGAAATGCCCTCCGGGAAATATACGATGAATACCTGCCCTATATCTATACGGTAGTTTATGGCGTTGTGGGAAACAGGGAAGATGCAGAAGACCTGGCAGCCGACTGCTTTGTGAGGATTTGGGAAACAGCCGGCAGGTTTAAGCCCGGTAACGGTCACAAGGGGTATCTGGCAACGATTGCAAGGAATATGTCAATAGACTTTATCCGGAAAAAGAACCGGGAAATGCCCGTGGATGAGGTTCCTGAGGATGACTCAGGAGGAAGTCCTCCGACCGCCGGAGAGGACAGCAATGTAAATGTGATAAGCGTACGTGATGCAATATCCACCCTCAGTCCGCCGGAGCAGACGATAGTAAATATGAAGATACTGTCCGATATGACATTTAAGGAAATAGCAGAGTCATTAGGACAACCTATAGGTACAATAACCTGGCGATACAACGAAGCAATAAAAAAACTCAGAACAATACTTGCAAGTACCGCCTGATCGCAAAGACCAGATTTGGAGCAGCCGTTTATGGATGAGAAAATTCAGGACAACAGCATATTTGAAACTGAACTCTCAGAGCACTATAAAGAGGAACTCATGACCGATATCCCTGACATCTGGGATAAGATTAGCATGCGTCTGGATAGTGTTTCAGTCCCTTCATCCTCAAACGACACTATAACAGACGGTACCACAAATATTCCCGCAAGCATTTCATCTGAATATATACCTGACCAAACAAGCACCCCTGTAATACGCTACAATAAGGCCGCCGCCAAAAGCAGCCATAGTTACTTTTCAGGTTCTGCACTCACCAGGTTTATCCCGGTTGCTGCAGCTGTTGTGTTGCTGTGCATCTGTGTTCCGGTCTTTATAAGACTGCAGCACAACGGTCAGACCGAAAGCGCAGTCGCGACAGCCGACAATGCAACGACATACGAAAAAACTTCAGACAGCGCCACATTGACCCCCGATAGTTCAACTTACAATTTTTCTTCTGAAACCAAAACCGCTGGTGACGATATATCATACGAAGATGCATTTGCCGAAGAAGCCACGGAATACTATGACAACACTGCCGGTGACTCAGATGAGCGCGAGGCAGTGGAATCTGTTGCTTCTGAAAACAGCGAATCCGGAGCATACATAATGATCTATGTGGTTCCCGACACAGACTACTCCAGGATCGAAGAATTGATATCCGCCTATAATATGGATCTTGAATCCGACAGCTCAGATCCCAATGCATATAAGCTTTTCCCCGGATCCGACATGGACCTGAAGGAATTATCAGGAATATGTGATGAGATCAGAAAGTATGATTTTATCGTTCAGGCCACACCCGTGGGCCAATAAAAAAGCGGTGAATACTTCACCGCCTTTTTTTGCTTTACCTTCCGTATAAAACAGTCATTTTCCTTATAGACTCTGCCAGATTCTTAGTATAAGCATCCGGCTTCATACGCCAGCACCAATTCCCTCCCAGAGTGGACGGGGTATTGATCCTCGCCTCGCTTCCTAGTCCAAGATAATCCTGCATGGGAATTATTGCAGTATCCGCAACGCTCATAAGTGCATGTCTTATCAGCGCCTGATTAAAATTCTTAGCACTCTTCATCCCCATATAATCCCGGGCAAATTTCTTATCTTTCGCTCCGGCACTCTCATACCATCCGACAGATGTATCATTATCGTGAGTACCGGTATAGACTACACAGTTCTTAGTATAATTATGCGGAAGATAATTATTCTCTTCATTGCAGTCAAAAGCAAACTGAAGGACTTTCATCCCCGGAAATCCTGTCTTATCTACAAGCTTAAATACCGCAGGTGTCAGATAGCCAAGGTCTTCTGCAATTATTTCTTTCTTACCAAGCTCTTTTTTTATCGCCGCAAAGAAATCATATCCGGGACCTTTTTCCCAATGGCCGAATTCCGCTGTGGCATCACCGTAGGGAATATTGTAATATGACTCAAAACCCCTGAAATGATCAATCCTCACAACATCGTACAACGAAAAACACATCCTGAGTCTCGATATCCACCATTTATATCCTGACTTCTTATGATAAGCCCAATCATATAAGGGGTTTCCCCATAGCTGACCTGTTGCAGAAAAATAATCAGGCGGACACCCTGCCACTCCGGTAGGATCATTATTATCATCTAACTGAAACAGTTCAGGATTAGACCATGTATCCGCACTGTCATATGCAACATAAAGCGGAATATCTCCGATTATCTTTATTCCTTTTTCATTAGCATAATTTTTCAGCTCGAACCACTGCTTATAGAAAAAATACTGGATGAACTTATAGCACATAAGCTCATCAGAGTATTTGGGATCTTCTGCATATTTTTTTATTGCAGACCTTGAATGCTTTCTGATCTCGTCCGGCCAGTATATAAAACTCTTACCATTAAAATTTTCTTTTAATGCCATAAATAAAGCATAATCATCCAGCCAGAATTTATTTTCTTTTATGAATTTTAAAAAATCCTTGTCTTCAGAAATTCTGCTTTTTAGAAAAGCTTTCTTTAATATTTTAAATCTGTTCCTGTATACTTTTTCGTAATCTACTTTTTCCGGATCATCTCCCCAGTCTTTACTCTCGCAGTCTTTTCTTCTTATCCATTTTTTTTCAATAAATTCTTCAATATCAACGAAATAAGGGTTACCCGCAAAAGTCGAGAAAGACTGATAAGGTGAATCACCATATCCTGTAGGTCCCATAGGAAGAACCTGCCAATACTTCTGTCCTGCACTCGCTAAAAAATCCACAAATTCATATGCTTCTTTTGAAAAACATCCTATGCCGTACTTTGATGGTATTGAAGTGATAGGTAACAGAATCCCGCTTCCCCTCATAGCATCCTCCGAAAATCCGAAAACGTTTTCTATTGATTATAACATACGCCCGCTTTTCGTCAAGAATATTCGAGCCTTACACTGTCCCACACGATAGGAAGATTTTTTATGATACTGACAATTAGCTTTCTTTTTGCCGGTGCTGCAATAACAAAAAACAGCACATACAAAATGTGCTGTTTTATTATTATCTGATATTTAATCTACCGGATTATTTCTTTGCAGTGGACTTTTTAACAGGGGTCTTCTTAGCAACTGACTTCTTTGCTGCAGCATCCTTCTTAACTGTTGTCTTTGTTGCAGCTTTCTTTGTTGTTGTCTTAGCAGCTGCCTTGGTTGCTGTCTTTTTTGTGGTTGCTGCTTTCTTTGTTGCAGTTGCAGGCTTCTTAACTGTTGCCTTAGCAGGTGTCTTCTTTGTGGTTGCTGCTTTCTTTGTTGTAGCCGCAGCTTTCTTCACTGTTGACTTAACTGCTGTCTTCTTTGCAGCTGCCTTAGCAGGTGTCTTTACTGCTGTCTTCTTAGTTGTTGTCTTTGCTGCTGTTTTAGCTGTTGTCTTCTTCTCAGCTGCCTTAGCTGCAGTCTTCTTTACTGTTGTCTTAGCTGCAGCCTTCTTCTCAGCCACCTTAGCTGTTGTTTTCTTTGTAGTAGTCTTTGCAGCTGCCTTAGCTGCAGTCTTCTTCTCAGTTGCCTTAGCTGTTGTTTTCTTTGTAGCGGTCTTTGCGGCTGCTTTAGCTGCTGTCTTCTTTTCAGTTGCCTTGGTTGTGGCTTTCTTTGCTTCTGCCATGATTTCCCTCCGTTAAATTAAATGATGTTTTTTAAATTAAATTTTGCAAAAACCTATTTACATTCACGATTTTATCTTATTGTTTAAATCATTTCAACCATTTTTGTTGATTTTTCAAGGTTTTTTCAGCTTTCTATCAGCTTTTTTAATTCTTCTATCGTGAATTCATAATCCTTTTCGCAGAAATCGCAATGTAATTTTACATTCTCCCCAGCATCAATCATTGACTTCAGCTCTTTATTTCCAAGGCTTATCAAAGCCTTTGTTACACGTTCAGTAGAACAGTTACAATGATACCTTACAGACATCCGTTCTTCAACACTGACATCATCAAGAAGCTCATTCATTATATCTTCCATACTTTTTTCATGTTCTAGTTCCTGTGTAACAGAAGAAAATGAAGCTAATCTTTTCTCTATAAGGCTGAGCGTTTCGTCTGAGGCAAAAGGCATCACCTGAATTATAAAACCGCCTGATGTCTTCACGCTTCTATTCCTGTCTATCAGCACTCCCAAAGCAACTGATGTGGGAATCTGTTCACTTTCAGCAAAGTAATAGGTAAGGTCCTCCGCTATCTCACCTGAATGCAGAAGAGTCTGCCCTACATAGGGTTCCTTCATTCCCATATCCCTGATTACGGAAAGCATACCGTTTCCGATTCCTCTCCCCACATCAAGATGCCCGTCATCACGAAGCGGAAGCTCCACATGGTTATTGTAGACCAGTCCTTTAACATTTCCATTTGGATCAGCCGTAACAGTAAGACTCTTTATCGGTCCGTCACCATCAATCTTTAATGTGATAATATCTGATTCATCCTTTCCCATTGCCCCCATCATAAGACCTGCCGTAAGCAGACGTCCTAAAGCCGCAGTACAAAGAGGAGACAGATCATGGATCTGTCTCGCCTCTTCAACCGTATCTTTTGTATATGCTGCAAAGAACCTTATCTGGTCACCGAATGCGGTGCCCCTTATCATCTCATCTTTCATAAATCCATATCCTATTATGTATTTTATTTCTTATTCAATATCATACTTTTTTCATTCTGACAGTATCTTGCATGATGTTCCTTCTTTATTCCGTACATCCGCTTATCAGCGATTGTCAGTGCTTTCTTTATATCGAAGCCCTCACAAAATGCCGTATTGCAGATACCATAGCTTGCCAGTACTCTGTAACCCTTTCCTGATGTTTTATTATATGCATCAAGTGAGTCGTCAATTCTTTTTATAATGGCTGCTTCATCACACTTGCCTATGATAACGGAAAATATCTCATCTCCGCCAAACCTCACATTGAAAGCATCCTCCGGACAGGATTTTTTTACGGAAGCTGCAAGAGCCGAGATGGCCTGATCCCCCTCTTCGTGTCCGAAATTATCATTTATTACTTTAAGTCCATCCAGATCATACATTATGATAGTAACAGGAATCCCGGAATTCTTCTTTTCCTCAAGGATCCTGTCAAAGAACCTGTTAAAGCCGTTCCTATTGTATAGTCCCGTCAGAAGATCATGTTCATAATAGTCATTAACCTGTTTAACAAGATTCTTCTGGTAACTCATATTGATGTAACTGCCTATTCCCATGTCAAGTGTACCCGTGGTACTTGCAGTTCTTGTATACCTTGTATTATCACAGTCGGCATAGTTGTAGCAAACATAGCCCAAAGGAATATTCATATAATCAAGGGAATTGAATATGAGGGGATTTCCTGTCTCTACCATCCCCTTAAACAGCTCATTCTCAGTGCTCATTATCGTCTCACCTTCCCCAAGCTGACGAATGATCCGCCGTTCATCCATATTCACATACATGGTAAGATCTTTGGGATCAAGCTTATTATCTATCGAATCGAAATAATACGCATCAGTTCTGAAACAGTTCTTATTAAGCACCAGAAGCATATTACCCATTATATCCTGATCATAAAGCTTTCTGTCATTAAGCCTGTCTATCATTTCCTCCGGAGAGCCGCTGACCTGCATATCCATTATTATCTTGTACATCATCCGGATATCATCCTGATGCCTGTAAAATCCAAAATTAAAATTACTGAGAAGAACATCATTATCTATAGCACTGGAAGAATCACCCGTTGACTCATTTGCTGCCAAAGCCGGCATCACTTTAGTGGATATAATATCATCTGATGTGAACGAACCGTTAAATACACCCTCTATATATTTTACGGTGGCTTCGGAAAACGCCGGCGTAAGACATACAGCAGTTGTTATTTTAGGAGATACCGTAAAGACTTCATCCATACCGTCAAAGCCGGTTATTACTAGGTCATCCGGAATGGAATAACCGTTCTGTTGAAAAACTTTCACGACATTTATGGCCATAATATCATTGGCACAGAATATCGCATCAGGTATCTTGCCGGATGTGATGATCCGTTTTGCCTCTGCCGCAGCAGGAACTGCCCAAAATAGGCCATAGCTCAGCATGCTTTCGTCAAAGGTAAATCCGTACTCGGCTATAACCTTCTTAAATACATCGATCCTCTCATCGGAAAACTTATTGTCAGGAATCCCGGCCATCATATGCGGTCTTTTTATGTCCCGCTCTTCAAAAACATGGCGTACCACATTTTCAAATCCTGCTTTATAATCAAAGACTAATGATGAAGCATTTTCATACTCACCGTCAACCACAAGAACAGGCAGCTTATATTTTTGGGCATTTGCTATAACCTTCTCTGTAACGGTACGGCACTTTATCTTTTCATCCATTATGACGACAACATCTGCCAGATCATAAGGAATACTGTCAAAAACTGAAGCTTCAGCCGGTATGGCGTCTTCCTTCCAATAGATATCCGCATTGACAGCAAATATCAAGAGCACAGCATCCATTTGGGAAATGTGCTCGTTGACCTGCTCAATATAGTCATGTACCTGAGAATCAAATATTCTCGAAGTACAGAGAATAACTATTTTCTTATTTCCAACCAACCTTTACAGCTCCGCTAAAAATACTGTTTTTAAAACTCAAGTGCCTGCTTAAGATCGTCGATCAGATCTGCCTTGTCCTCTAAGCCGCAGCTCATCCTCACCATTCCCGCCGGAATTCCGGCTGCATTAAGCTGCGCTTCTGTCATCTGACGATGTGTTGATGTTGCAGGATTCAGACAGCAGGTTCTTGCATCAGCAACATGTGTCTCTATTGCCGCAAGTTTCAGCCTCTTCATAAAGCTTTCTGCCGCAGGTCTTCCGCCCTTCAGTACAAATGAAACTACGCCACATCCGCCACCGCCAAGGTATTTCTGTGCAACATCATAATACTTATTGCTCTTAAGTCCGGGATAGTTAACCGACTCGACTTTATCATGTCCCTCAAGGAACTCCGCAACTGCCTGACCGTTTTCCACATGCCTTGGCATCCTTACATGCAGTGATTCAAGTCCGAGATTAAGGATGAATGCATTCTGGGGTGACTGTATAGAACCGAGGTCACGCATGATCTGGGCAGTAGCCTTTGTGATGAATGCCCCTTCCTTTCCAAACTTCTCAGCATATGTAATTCCATGATAAGAATCATCCGGCGTAGTAAGTCCCGGGAAAAGATCAGCATGTGCCATCCAGTCAAACTTTCCGGAATCAACTATCGCACCGCCAACTGCCGCACCATGGCCATCCATATATTTTGTTGTGGAATGTGTAACTATATCTGCACCCCACTCGATCGGCCTGCAGTTTACAGGTGTAGGAAATGTATTGTCGATGATAAGAGGCACGCCATGTGCATGTGCAGCCTTTGCATACTTTTCAATATCGAGCACTGTAAGCGCGGGATTAGCGATGGTCTCTCCGAATACTGCGCGGGTATTCTCCTTAAAAGCCGCATTAAGTTCTTCCTCACTTGCATCAGGCGCCACAAAGGTCACATCTATTCCCATCTTCTTCATGGTAACGCTTATGAGATTAAAGGTTCCTCCATAGATTGACGAAGAAGAAACGATATGGCTTCCGCATTCACATATATTAAAAAGTGAATAGAAATTAGCAGCCTGCCCTGATGATGTAAGCATGCCCGCAGTACCGCCTTCCAGCGCGGCGATCTTGGCTGCCACATGGTCATTTGTGGGATTCTGCAGTCTTGTATAAAAATAACCGCTTGCCTCCAGATCAAAGAGCTTGCCCATATCCTCGCTGGTATCGTACTTAAAAGTCGTTGACTGTACGATGGGGATCTGTCTCGGCTCTCCGTTTGACGGTGTGTAACCTGCCTGTACGCATTTGGTATTTAATCTGTAATCACTCATTTTTTCCCTCCAAAGTAAAAATAGCCGTTATTCCGCATAGGAATAACGACTATATTTTATCACTTGTAAGATGATAATTTCAATAATACCGTAAATTTGGTGCAATTGCTCCTGCAGCTTATTACAGGTTATCCTCATTCTTAAGCTTCCAGATATCCCTGTTGTACTCAGCTATTGTACGGTCTGAAGAAAAGAACCCTGCCTTTGCGATATTAGTAAGACTCATCTGCTGCCACTTTCTCCTGTCCTCAAAATCGGCAAACATGCGGTCCTTGGTCTCTATATAGTCTTCCAGGTCTATAAGAGTCATGAACCAGTCTTTATTAAGAAGTTCCTTATAGAGCCTCTCCAGATTTTCTTTCTTTCCGACAGCCAGTGCCTGCTTGCCGACTATGAAATCCACCGCTTCTTTTATCACGGGACTCTTCTTATAATAATCTTTTGATACATAATCAGCGTCTTCATAATGCTTTATGACAGTGTCGCTGTCCAGACCGAACTCATAGATATTCTCAGGTCCTACCAGGTCACGGATCTCAACATTTGCTCCGTCAGCAGTTCCTATGGTAACGGCACCGTTAAGCATAAATTTCATATTGCCGGTTCCGGATGCCTCTTTGCTGGCAAGGGATATCTGCTCGGAAATATCACATGCAGGGATAAGCTTCTCCGCATAGCTGACATTATAGTTTTCAACCATTACAAGCTTTATGTATTTATTCACATCAGGATCGTTATTGATGATCTCCTGAAGAACTAACAGAAGATGTATTATATCCTTTGCAATAACATAAGCCGGTGCGGCCTTTGCTCCGAAGATAAAACTGATGGGCCTTACAGGCTTCTTTCCGCTCTTGATCTCCAGATATTTGTGGATGATATACAGAGCGTTCATCTGTTGTCTCTTGTACTCATGAAGTCTCTTTATCTGTATATCAAATATGGATTCAGGGTCAAGCTCGACTCCTTCGTGTTCCTTTATATATGCCGCAAGCAGCCTCTTATTATCTTTCTTGATATTCTCAAGGCGAAGAAGTACGGTATCATCATCCTTATACTTAAGGAGCTTTTCAAGCTCTCCGGCATCCTTCTTGTATTCCTCACCTATAAGCTCCGTTATCATATCTGCCAGGGAATGATTGCAGGAAAGAAGCCAGCGGCGGAAAGTGATACCATTGGTCTTGTTATTAAACTTCTCAGGATAGATCTTGTAAAAGCTGTTAAGCTCGGTATTCTTAAGTATCTCGGTATGTATGGCAGCAACACCGTTTACGCTGAAACCGTAATGGATATCGATATGTGCCATGTGCACCTTATCATCCTTATCTATGATCTGAACCTTTTCATCCTTATACTTAGCTGCCACCCTCTTGTCCAGTTCCTTTATGATAGGCACAAGCTGGGGCACAACCTTCTCAAGATACTCAAGGGGCCACTTCTCAAGCGCTTCGGCAAGTATGGTATGGTTGGTATAAGCACAGGTCTTTGATACCACCTCTATCGCCTCGTCGATAGTGAACGCCTTGTCATTTACAAGAACCCTTATAAGTTCCGGAATGACCATGGTAGGATGGGTATCATTTATCTGGATTACCGCATGCTCATCCATATGATGCAGGTCATAATCGTGTTCCTTCATATCCTGCAGTATCAGCTGAGCCGCGTTGCTTACCATAAAATACTGCTGGTATATCCTTAAAAGATTTCCGGCTTCATCAGAATCGTCGGGATACAGGAAAAGCGTAAGATTCCTTTCTATATCTTCTTTATCGAAATCAATGCCTTCCTTTACTATGGATTCATCAACAGACTCCACATCAAAAAGGTGAAGCTTGTTTATTCCGTTGTCATATCCGATGACATCCAGATCGTACAGTCTGGAAACCACTTCCCTGTCACCGAATTTCACCTTGAAACGGGTATCTGTCTTGTGAAGCCATGAATGCTTCTCTATCCAGGGATTTTTCTCGGCCATCTGCAGATGGTCTTTGAATACCTGCTTAAAAAGCCCGAAATGATAGTTAAGTCCTATTCCGTCTCCCGGTATGCCAAGGGTTGCGATGGAATCAAGGAAGCATGCAGCAAGTCTTCCCAAACCACCGTTTCCAAGAGACGGCTCCGGCTCCATCTCCTCTATCTTTGCCAGATCCTTACCCTTAGAAGCAAGCAGTTCTTTTACCCTGTCATAGAGTCCCAGGTTGATCAGATTATTTGAAAGAAGCTTGCCGATAAGGAACTCTGCCGAGATATAGTAAAGCTTCTTTTCCCCATTTATGACATCGCTGGTGGTCATAAGGGTTTTGGTCATATGGAGCAGACAGTCGTAACACTGCGCATCATCGCATTCCTCAAAGCTTTTTGAGAAATACTTCATTGCAAAATCATCAAGCTGCTGTTCAAGCCGTCCCTCCAGTACCTGTCTCTGCATGTTAGGTAAATTGTGCATTTTATCCCATCTCCTTTTATGATCTTCTTCTTTAGCGCCTATAGAGAATATAACAAGTGAGCCCACATATTATAAGTTATAAACTAAAACTTCCCACATATAGTCTGTGGAAAGAGAACGACGACTCGCATATGCA
>CAMOJK010000007.1 GCA_946616835.1 uncultured Lachnospiraceae bacterium
GGCGCAATTGCGAGTGTCGTTCTAAGTAGTTCAGTTAGTGGGAAGTTTTAGTAATATATAATTAAATGGGTATAAGTGGCTGTAGGAAATGACAGAAGACAGGGGGTATTGCTATGTTTGGTAAGAAAGTCGATACGGCAGGCGAAGATCTGAAAAAGCTTATGGAGCATATGAAAAAAGCTGCGGACGGAGACATGAGCGCTGTGGAAGCAGCTGAGTTCCATGATCCGGAAATAGCCGTATGCTACAATGAGCTGATGAAGAGCGTGTTCAGAGCCAACAATGTATTTGTTATGCGTATGAATGAAGCTATGACAGCTATAGGTGATTCTTCGGTTGTTAAAAATATGATCGAAGAGGTCAACGAGCAGGCTCAGGTTGTGGCGACTATTCACACTTCAGGCCAGGAGCTGGAGCAGTCCATTACCAGAGTACAGAGCGCTGTTTCGAATATACAGTCCAGTTCCCATGATGTGATAGAAACCTCCAGAAACTGTTCCGAAGAGATCACACAGAGTATCGCGGTTATAGATTCTACCGCAGACGAAGTGGATCAGATCAACAATCAGATCGCTACTTTTAAGGAAAATACGGAAAAGATCACAAAGATCATTGATCAGATAAAGGATCTTGCAGATA
Source organism: uncultured Lachnospiraceae bacterium (assembly GCA_946616835.1). Lineage (GTDB taxonomy): Bacteria > Bacillota > Clostridia > Lachnospirales > Lachnospiraceae > NK4A136. The sequence goes on from CAMOJK010000007.1 coordinate 640, forward strand.
ATTCAACCCTGCTTGCTCTGAACGCAAGCATAGAAGCAGCCCGTGCCGGTGAGTCCGGTCGCGGTTTTGCCGTAGTAGCCCAGCAGATGGGAGTGCAGGCCGGCGATACTGCCTCCTGTGCGGATTCGGTTGTTTCATATGTTGAGGAGCTATTGGAAAATATTGACGCTATCGCTGAGTCTGTCGCTGTCACATCAGATCATCTGAAAGAGGGAACGGAGCGTGCAAACAGTTCCGTGCTCAGTCTGGAAAACATGGTTGACGAAGTCACCGGTATAAATGAAGATATTGATTCCATATTCGAAGAAGTAAATACACAGTCAGCTCTTACGGAAGAGTTTATCGCACTGGGCAATACTGTTGCAGGCGGTTTTGAAAAGCTTAATGATGAGTGCTTTACTACAGGAGAGCATCTGTACAGGATTTCACGCAGCGTGGATAATGTCCGCTCCGATATGGCAAGGGGCCGTGCCGAACTGACCATGCTTGACTGGATCACTGTATTTAAGGTTGATCACCTGATATTTACATGGAGACAGTACAATAATCTTGTAGGCTTTGAACACCTTAAGATTGAGCAGGTAAATAATCCCAGAGGCTGTAAGCTTGGCAAGTGGTTTGCTTCGGTCGGAGATGACAGGATAAAGAAGCTTCCGGCGTACAGGGAGGCTTATGAGTTTCACGATGAACTGCACCGACATGCGGTCAACTGTTTTAATGCGGCAGCAGAAGGACAGAGGGAGCAGGCTCTTGTTCATTTTGAGCAGGCATACAATACCTACGGCGACTTAAGCCGTGCTCTTGATGATCTTGCAGCCGGTGTAAAAGGGCTCGGCTATACGGATCAGACTGATACCACAAGGAAGAAATAAATACATCCTTTTTATTCATAAGACAAAAAGTCGTAAAAAAGGACAATATACATACTATGAATACAGAGCATAAAAAAACATACAACAATCCCGTGCAGAGAGGCTTCTTTCCGGATCCTTCAGTGATCAGGGTGGGGGATGACTATTATATGGTCAACTCAAGCTTCCAGTATTTTCCGGCGATTCCCATATCCCACTCAAAGGATATGGTACATTGGCATATCATAGGTCACGCGGTTACAGATACGGACTGGCTGGACTTAAGCGATATCAGGGATTCTCATGGCATATGGGCTCCGGATATAGAATATGTGGACGGGAAATTTTATATCTATGCAACTCTCAGATTAAATGCTGACGGAAAGCGTGGCAATAATGTGATGCGCAGGCAGCTTGTCATGGTTTCCGATAAGCCTGAAGGTCCTTACAGCAAGCCGGTGTGCCTTGAGGTGGATGATATAGATCCATCGCTTTTTATAGATGATGACGGCAGCAGATATATGATCATAGCAGCCGGGGCAAAGGCGGTACCGCTGTCAGCAGATGGTCTGTCTGTAGCCGGGCCTTTGCGTAATGTATGGTTCGGAACGGGTGAACGCTGTCCCGAGGGTCCGCATATTTTCAAAAAAGACGGTTATTATTATGCGATGGTTGCTGAAGGCGGCACGGGTTACGGTCACGGCATCAATATGGCCAGAAGTCATGAACTGTTTGGAGAATACGAGGAATCGCCTTACAATCCGGTAATGAGGCAGACGGATGCTGATGCGCCGCTGCAGAGAGCCGGCCACGGGAAACTTGTGCAGGACCGGAACGGGAAATGGTGGTGCTATTACCTTTGCGGCAGACCAAATAGCGGCAATTATACTACCGTTGGCCGGGAAAGCGCTCTGGATCCTGTGGAATGGACAGAGGACGGATGGTTTAAGGTCAATAACGGAAAAGGGCCGAGTACAGAGCAGGAGGCACCGGATCTTCCGGAATGTATATTCGAAAGAAACCTGCATGATGATTTTGATGATCCTAAGCTTAATCCGGAATGGGAGTTTGTTCGTAATCCCGATAACGGTTCGTGGTCGCTTACGGAAAGGCCGGGGTTTTTCAGGATATGGACAAGAGACGGACAGTTAAATGAGATAAGGGCGAAGAATACCCTCCTGCGAAGGGAACAGGAGCTTTGCTATATTGCACAGACAAAACTTGATTTTTCACCGGACCGTGACGGGGAGCAGGCGGGGCTTTGCTGCTATTATAGTACAGTGACATATATACGGTTTTCTCTCTGCTATGAGGAAGGCAGGAAGATACAGCTGGTGATCAACCGCAATCACGGGGAGGAAAACGTTGCCACAATAGAAAATATACCGGAGGGTGCAGTTTATCTTAAAGTAGTGGTAAAATATCTGTGCCGGACTTTTTATTACAGTATGGATGGCACGGACTGGACTGAAGCAGGCACTGTTGCAGACTGCGTATTCCTTTGTGATGAGGGCGTTCCCGATGATCCCAAGCGCCATACCGGCACACTTGTAGGAATATATGCAAACAACGGCGGCTGTGGCAGCAGAAAACCTGCGGATTTTGATTATTTTATTTATGAAGACCGTCCGGGATACTTAGAGATGGATGAACAATGGCAGTAATGGATGAGTTCCAAGAGGAACGGGACAAAATAAAGGATGCCTCTTTCAAGGCAAAATGGAAATACTTTAAGGACTATTACCTGATGTGGGTGATCGTGGTCGTGGTCATTCTTGCCATTGCCGTACCGATACTTGTCTCGATGTTTACCCATAAGAAAGATGCGCTTTATGTCTGCATGATAAATTTTGTGGAAAAGGACAGCGCACAGAGTGATGTTAAAGACCGTTTTACTGCTGTGTCAGGAATAAATCCGGGGAAGGAACGCATTGTTATTGATACCTCAATGTTTATTGCCGTGCAGCCGGAAGTAAGTGCCGATGAGGCATCGGCCGTATCCGGAAATGACGGGGAGTATTCGGTCATGGATACGGTCAAATACGGATACGAGGATCAACAGAAACTGTCTGCTATATTGTTTACCGGTTCCGTAGATATCATTATTACAGGAGAGGATGTGTTCCAAAGCTTTGCAGCGATGGATTATTTTGTACCGTTAGACGAGATATACAGTGAAGAAGAGCTGAAAGCATATGCGGATGCTGACATGCTCCTGTACCGGGATGGTACCGCTGTGGGTATTTATGTGGATGATATGCCCGGTATGAAGAATAATTATGTCTATGACGGCGAAGGAAATCCCCGTATTGCGGCCGGATATATCGTTAACAGCGCACACGGAGAGCTCGCCTCAGAGTTTATAGATTTTCTTGAAGGAAAATAAATTTTACTCCGGGATTTTTTCTCCGTTCAGAAAACAGTTAAACTCTTTATACAGGCTTTCCTCCACCTTGCGGAGTGAGAGCGTGATCTTATCATCTTTTATATTCATCATAAAATGAATACTTCCCACATATTCATCAAGGATCTGCGTATTTAGATATAAGCTGCCGTCAGGCTGGGGGAGAGCCGTGGTGTATATTTTCTGACCGTATCCCGGTTCTGTTGCTTCCTTTGCCTTTCTGATCCCGTAAGGAAAAACAAATCTTTTTTCTTCTGCTTCCAGTATGAGTTCGTTGTCAGTAAATATAAGCTGATGAAAGGCACCCGCATTTGGCATGAGACGGTAGCTGCCATAGTAGCTGCTGATACAGTTTTCAATAAGGTTGTCCGTATCATCAGGTGTATCTGTGATAACGCCACCGGGTGCATCGGAGCAGCTGTAGACCCCTGCGTCGTTTGCAGTAGCCTTAGCCGGTGCAGAGATATGAGCGTTAAGCTCCGGTGCAATGGAAAGCGCTACGCGTCTTATCTCGTCCAGTATATACTGCGTCCCGCCCTGTACTGACTGGGTATCGGCCGTCGTGATAAATATAAGCTCTGCTTCAGGGTACAGGACCATATACTGGCCGCCCATTCCGTACATCATTATTCCGTTATCCCTGAGTCTCCAGAACTGGTATCCGTAGCCTTGCATCTCATCAACGGTCTTTCCTTCATGAAGAGTAGGACTATGCAGGCTGACAGCATCTCTTACATATTCGGCATATCTTTCATAGAAAGCTTCATCATATATATATTTGATGCTTTCTGAGTTATTGCAGGCGTTTTCACATTCATGGCTGTTATCATTCACATCTCCATTCTCATTTTCTTTTTCATTACTGTCATTATCCTTCTTATGGGCAGTATTATCCGGCGTGAAGCCTGTGGGAGAGTGGTACTCGAATGTTCCGTTTATTAATGATAATAAAAATGTTCCCACTTTCAGCAGGTCTTCAGGATAGGCGATCATTCCGGATCCTCCGATCTCGCAGCCGAAGGGATCCTCCAGTATATAGGCGTCCTTTGAAAAGCCGATATCCTCCGGGAATAAATCCCGCAGATAGTCGAGGACTTTCTGCCCGCTTAACTTTTGGACCAGTGCGGCAAGTGTATGGGCGGCAGAAGTATCGTATTTAAAGATCATGCCGGGTCTGTGGTCCGGAGCTGTTGTAAAAAATGACTGTACCCAGTGAGCGGAAGCATTGATCTTGTAAGTTGTGGCTTTATGGCAGGTCCTCATCATCAGGAGGTCCTGCACTGTCATTGATGTCAGAAAAGGATCTGCATCAGCGGGCGTGTATTCCGGAAAGTATTTACATATCGGATCGGAAAGCGAGAGTTTCCCCTCTGCGATCAATGCACCGACTGCAAGAGAGGTAAAACTCTTGGTTATGGAAAACATCCGGTGCATCCGTCCCTTTTCATAAGGAGAGAAGTACTCTTCCTGTATTAATTTGCCTTTGTGCATTATGTGTATGCTGTGCATGGGAAAAGGAAAAATTTCGCTTGAAAACATTTTCATTTTTGTACTCCTTTGAAATTTCTATGTAAGCAAATAACGCTCTAAAATGTCCGAATTTAAGGTTAAAATAAGCATATCATGAAAGCTCTTACACCGGCAATAGGGCTAAATAATCTCTTTTTGGTAAAAATATGAAAAAAATGTGACAATTATTTATAAGATTTGTTAATTGCGCTTATAGGAACATAAGTGATATATTTTTCCTATAGCGTGAAAGCGCTTACATTTTCACAAATGAAACGGTTTTAGCAAAAATCCTAAAGGAGGAAAAAAATGAAAAAGAGACTTGTATCTCTGCTCATGAGTACCGTGATGGTAGCCGGCACACTCACAGCCTGCGGCCCTCAGGGCGGTGGAACCACAGAGGTAACCGTGACAGACGATGAAGGAAACGAGCAGACAGTTAATGTCGCAGAAACACAGACCGGTGAAGTTAACGAAGAGACCGGAACATATGAGGTAAAGGACCTTTACATCGTTGTAGATGGTACTCTTACTGCTACAGTTGATAATGGCCAGGATGCTTTTATCGAGCAGTGGGAGGACGCTGTAAGTGAAAAGCTTGGTCATGAAGTACACCTTCACATCAACCAGGTTGATCACTCCGATTATGCGAACACAGTATCCCGTCTCCTTACAACAGGTGAGCCGGGTGATGGATCTTTCCCTGATGCTATGATCATGAGCGCTTCCATGTATCGTGACTACATGAATACAGGATACCTCTGGGATATGGCTGATGCATATGACAATGCTGAGTTCCAGTCCAGGATCGAGATCCCCAGCATCAACCTCAACATGCGTACAGCAGACGGCAAGCAGTATGGTTTCGCTCCTACCTATGGTAACGGCTGCGTAACATATGTAAAGGCAAGCTGGTTTGAACAGTATGCTGCAGCTACAGACGGTATCGACAAGATCGAAGATATTGATACTTTCGACGAGTATTATGACATGCTCAAGTTCTTCAAGGATGTTAAGGTACAGGATGCTGACGGCAACGAAGTACAGACAGGCGGCAAGACCTACGGTGTTGTAGCAGCAGGTTTCGGTAAGCTCGATGAGGCTCCTTACATCAACTACATGCCTGAGTTCTGGCAGGGTGCATATCCTTCATTCTATCAGAAGGACGGCGTTTGGGTAGACGGTTTCGCAGAGGATGCAACTGTTGAAGCTCTTGATCGTATGGCAGTAGCTTACGCAGACGGCGTTATCGATCCTGATACCGAAGATTTCGGTACAAAGCAGGCTCGTGAGAAGTGGTTTTCAAATGACCAGACCACATCTGAAGGCGTATTCACATACTGGGCAGGTACATGGCTCCGCACACTTACAGACAATATGTCCAAGCAGGGCGTAGATGATGATCTCGGTGATGATCGTCTCCTCCAGCTTCCTCCTATCAAGGAAATCAAGGATACATGGGGCGGCTACCTCAACAGAGAAGCTCCTGTATGGGTTATCTCTGATGACGGTGATGACAACAGTCTCCGTGAGCAGGCTATCTTCGATGCACTCTTCGAGACAATGCTTGACGGTGATAGGGTACAGACACTTTGGACATATGGCGCAGAGGATGTACACTGGTCAACAAAGGCTGAGTCCTTCACAACAAATCCTGATGATCCTGAGAAGAAGAAGGATTATGAGTACGCAGACGGTGAGTTCCACCTTAAGCAGACTCCTAACGATCCTAACTCTGTATGGAAGAAGAACCACCTTGATCCCGCACTTACGATCGCTCCTCTTACAAACGGCTTTGTAACAGACGATCCCCTTATCGATGAAGGTAACCAGTTCTTCACAGCAAACTGTGTAGATGCTCCTACAGCTCCTTCCTGCCAGACTCTTACAGATAATCTGGAAGCTCTGACAACAGATAAGACAACACTCATGATCGAGGTTGTTACAGGAGAAAAGACCGGTGCAGAAGCTATCGCTGAGTACAATGACAAGTGGGGCGATGTATCAAAGCAGATCGTCGATGAGCTTAACGCACAGGGTACAGAAGCACCTGAAGCAAAGTAAAGATAAGAAATATATAAGTAAATTTAAGTAACAGAAAGCCTGCTCCCGTGAAAGCGGGGGCAGGTATTTAAAACAAAAACGTAAACAGTCAACGGAAAGGAAATACCCGTTATGAGTAGAAAGAAAGAAAAGGTTAATGTAAATAAGAAACCTTTGGGAATGAGAATCTGGAATAACAGAGGATTCTACCTGATGTTCCTTCCTGTATTCATCTTTGTTTTGATCATGTACTATTGGCCGATGTTAGGTATCCGCTACTCTTTCTTTGTATATAAGGGCAGAGATATACATTGGGTAGGATTACAGCACTTTGCATCCATGTTCTCAGAACCGGAGTTTTGGATCGCCTTTAGAAATACACTGGTTATATCTATAGTCAAGTTGTTGCTGAACACTTTCGTGGCAGTCGTGATATCAATATTCCTGAACGAAATGACATCGCTTTTCTGCAAGAAGTTTGTCCAGACAGTCATTTACCTGCCGCACTTTATGTCATATGCGGTGGTTGCAGCAATCTTCACATTGTTCCTGTCCACTTCTTCAACAGGTATGATAAATGAAACCCTGAAGAGCTGGGGCTGGATAGAAACAAGCATAGACTTCCTGCATTCAACAAAACTGTGGCAGCCGGTCTTTTACATCATAAACCTATGGAAAGAAACAGGATGGGGAACAGTCATATTCTTCGCTACACTTTCCGGTATATCACCGGATCTCTATGAAGCGGCAGACATTGACGGAGCTACCAGATTACAGAAGATGCGTTATATCACTCTTCCCGCCCTGGCAAACACTATCATCATCGTACTGATACTGAACATTGCAAAAGTACTTAACATATTTGAGCCGGTATTCGTTCTTTACAACAACCGTGTATTCGAGGTATCAGATGTTATTTCGACATATGTTTACAGAAAGACCTTTATGACATCACTGCCTGACTATGGATATACAACGGCAGTAGGTCTCTTCAAGTCAGTTGTTGGATGTCTTCTGATGCTTGGCAGCAACTGGGCAAGTAAGAAGATCCGCGGACGCGGCATCATATAAGGAGGAGGTTAGGAAAATGGCTGAAATAAATGAAAAAGAATTAACCAACTCTGAAGCTGTAAAGGATGCTGTGGAGACTAAGGTGGAAAAAAAGGCAGAAGAAACTGTTATCGATAAGGCAGTTGCAATAAAGCCTGAGGTCGAAGTGGTTGAAAAAGATAAGAAGAGCGTTCCCAAGGTTAACGTGATCGAAACCAGGAGACCAAAGATTAAGGTTTTCGATATCGTAAACTATGCGGTGTTCATCATACTTACCCTGATTATCATCCTTCCTATCTGGAAGGTTGTATCGGACAGCTTTAATGCCGTAGGCGTGTATCAGTTCCGCTTATGGCCCAACCAGCCGACACTTGGCGGTTATGCTACGATAATGACGACCAGCAAACTGTTCCGTCCCCTGCTGAACTCTTTCATCACGACCATAGCCGGTACACTGCTTGGTCTGATAATGGCAACACTCGGCGGATATGTACTGAACCAGTATGAGATGCCCGGACGTTCATTCTTCTCATATTTCCTGCTGGTGACTATGATCTTCTCTGGTGGTATGATCCCTGAGTACCTGGTTATGAAACAGCTCGGACTCGTGGATAATATGTGGATACTGGTGCTTAAGCATGGTATGAACGTATATAACCTGGTACTTATGAAGAACTTCTTCGAAGGCATTCCTGCATCACTTTACGAAGCAGCTAAGCTGGACGGATGTTCACCGATGCAGATCTTCTACAAGATAGTGCTTCCGCTTTCCAAAGCAGCGCTTGCATCCATCGGTCTGATGTTTGCCGTAACAGTATGGAATGACTACAGCACAGTACAGATCTATATCTCCAGCCGTGACCAGGCTAACTTCCAGTACATGCTGAGAGTAATGGTCATGGACGGCGATACACCGACAACTTCTTACAAAGTATCGCAGAGTACACTGTACTATTCCGGAATCGTATGCGCTATACTGCCTTTCATGCTCGCATATCCGTTCCTGCAGAAGTACTTTGTTACCGGTGTTAACGTAGGTGCGGTTAAGGAATGATGTGGTATATAGAAATTAAACCGCTGATCAAATAACTGTATATAAAGCGGGCGGAACGTGATGAAAAACACGTTGTCGCCCGCTTGTCATAGTAAACGGATCAATCAGAAATAAAAATGAGTATTTGATACGTTTACCATGATCCCGAATACAGATGAAGATCATGATTTTAACAATTACCGAAAGGACAGAAAGATGAAAAGACTTATATACCTTGGTGACAGTACAGTAACATTCAATAAGATCGCAACATGGCCTCAGTGCGGATTATCCCAGGGGCTTCTGCTGTACTTAAAAGATGATGTATTTTTAAGAAGCTTTGCTATCAATGGACGCAGCACCAAGTCATTTATAGATCAGGGAAGACTGGAACAGGTGGACGGATATCTGGAAAAGGGAGATGTAGTCCTGATACAGTTTGGCCACAATGACTCCAAGGAATCCGATCCCGCCAGGTATGCACCGGTTGATGTATACGAGGAAAATCTTAAGAAAATGATCCGTACCGCTAAGGCTCATGAGGCTTATCCGGTCATTATCTCACCGCTCACCCGCAGGTACTTTGACGAGTGCGGTGCTTTTCTGCCGGGGTGTCACGCAGGATATCCTGCCGCTGCAAAAAAAGCAGCAGAGGCTGAGGGTGTTCCTTTTATAGACCTGACATACGTTACGGAAAAATATCTGGCAGCTATCGGGGAGATAGCATCCAGAAGTCTTTTTGTATATCCCAAGGACAACACACATCTTGTAATGGAAGGTGCCATAGTTTTTGCGGGATTTATTGCTGACGGACTGAGGGAATTGGGCCATCCGTATGTGGATCTTCTGTGTGCACATGATGCAAAGACTGTTGATGAAGACGGAAAGGAAGCACTATGTCCTTATATGACATTTGAGGGCAGCGGTCAGGCCGTCGATATGCAGGAGTTAAAGAAGAGCGAATACAGTAACGAGACCGAATAAATGTGACATCTGCGGAGATACTGCTTGATTTATGGCTAAAATAAAGGTTTCGGAATTATACGAGCAAAAGTATGTAAAATATTATAAGAAATACAGCGATAAGCCGCTTTTGGTTCTGTTAGGCTTTTACAAAGGACAGTACCATAAATTTTTAATAAGCTCGGTTTTCTACCTGATAAAGCACTCTCCGGCACTTTTTTCCTCGCTGTTAATAGCCAATGTAATAAACGGTGTAATAGAAGGTGGGGAGGCAGCCAAGACGGCCATAATAGTCAATACAGCAATATGGCTGGGGCTGCTGCTTATTCACCTCCCTGCAAATTATCTTCACAGCATGTATCGCAGCCGTGTGACGAGACAGACGGAAGCCGGCTTAAGAGCAGCTCTTGTCAGAAAGCTTCAGGAGCTCTCGATACCTTACCATACACAGGTACAGTCCGGAAGACTGCAGTCCAAGATCATACGTGATGTGGAAGCGATAGAGACATTATCGTCACAGATGTTTATAAATGTGATAAATATCGTGATGAACCTGACAATCATGATATCTGTCACGGCAGTTAAAAACCGTACGATACTGCTGTTTTTTCTGTTGGTGGCACCGATCGCCTCATTTACAGTGATAGCCTTCAGAAAAAAGATCAGCAGGGAGAACAGAGCTTTTCGTATGGAAATGGAAGAAACCTCTGCCAGGGTAATGGAAATGGTGGAGATGGTTCCCGTCACCAGGGCACATGCCCTTGAGGATGTGGAGAAGGAGAAGATATCCAGACAGCTTGAGCAGACAGCGGAGAGCGGATACAGACTGGATATGGTGCAGTCCAATTTCGGAGCCGTAGGCTGGGTGGTATTTCAGGTATTCCAGGCTTTATGTCTTGCTTTTACCGGATATCTTGCACTGAACGGAAAGATAATGGTGGGAGACATCACCTTTTATCAGACCGGATTTACGACGGTTGTTAATCAGTTTACAGCCCTCATTAATCTCCTGCCTGTTATGACCAAGGGTCTGGAATCGGTCAGCTCCATAGGCGAAGTGCTCTCCAGTGAGGACATTGAGCATAACGAGGGCAAGGAAGAGCTGGAAGACCTTAAGGGTGAGTATGAGATAAAAAATGTTGATTATACATATCCCGGAACAGAGCAGAAGATACTGGACGGTCTCAGCATGAAGGTGAAGCGGGGCGAGACCATTGCCTTTGTCGGAGAGTCCGGAGCCGGAAAATCCACACTTTTGAACATGCTGATAGGCTTTATGCTTCCCGATGACGGAATTATCCGCGTAGACGGCAGGGATATCAGGGACATAAACCTGAAGAGCTACAGAAGATTCATATCGGTGGTACCGCAGATGCCTCTTTTATTTACCGGAACACTGCGTGACAACATCACCTACGGTATGGAAAATGTAAGTGATGAAGCGTTAGACAGAGCTATTGAAGCGGCTAATCTGAAAACCTTTGTATCCGGTCTCCCGGATGGTCTGGATACCATGATAGATGAACATGGCGGAAATCTTTCAGGAGGACAGAGACAGAGGATATCCATAGCGAGAGCAATAATCAGGGATCCGAAGGTTATCATTCTTGATGAAGCGACCTCCGCACTTGATGTGGTGTCCGAAAGGGAGATACAGGAAGCGCTAAACAGGCTTATCTGCGGTCGTACGACATTTATCGTTGCGCATCGCCTTTCAACAGTAAAGAATGCCGACAGGATAATGGTCCTTTCAAAGGGACATACGGTCGAGGATGGAAGCTACAACGAACTGATGGAAAAAAGAGGGATATTCTATCACATGGAAAAAATCCAGATAAGCGAGCCGTAAGGTCGTTTATATCAAAAATACAGGCAGAAAAGGGGTAAGGAATCATGAAATTTTTAGAGATTGACAGTCCGTTTATGAGAGTACTTGGCAGAATTGCGGATCTGATGATAATAAACTTTCTGACGATCCTTTTGTGCATACCCGTGGTTACTGCGGGGGCAGCATTTACTGCCATGCATTATGTCATGCTTAAGCTGGTGCGTGATGAAGAGGGATATATTGTTAAACAGTATTTCAAATCTTTTAAGGAAAACTTTGTTCAGTCTACCATTCTCTGGATAGGTATGCTTGTAGTATCGGCAGCTCTGTTTGTTGACTGGCGCATTATGAGGATGCAGGGGGATCAGTTTTCCGGAGTAATGCTCATACTGCTTCTTGCTGCTGCATTGATTGCGTACATGATAATGATATATATCTTCCCGGTACTTTCGAGATATAAGAACACTATCCGCGGTACACTGAAAACATCATTGTCAATGTCCGTATTGGGGATACTTACATTAAGGACCATAGCATCCGCAATTCTTATCCCTCTTCCGTTTATACTTGCACTGCTATTTGGATATGCTTCGATACCGTTTTTTGCAGTGATATGTTTCACAGGCCCTGCGTATCTCAGAGCCATGATGTACAGCGGTCTGTTTGACAAGTACGAAGGAAAGGAAAAATCATCTGATAGCGAGAATAAGGATGAGGATTGAGAAAAAGGTTTAATACAGAAAGGAACGGCGGGATGAGAATAGGAATTCGTCTGCATGATACTAAAGAATGTGAGATAAAAGAGCGTCTTGATATAGTCCGTGAACAGGGGTTTTGCTGTGCACATATTGCTCTTGCAAAGACAGCGGGACTGCCAAAGGAAACGGAAGCGCTGACTCCGGGATATGCACTGTGGCTCAAAAGGGTATTCGCAGATGCCGGCATAGACATTGCAGTGCTTGGCAATTATCAGAATCTGGCATATCCTGATCCTGAGAAATTAAAGACCATTCAGGACCGCTACTGTGCCCATCTTCGTTTTGCTTCACTCCTTGGATGCTGCATGGTAGGAACGGAAACCGGCGCTCCTAATGCGGATTATCATTACGACAAGGAAGCCTGCCGCAGCAAAGAGGCACTGGAGATTTTTATCAACAATCTGCGCCCGGTGGTGTCGTATGCTGAAAAATGCGGCGTGATCATGGCTATCGAGCCGGTATATAAGCATATAGTGTGGAATCCGCGCCGGGCACGTGAAGTCCTTGACCGGATCGGATCTCCGAATCTTCAGATCATCTTTGATCCCGTAAACCTGATAGATCCGGAATGCATAGAGGCAAGGGATGAAGTGATAGGAGAGGCAATGGATATCCTTGCTCCCGAGATAGCGATGATACATTTAAAGGACTATGTGTTTGAAGCAGGAGAAATGAAGGCAGTAGGCTGCGGATACGGCGAGATGGATTACAGAAAGATCGTGCAGTTTGCGGAAGAAAAGAAACCATATATTCATGCAACACTTGAGAATACGAAGCCGGATACCGCAGTACATTCAAGAGAGCTGATCGAAGGCATTATTAAGGATGTTCAGAATAAGTGAGTAACTAACCAATAAAATATCCCACATACATTTTCCGGGAAACACAACGAAGCGCTATTTGGTTTGATTATGTAAGTGGAAAGCACAGAAGTAACAGAAACGCAGACAATTACAGAAAAGACAGGAGAACAGGCAAATGACAGCAGAAACAAGAGACCGGATACAGCAGTATATTGATTATCTTCTAGAAAATTCCAGTGCGGAGAAGCCCATGTGGAATAAAGAAATGATCCTGCAGGGACGCCCGAATAAGTGGAATTATATCGACGGGTGTATGATCACTGCGTTGCTTTCGCTTTACGATATTACGGGGGAAGAGCGCTATTTTAAGTTCGCGAAGGATTTTATCGACTATTTCGTGCAGGAAGACGGATCCATAAAGACTTACGATATTAAGGAATACAATCTCGACAATATCAATACCGCAAGTAATCTGTTTTTCCTATATGAAAAGACAGGTGAAAATAAGTACAAGCTTGCCCTTGACCATGTGCGGGAACAGCTTACAGGAATGCCGAGGACAAAGGAAGGAAGTTTCTGGCATAAGGAGATCTATCCCAACCAGGTGTGGCTGGACGGCCTGTATATGGCAGAACCGTTTTATATGAAATACGAAACACTTTTTAACAAAATGGAAAAGTGCAATGATGTCATACATCAGTTTGAAAATGTTGAAAAGAATATGAAGGATCCCAAGACCGGACTGTACTATCACGGATATGACGAGAGCCGTGAAATGTACTGGGCAGATACCGAGACCGGCTGCAGCCCCAATTTCTGGCTGAGGTCTCTGGGGTGGTTCACCCTTGCGCTGGTTGAAACGGCACAGGCAACGGATGAATCGCTGTATTACGAGAAGAGATATCTGCAAAAGCTCCTGGAAAACCTTGCGGATGCCCTTGCTCCTTTCCAGGATGAAAGCGGTATGTTCTATCAGGTGGTGGATCATCCTGAAGCTGAGGGCAACTATCTGGAGACTTCTGGCACCGCGCTTATCTCATATGCAATATTAAAGGCAGTACGTCTGGGCTATCTTACGCCGCGTTATGCCGAAATGGGAGAGCGGGCATTTGACGGTATCGTTGATAAATACCTTTCGGAAAACGAGGATGGAACCCTCAAGCTTTCAGGCATATGTCTCGTGGCCGGATTGGGCGGAAAGCAGCACAGGGACGGTTCGCTTGAGTATTACTTCAGTGAACCGGTAGTGGAGAATGAAGCGAAGGGTGTCGCACCTTTTCTGTTAGCATACACGGAAATGATCAGGAGAGCAGATTGATATGGAATTTGAGATAGCTGGTATATTTAGCAGAAGTATTACGATCGAAAGGGATAATAATGACCGTTTTGAAACTGAAGACGAATGTATAGTCAGCGTTAACGGTAAAGAGTATGCCCGCACAAAAAGGAATGTCATAACGATAGATGGGCTTAAGCCTGAAAATAAATATGAGATTTCTATATGCAATGAGGCAAAAAACGATTATAATATGCATACGGTGCAGACCAGGGCTGAAAGCATTCTCTTGAATGTACGGAGTTTTGGGGCAGAGGGAGACGGAATACATAATGATACTTCTGCCATTCAGGCTGCTATAATGGGATGCCCTGACGATGGAACTGTATATGTGCCTGCGGGAACATATCTTACCGGTCCTTTATTCCTGAAGAGTCATATGACACTGTGGATAGATGAAGGTGCCGTGCTGCGGGGAGATACTAACAGAGCAAATTATCCCATACTTCCCGGTATGGTGCGTGATATGTATGACAACAGCAAGGAATATAACCTCGGCAGCTGGGAAGGAAATCCGTTAGACAGTTTCGCGTCACTGATAACAGCAATAAACGCTGAGGATATTTCTATCGTAGGACGCGGTACTATTGATGGGAATGCGCCGAACAGCGACTGGTGGATCGAGGCAAAGAAGAAAAGGATTGCATGGCGCCCTAATCTGGTCAACCTGATCAGATGCAAAAATATCAGAATGCAGGGACTGACACTTAAGAATTCAGCCTGCTGGTGTATACATCCTTACTATTCGGAAAGCCTCAGCTTTTTGGATCTTACTATACAGAATCCTTCCGATTCACCGAATACAGACGGATTTGATCCTGAGAGCTGTGAAGATGTGTGCCTTTTAGGTACTACCATATCGGTGGGGGATGATTGCATTGCACTTAAGAGCGGAAAGCTCTATATGGCAAAGTATCATCACAGAGAGACTAAGAATGTTACGATCAGGAACTGCAGGCTTGAAAAAGGCCACGGTTCTGTGACTATAGGATCCGAAATCGCAGGAGGCGTTAGCAATGTGCATGTTTCAAGATGCATATTTGCAGGCACGGACCGCGGTGTACGCATAAAGACAAGGCGGGGACGCGGAGAAAAATCCATACTTACAGATCTGCTTTTTGAGAATATCAGTATGGATCATGTGCATATGCCCCTTACCGTAAATATGTTTTATTTCTGTGATCCTGACGGGCATACGGAATATGTTCAGAGTCAGGAAAAGTGTCCTGTGGATTACCGTACCCCAAGAGTCGGCAGTATTTCCATAAAGGATGTGGATTGTACGGGAGTAGATGCATCGTTTGTATGTGCGATGGGGCTTCCGGAAGCACCGATAGAAAAGATATCGCTGGAGAATATAAAGGTTTCATATCTTGAGGAAAATAAACGCACTCCCCAGAGACCTGTAATGATGGATGGTTTCCCCGAAATGTCCGGACGCAGTATCTTTTTGAAAAATGTAAAAGAAATTGATATAAATAATGTATCGATAGATGGCAGCGTTGATGATGATATAACGCTTGAAAAAGTAAGTATCAGACAGATTGACGGATTGCATATGTGACGGGTGAGAGTTATGGAAGCAACGAACATGGGATCAGATTTATCCATAGAGGATTATGAACATTTTCTGGAAGTATCGAAATGCTCAGAAATGTTGTATGATCCTGAGGCTGACCTGATGGAGGTATTTAAATACACTCCCGAAAAAAAAGTCATATTCAAAGGAACTGCCAAGGAATCTGTCAAGCTTTTGGAAGCTTCGGGAACTGAACTTTCAAAGAAGCAGGTTGAAGCACTTCGTGAAGCACTGCGGTCCGGAAAGAAGAGTTTCAGTGGGATCATCGATCTGCACAAGGGAAGATATCTGGTACGTTTTAAAAAATATGAAGATAAGGGGGATAAGATATACGGTGTATTTATCCCCTGTACTGATGGGGTATCGATACCTTCATACAGACGCGCCAGCGATAAGGATGCCATGCTGGATATGCTGAATAAAAGGGCTATCAATGAATATGCTCACAGGGTGTGTGCACAGGATGAATGTCCCACTACATATTTTATAATGTTCGATATGGACAATTTTAAGATTGTTAATGACAGTTTCGGACATGCGTTTGGAGATGAAGTCCTGCATACAGTGACTTCCATAATAAACAGGGCAATCGGCGACCATGGTATGGTCGGAAGAGTCGGCGGTGATGAGATAATGATAGTCACAAAGGGCATTGCCGATAAAGCTGAATTACGCCCTTACATGAGAGAGATACGCGTAAATGTTGAGGAACAGTTCAAGGATAAGCTTAATGGTATATCCCTTACCTGTTCTATGGGTGCCGCTGCCTATCCTGATCACGGTGAAAGCTGTGACGATGTCAAGGATCTGGCGGATAAGATGCTTTACCTGGCAAAAGAAAAGGGGCGTAACCGCTACATAATCTATACTCCCGACATGCATGCGGATCTGATTAAAGCTCCCGAGAAAAGCGCAGATGGTCTCAAGACTGTGCTGGCCAATAATTTTGACAAGGTAGGCATAGTTCATTATATGATAGAAGACTACCTGAAGAAGGGGACGAGCAGCAATGCCCTGGCCTTCAGGAATGTCGGTGAAGCCTTTAATCTCCAGGAGATTCTTATCGTTTATAACAATGCCAAGGTAGGATTCAAATGGTCCATAGATAATTCTGAGATAAGCAAATCCGATCTTAATTGGATTGAACTCGATGATGCGTTTTATTCGCATTTTAACAAGGATGGCATGTTTGTTATAGACGGACTCTATGATCTTGAAGGGGATAAAGAGTATTTAAGACCTAAGCTTGTTGAAAGAGGGGCAGAATCTGCACTTTTCTACCGCCTCAAGAACAACGATGATTATCAGGGATTTGTATTGTTTGTAAAAAAAGGTCAGAGACAGAAATGGTCTGAGTATGAACTCCTGGCACTCTCTACCATAGGCAAGATTTTTGAAATGTCCGTGCAGGGACAGTAAGTATCCGCACATTCCTGTGTGGCTTATCGATGTGACCATAGCCTCTTATGGTTGACAAATTCCCAAAAATGTTTTTTAATATAAGGACGTGTTGAGGGAGTAGCTTGCGAGCCTTTTTACACCGTGGTGTTTGGTTGAGGCTGCAGCGTGTTTCGTCAGGACGGGAAAGAGGCCGGTGATGATAAGGCCGGTTTCCCCGGAACATGTTTTAAAAAGCGAGACTTACACCATGGTTTTTCTGTGGTGTAGGTTTTTTTTATACCTCAGAGCCGCAGGTACTGTGGATAACCATGCCGGTTCCTGTCTGTGAAGAAGGGAACCAAATGAAACAGCAGGAACCGTTACAGATTAGTCAAAAGGTCGTGCAGGCGCACAGAAAGAGGAATGTATGCTTACTTATCTGGAAATTCTCATCGTTGGTTTTTACGCACTGATAAAGGGTGCGGATATGTTTGTGGACGGAAGCTCCGCTGTGGCGAAGCGGTTCAAGGTGCCGGGAGCTATCATAGGACTTACCATAGTGGCTATGGGAACCAGTGCACCGGAGCTGGCGGTATCCGTTACCTCAGCAATAAAGGGCTCCAATGAGCTCGCCATAAGCAATGTGCTGGGGTCGAATCTGTTTAATGTCCTGGTGGTGCTTGGCGTGTGTGCGCTGTTTCATCCGGTTCCCGTAGATTCTACTATATTAAGGAGGGATTTCCCCATTAATATCCTTGCCACTATTGCAATGCTTTTGGCAGCGCCTGTAGGGATCAAGGCTATTATGTCCGCAAGGCTTGAGAATATCAGCATGTCGGATAAGGTTTATGACCTGGGACGCATATTCGGAATCGGTATGTTAATTCTATTCATTATATACATGGTAGTTCTGGTTATGGCTGCTAAGAAAAATCCCACTGCGGCAGAGGAAGAAGATGGCAGCGAGCCTATGCCGATGAGCAAGACTGTATTTTCTATTATATTTGGTGCGGTACTTATTGTATCCGGCGGCGAGGCTGTCGTTGAGTCTGCAAAAAATATCGCATTTTCACTGGGAATGTCGGAAACCCTTGTGGGATTAACTATCGTAGCAATGGGCACATCTCTTCCGGAGCTGGTTACTTCCATGGTAGCTGCAAAGAAGGGCGAGGTGGATATGGCTGTAGGAAATGTTATAGGATCCTGTATCTTCAATATAATGCTTATATTGGGCGTGTCTTGCACTATCCTCCCGGTAGGTGTAAATTTCGCTTCAATGTGCGATATTGGTATCCTGCTGGCAGTTGTTATAATCTGCTTTATTTACTGTCTCTTCGGAAAGAAGATTGGAAGGATAAGGGGCATTTCCATGCTGCTTTTGTACATAGGATATGTAGTTTTTGCATATCTGAGAGAGGTCGGCTGATATTATGCTGAAAAATGCCTTCGGAAAAAGCCATATAGTGAATCGCCGTAAGCCCGGTGGGTATGGTGCCGGGGAAGCTGATGAGTATGAGGACGATGATGAGTACGAGGACGATGATGAGTACGAAGACGACGACGAGTACGAAGACGACGACGAGTACGAAGACGACGATGAGTACGAGGACGACGATGAGTACGAAGACGACGATGAGTACGAAGATGATGACGAGTACGAGGACGATGACGAGTACGAAGATGAGGAAGAAGCCAGGCGCATAGCGCTTAAGGAAGAAAACCGCAGGCGCAAGGAAATGGCCAGGGCTGCCAGGAGGCAGCAGGCCGAGGAAAGGAAGGCTGAGGCAAAAGAGCGCAGAGCACAGGATGCTGCAAGGCGTGATGTCAGAGCCGGTGAAAAGAAACAGCGTGCCGATGCAAAGAAAGATGCTCGTGATGCTGAGAAAAAGAAGCGTGATGCCGCAAGAAAGGAATCTCAGGAAGCGGAAAAAAAGAAACGCGATGCTGCGAAAAGGGAGCAGATAAGAAAAAAAGAAGCTGCCGCCGAAAAGCGTGAAGAAAGAGAAGAATGCAGACGGGCAGCAGCAGAGTCAAAGAAAAAAGCCGAGGCTAAGCGTGCAGCTAAGGCGGAAGAAAAAGCCAGGGCCGCATCTGCTGCGGCTGCGGAAAAGGATCGAAGACGTCAGGAAAAGGCACAGGCGGCTGCGGCCAAAAGGCAGCGTCGCAGCGGTGAGTCTTACGAGGAATCTCCGGGGCGCAAACGCGGCAAGCGTGAAACCGAGTACGTATATGTGGAAGCTCCGAAGAAAAAAAGCCATCTGTTCAGGAATTTCATTGTACTCATACTGCTGCTTATCGCTATTCTTTTGGGTGGGCTTTATGCCGGCGTAGGCTATGTTTACAGCAAGATGCATTACAATGAGATTGCCTCAGTTAAAAGCGAGAGTCCCTATGAGGGTGGCGTCATAAATGTTCTTATGATAGGAAACGACTCCCGCACCGGTGATGATGACGGCAGGTCAGATGCCATGATACTGGTATCAATGAGCTCCGTAACACATGAGATTCTTTTTACCTCCGTTCTGCGTGATGTATATGTGGATATCCCGGGGCATGGTAAGAACCGTCTGAATGCTGCATACTCATACGGTGGGCCGGAGCTCTTAATGGAGACCATAGAGCAGAATTTCGGAATAAAAGTAAACCGTTATGTCAGCGTGAATTTTGAGGCATTTGCGACTCTGGTGGATGCAGTGGGCGGCGTGGACATAAATGTTACAAATGAAGAAGTTCAGTGGATAAATGCCTACTTAAACGAGTTTAACCTGCTGCGGGGTGTGGATATAAAAACGGATTACATGGATGCTTCTGCCAGTGGCTGGCAGCATTTAAACGGCGCCCAGGCACTGGCATATTCGAGGATCCGCTATATAGGAACGGATTTCGAAAGGACCAACAGACAGCGCAAGGTCATAAATGACGTGATAGACAAGCTGCCGAATGCCATGATGAACAATGGCCCTCAGGTCATAGAAAATGTGTGCAGCGAGCTTACTACCAACATGACTCAGAATGAGTGCTATTTCCTGGTCCTTCAGGCCTGGAAGTTCAAGCTTTACGGAAGAGATTCCGGAAGCATTCCACTGGAAGGCACCTGGAGCGACTATACCACTGACAGCGGCATGATGGTCCTGAAAATAGATTTCGATGCCAATAAGCAGTACCTGCAGGAGAAGTTGTACATCAAACCGGAGGGTTCTGCTACTGACGATTCCTCGGATTCTTCTGAGGGTGAGGGGAATGAATAGATGTGGTATGACTTCTTAAGTTACTAGCACTATGTAAGTTCATCGGGTGGCTGTATGTTCCAATTCGGTAGCAAGCGACTGAAGTTTTGCAAGGAGCTCGGCGGCGCGACGCGACCCGGTTCATTAGGAGCCAAAGCGCCGTCCAAGTCTAGACGCCAACGGCGGATAGACTATGGCGACTGCAGCAAAACAAAGGTAGCGAGTGTTAAAACCGCTAAAAGCGGTTTTAACCTCGTGAATTGGGACTACAGACAGCTGATGAACGCAGGTATATAGATCAGTTTATACACAGAAAAGAGGATTGATGCATTAATGGAAACCGAAGAAAACGAACAGGCCGCTAAACAGAGCCCAATGCTGAAGGTAGCCACCTTTATAGTAGACAGGAGAAATCTATTTTTCCTGCTTTTTGCATTGGGCATGATATTCTGTGCTATATCAGCAGGATGGACAAAGGTGGAGAACTCCCTTGCGGCGTACCTTCCCGATACAATGGAAACCCGCGTGGGTCTGGATCTTATGGACGAGCAGTTCGTGACCTATGGAACCGCCCGTGTGATGGTCATGAATATTGACCTTGATGAGGCAAATGATATCGCTGATGAGCTTAAGAAGAACAGCGATATTGCAATGCTTTCCTATAATGAAACAACTGACCACTATAATAATTTCTCTGCGTTATACAGTATTACATTTAATTATAAATCTGATGATGACAAGGCGCTGGAAGCATTGGGTAAAGTAGAGCAGAGCCTGTCGGATTATGATGTTTATGTTTCCACATCCATGGGTGATCCACAGGCGGCGCTGCTTGCGGAGGAAATGAAGCCTATACGTATCATTGCAGTCCTCGTAGTAATTACCATACTTTTTCTTACATCCCAGACATATGCCGAGGTGCCTGTGCTGCTCATTACTTTTGGTGCAGCCGCACTGCTTTCCGCAGGTACAAACTTTCAGTTCGGAACTATTTCCTTTGTATCCAATTCCGTAACAATAGTCCTGCAGCTGGCGCTGTCCGTTGACTATGCGGTTATTTTCTGTAACAGGTATAAGGAGGAACACCAGACTCTGGGGATACGCGAGGCTTGCATTGTGTCTTTAAGTAAGGCAATACCCGAGATATCGTCCAGCTGTCTGACTACTGTCGGCGGACTGTTAGCCATGATGATGATGCAGTATGGTATAGGTTCCGACCTTGCTATCTGTCTGATAAAGAGTATCTTCTTTTCACTGATGTCGGTTTTCCTGCTCATGCCGGGCCTGCTGATGCTCTTTGGTCCTTTAATGGACAAGACCAAGCATAAGAGTTTCATACCGAAAATAGATTTTGCCGGTAAATTTGCATTTGCTACGAGAAAGTTTGTGCCGGTCATCTTCATTGTTGTCATGGTAGTAGCTTTCTTCCTGCAGAATAAATGTCCGTACGTATTCGGATATTCCCTGCTGAAGACACCTATAAAGAATGATGTACAGATAGCGGACGGGCTTATAGAGGACAGCTTCGGACGCAACAACTTCGTCGTTATGTGTTTCCCGACCGGAAACTATGAATCGGAAAAGAAGATGATAGCAGATCTGGAGCGTGAGCCACAGGTAGATCACTGCATGGGTCTCAGCAATACCAAGCTGCTGGGGCACAACCTGACGGACAAGCTGACCGCCAGGGAATTTTCGGAACTCATGGACGTGGATTATGAAGTGGCACAGCTCCTTTACACTGCTTATGCGGTAAATGATGAAAACTATGCCAAGCTGGTAAACGGCATCAGCACATATTCAATCCCTCTGATAGATGTGATCATGTTCCTGTACGACGAAGTGCAGGAAGGGTATGTCACACTTGATGACGATGTTTATGACAGGCTGAAAAAAGCCCATGACACCATGCTGGTACTCCGGAATATGCTTGAGGGCGAGGAGTATAGCAGAATACTGGTGTATTTAGATCTTCCCCAGGAGGGTAAAGAGACTTTTGCTTTCCTTGACCGCATGCATGAGATCGGTGAGGTTTATTATCCTGAAGACCAGATAATACTGACGGGTGACTCCACCAGCCAGCGTGACCTGAAGAACACATTCGCAAGAGATAATATCATCGTAACAGTGGGCTCCATACTCATAGTCCTGGCGGTGCTGCTCTTTACATTTATGTCAGCCGGTATGCCGCTGCTTCTGATCGCTGTCATAGAGGGTGCCATCTGGATAAATTTTGCAACGCCGACATTGCAGCAGAATAACGTGTTCTTCATGTGCGAGCTGATAGTAAGTTCCATACAGATGGGCGCAAATATTGACTACGCTATCGTAATAGCAGGACGTTTTATGGAACTCAGAAAAGTAATGGACAGGAAAGAAGCTGTCATAGAGACATTAAATTTTGCTTTCCCGACCATCATAACCAGCGGCTCCATGATGGTGCTTGCCGGTATGATCATCGGAAGGCTTTCATCCAACGGTTCCATCTGCGGCATAGGAAAGTACCTGGCACAGGGAACTATTATCTCCATCATACTTGTTATGTTCGTTCTGCCTCAGATCCTGCTCATAGGTGAGAGGATAATAGAAAAGACCAGTTTCAAAGTGTCGGTTCCCATAAGGCTCGACCGGGTACGCGGATATGTGAGGGTCGATGGTCTGGTGAGAGGACAGGTAAATGGCTTTGTTGTGGGTGAGATGCACGGCGTGGTAAGAGGCGAAGTAAATGCCATCGTATCCATGGGCGGCATGTCTGCAGTAAATCCTGATGAAGTAAATCTCCTGCCGGGGGATGTGATACTGCCGGATGAGGCAGGACCTTCGGAAGGTACAGAGGTTCCGGACGACGGAGAGCCATCGCCCGGAGAAGAAACGGTAAATGATGACAGAGTGTCTGAGAGCACTGCTCAGGCAGATGCATCTGACAGTAAAGGAGATGCAAAGTCATGAGAAAATTTAATTTAAGATCAGAAAATAAAATATCGCTTTCACGCATGGTTACAGTTCTTCTGGTAATTGTTCTGTGTGCAAACATTACCTTTGATGCACTGACAGTATCTGCGTCATACCGGATACCGGAGGGATATACGGAGTATGATCCGGATGAAGAGAAAGAAGAAGCTGAGGATAAGGAAGGCAGGGAAGATGAAAACACCGCATCCGAAAATACACTTTCCGATAACGAAGCAAAGAAAAAAGAGCGCATAGAGATCAGCTCTCTGTCTGGGCTTCGTGAGCTTTCTGAAAACTGCCATGATAATACCTGGTCTGACGATAAGGAAGTGGTTCTGACTGCTGATATATCCCTGACAGGATCGGATTTTACCTGCATACCGTATTTCAATGGTATTTTTGACGGAAACGGTTATAAGATAAACGGTTATGTATATGGAGGAGACGGCTATGTAACGGGATTTTTCCGCTATCTGGGAGATGATGCCGTAGTCAGCAATATAAATATAGCCGGAACCATACAGGCTACCGGTGATGAGCAGGTTACCGGAGGAATAGTCGGAATAAACAGGGGCCGCGTGATAAACTGTGAATTTATGGGCCGTGTGGAAGGCAAGTCCGTAACCGGAGGAATAGCCGGGATAAATGAGGCAAACGGCGATCTGATCGACTGCAATAATAACGCTGCGGTAAACGGATATTATTTTACCGGCGGTATATGCGGAAAAAATTACGGAATGATTTCTTCGTGCATCAATAACGGTTCACTGAACGAGTCTGCCGAATGGATAAACGGCGAGGATGAAATGAACAGTGACGTACTGGAAATCTTAAAGCTTCAGTCGCTTAAGGAGATAAAGATACAGAGCGGCCTGGATACCGGAGGAATAGCCGGTCTTTCAAAAGGCCTGATAATAAGATGTGAGAATCAGGGAACCGTCGGATACCCTCACGCCGGCTATAATGTGGGCGGTATAGCGGGCAGACAGTCCGGTACTATCATCAGCTGCACCAATAAAGGCGAGGTAAACGGACGCAAGGATGTAGGCGGAATAGTGGGGCAGATGGAACCCTTCCTGGAGCTGGATTCTGCCGAGTCGCTTTCCAATTCCGTAACTGAGCTTCATGATATGATCGATAAGCTTTATGATGATATGGATGAAGGAAATGCGACACTCAGTGCGGACTTTGATCTTCTCAGGGATACAGCGGATGCTTCAGTGGATACCATGGATTCCCTCAGTACCGGAGTAGAGGATTATGTCAATACGAATACTGACACCATAAATGATCTGGGTGACAGGGCTGACCAGGTAATGGAGATGGCTCCGAAGGTTGTGGACAATGTGAATGCCGCTAGTAAGGATGTGGATGACTTAAACGAGGCCCTTGATGATCTGAGTGATGCGATAGACAGTATCACGGATTACAAGGGTGAAGATAAAAAGACAGTGGACAGAGAGCGGGACAATATAGAGGCGCAGCGTAAGATCATGAATGAACAGGCGGCTCTGACGGAGGAAAAGTCTAATGAGATTTCGGAGATCACTGCAAAGTACAAAAGCAACCCGTCGAGAATGTGGACTGATCCGACTTCTGCGGAAGACAGGAGCAGACTGGTAAATGCCCTTACCACTCTTATGGGTGCTTATACAAAAGAAACAGATGCGATATCCAGCATAGCTGCATCTTCACTTATTCTCTCAAGGATATATGCGGAATATGCTTCTGACGGAGTGGAGGATGCTTCCGATGCCATAGATGATGCTTCTGATGCTGCAGAAAAGGCAAAGAAAAGTGCGGATGTTGCACAGGAAGGCGTGGATGATATCGTAACCTACCTGAATGCCGAAAAGGAGCTTGAGCTGGTAGGTATCAGCAGGAGCGTGGAGGACGATGCGGATGCGCTCAATGCTCAGATGCACCAGATGAGCGATATTCTGAGCCAGCTTTCAGAGCATGCTGATGATTATCCTGCTGAGGTAAATGATGATCTGAGGGATATAAATGACCAGCTGGATAAAATCTACAACATAATAAATGATGACCTTACCCGTATGGAAGGCGGATTAGAGGAATACTACAGCGATATTTCGGAGGAGACGCTTCTGAAGGCTGTCAACGGCAAGGTGTCTTCAAATGTTAACTATGGCAGCATAAACGGAGATATAAATGTAGGCGGTATAACGGGATCCATGGCCATTGATGAAAACGATCCTGAGGAGAATGCAGCAGGTACGGTTGAGACCGAGCTGGGGGGAAGGTATACCACCCAGAATATCCTTCACAACTGCATCAATCATGGATATGTGACTGCAAAGAATGACGGTGCAGGTGGTATCGCGGGCTTTATGAAGCAGGGGATCATAAACGCATGCTCATCCTATGGTCCCGTAAAGAGTTCCGGCGGAAGCTATGTGGGCGGAGTGGCCGGACAGTCCCTTTCCGTGATAAAAGGCTGCTATTCACTTTGTACTCTTGAGGGTGAGGATTATATAGGCGGCATAACGGGATATGGCACTACCATTTCATCCTGCTTCGCAATGCCCCATATACCTGTAAAGAGCGGAAAGTGCGGAGCCATAGCAGGCCAGATCGAAATAAGCGATGATACGGAAGAGCTTATGCTTGAGAATGTTACGCTTAACTATTATGTAAGCGAGGATCTTTTCGGTATCGATAACATCAACTATGTGGGAGCTGCCGAAAGGATAAGCTATGAGGAACTGCTCAAGATGGGCAACTGCCCTTCGGATTTCAGGAACCTGAAAGTGCGTTTCTTTGTTGATGAAAATGTGGATGAAGATGAAGATGAGGATCTCAGGGAAATAGGAACCCAGGCACTTAAGTTTGATGACAGTGTCGACCTGATAGTTTATCCTGAAATACCCGAAAAAGACGGATATTACGGATCCTGGTCCGAGCTTGATACGGATACCATAGACGGTAACCTGGTAATAATAGCGGAGTACAGAAAAAATGTGACTACTGTTGAAAGCAAAGAGCGTGAGAGTGCATCTTCGAACCGTGCGCTGGCACTGGTAAGCGGACAGTTTGATGAGGATGCGGAGCTTCATGTACTCAATAATGGTGCAGCGGATATAGCTGAATATCATAAGCTGCCATATAAAGAGATTACTTCATACGCAGTGGAAATGATCGGCAGCAGCGGAATGGACGAGGATGGTACCCCGGTGGATGCTGTCTTAAGGATACTGAATCCTTATGACAAGAATATAAGGTTATATAAGTATAACGGCTCCGGCTGGGAAGAGTGTGAATATCTGACAAGAGGATCGTATCTGGAGATAGAGATGCCGGATGAATATCCGCTGTACTGTGTAGTCCATGAGTACAACTACAAGCTTATAGCGATAATTGCGGCTTCCGGACTGGTGGCTATTGCTGTGCTGGTGTTTGTGACGGTGATGATAAAGAAGAAGCGTGGGACTAAGTCAAAGTAAGTCTGCTTTATGACTGCTTATAGAGAAGGAAACCATAACAGATGGAAAAAATCAATGCATATGCGAAAATAAACCTTACCCTTGATGTTACGGGGCGGCTGCCGAACGGCTATCATACAATAAAGTCTGTGATGCAGCAGGTAGATCTCTGTGATGAGGTAACGGTGGAATGTCTTGATGAGCCGGGTATTATACTCACTGTAGAGAGTGAATGTGAGGGGATGCCGGCAGCAGGGCATGACCTTATTCCCTGTGATGATAAAAATATCGCATACAGGGCGGCAAAAGCGGTATTGGCTGAGGCTGAAAAACGAGGGCTCAGAGTGCCGGGTGTTCACATTAACTTAAATAAAAGGATCCCTGCGGCAGCAGGGCTTGCCGGAGGCAGTACGGATGCTGCAGCAGCACTTGTGGGAATAAATGAAGCCTGCTGTTTTGCGTTTACGACAGAAGACCTGTGTGCTATAGGCAAGACCATCGGTGCTGATGTTCCCTTCTGCATAAAAGGTGGGACTGTCCTATGTGAAGGCATAGGAGAGAAAATGATGGATTTAAAAGGGCTTCCGGCTATAACGGTTATAATAGCCAAGCCGGATACAGCTGTATCCACGGCAGAGGGCTATGCAAATCTGGACAGGGAGCTGGAGGCGGGCACTCTTGATCATCCCGATACGGATGGTTTGGTTTCTGTTATAGAAAATATAGAACAGAACGCTCTGGCAGAAGCTGTTGACAGTCTTATCCCTTTCCTGGGGAATGTCTTTGCCCCTATGACTGAGGAAAGCCATCCGGTGATAGCTGATATAAGACAAGCAATGCTTGAGTCCGGAGCGGCAGGAGCTCTTATGAGCGGAAGTGGGCCTTCGGTATTTGCACTGTACAAAGATGATGCCATGGCAGCAGAGAGTGAAGCTGCATTAAGGAAACGCTTTCCGGATATATTCATATACCGAGGGAAGTTGAGAGGGTAGGATCGCGTGAAGTTTTGGCAATTGATTTATATATGCATAAAATGATAGAATACTCTAGGCGTCGGATGTGACCGGCAATGCGCTGCATGGACAGGCAGTAATCGTTATTACAGGAGGTTTTTGATGAGTCCCCAGCTTATAGTTACGATAGTCATAGTGGTAGTTACCATCGGTGCGATGGTGGCCCTGTATTTTGCCGGGAAAAAAATGAAGACCAAACAGGACGAGCAGCAGGCCCTGATGGAAGCAAACAAGCAGACTGTATCCATGCTTATAATCGACAAGAAAAAGATGAAGCTCAAGGATGCGAAGCTGCCTGAGTCTGTGCTTAAGCAGGTGCCCTGGATATCAAGGGGCGTTAAAGTACCTGTTGTAAAGGTAAAAGTCGGCCCCCAGATCATGACGATGTTCTGTGACGAGGAGATATTTGACATCATTCCCGTAAAGAAGGAAGTGAAGGCTACCGTCAGCGGAGCCTATATCACGGCAGTTAAGGGTGTTCACGGTACGCAGCTTGCGGAAAAACAGAAAAAGAAAAAGAACATCTTCAAGCGTGCGGTTGAAATGGCTCAGGAAAAAGCCGGCGCAAAGCCTTCGAAGTGATTTAAATCAATTGGTTCATGCAAAGAATGCTCCTGCCGTATCCTTGGATCTGATATCCATTTCCATGTGGCATTCCGCATAGAATGCGTAGTTAAGGTCAAGATTGTAGAAAATATCTATCTTCATCGTGTCATCATCCGGCTGGGTGATGACGATGTCGGTAGTATCTATGCCCACCATAAGAGTGCCCATAAGGGTTTTGTAACTGCACTGGTTCTTGCAGCCCTTCAAGAAATTCATGCTGACGGAAAGAGAGCCCTTGCGGGTGATCTCGATCCTGTCATCAAAAATCTTCATGATGGTATGGCAGTTTTTTTCTCCTGAATCATCAGGCTCATCGTATATCAGATATCTAACGCCTTTTTTTATGTAATATTTCCCGGGTACTATCAGTTCCGCATTGCCCTGTTCGTTGTCGGGACCCTGGTACTGCAGTCCTTTCAGTGATATCAAAACATCTCTGGTCATTATTTCCTTTCAGGCCTGATCCTGTGACAGGTCGTTCACATTGTAGCATTTCCGCTTAGAGGACTAATTTGAAGCACTGGCAGAATCCCGACGGTTTATCAGTCGGAAAGATTTTCAAGGAAGGAATCCATCTGCCAGGATATGTGTGAGCGTGCAGTTGCTGCAGCCTTTTCTTTGTCATGTGCCTTTATGGCTTCAAGAATATCTTTATGCTCTGTTACAAGACGGCTATGGTCAGAAAAATGCTTAATGGTCTCGTACCTGTAACGGTTTACCTGGTCCTCCATTTCGCGGTTTATCTCCTGCAGCCTCTTGTTGTGGGATGCGGCTGAAATGGAGCCGTGGTAAAGTGTGTCTTTTTCTATTATTGTGTGCAGGTTTCCTTCTTTAAGTGCTCTTCTGAACTGTACTCCGGCATCTTCCACTATGGATATGTCTTCATCGGTTGCTCTTTCACAGGCAAGCTCGGCAGCCAGGGCATCCAGTATCATCCTGAGCTCAAGCACATCGCGCATCTGCGTAAGGGTTATGGGTGCAACCTCTGCACCGCGTTTTGCCCTCATGACTACCAGCCCGTCCCGCTCCAGCTTCTGAATGGCCTCCCTGACAGGGGTGCGGCTGACACCAAGCTCGTCTGCCAGGTGTACCTCATAAAGCCTGGTTCCCGGCGGAAGCTGGTTTGCAAGTATCGCATGCCGCAAAGTATTATATACCACATCGCGCAGCGGTGTGGATTCGTCCATTTCCAGCTTAAGTTTTTCTGCCATACAAATCCCCCCTTTTCCTTGAGGAACGGCAAACTGATGCAGTTCCCGTACTGTAAAGCCCCTCGTTTGGTAATTATAGCATATTATGCTCAACTAGCCAAAATTAACTTTTTTTGATTCGTACGGATCGCGGCAGCTATAAGTACTTTTTTGATGTTTATTTTGTTGTATAGTGTATAATACCTAAGTCGATGCGCATTTTAATAAAACTTTCCAAACCGTGTAGCGTGTGGACGGTTCGGAAATATTCCAAAGTTTGGGGCATTTTTGCAGGAACTTCTTTTAGTTTTATATTTTACGATTTAGGGAAAGCAGTTAATATCTTGAAACAGATACTGACAAAAATCACAGAGAAGCTGAAAAAAACTGAGGTCTGGATTCCTATTGTAATCATACTTGTGCTGGCAGTCCTTATGGCTTTCAGGCTGTATAAATGTCCGTTGGTAGCGATTGCCGGAATTCCCTGTCCGCTGTGCGGAACCACCAGAGCGATCAAGTCTGTGCTCAGGGGTGATATAGAAATGGCCTTTCATTATCATCCGCTCTGGCCGATGACTATTCTGACCGCTGCGGGGATAGTGCTGCATGAGACGGGGATTCTTAAGATGCCGAAGTGGCTTGGAAATACGCTGTTAGGGATCGTCATAGCAGCACTGCTTGTGTGTTATGTTTGGAGATGGATAAACCACACTCTGCCGCCTGTGTAGAATATATGTATCAGCTGTCTGCCATGCAGTATTTTACTGTTTTTGACCGGAGGGATGTGTTATACTTTCTCTGTTGTTGAGTGAGAAAAAATTAATAACTAAGGGGATTTTCTTCGGGGAGGGAAAAATGGGGATAGAAGTAAACAGTCTGAATTGCAATGGATGCGGTGCACCGCTGGATCCGCCTAAAGGAGCGATGAGACGCATAAAGTGTCCGTACTGCGGTGTGGAAAATATCATAAAGGGAGCAGAAACCAACAGAGAGATCCTTAATAAGGAAAATATCATGGGCGGATTGCCGTTTGGACTGAACGATCCGAAGATACATAAGATGATAGTGGAAATGCTCTCTATGGCGCAGTGCCCGCCGGCTGATGTTTATGAAGCCTGTGAAGTAAAAAATGTAAACAGGGTGATAGTTCCGGCATATTGGTTTGATAACTGTACCGGCATAGGTACTGCACAGTATGAGAAGGGTGTCAGCAGGCAGTACAATGAGATTGTCGGCTCCGGTGAAAATATGCACAGTGAGACCAGGCACCGTACAGAGTGGTTTCCGATGAGTACGGCTGTCAGTGCCACAAGTGATTTTCTGGTGTCGGGTAATAAGCAGTACAATGAGATATTTGGAATCCTGTATGCCAATGTCCATTCACCGGAAATGATAGATATAGAGCAGCTTGATTATCCATCCGACTGTACTGCACTGGATTATGATCTTCCGGATGCGGTTGCTTTTAATCAAAGCGTAAAGGAAAAGATGGAAAATGAGATAAATGAAAAGGCAAAAAGTACTGTAGGAAATAAATCCGTGAGAAACTTAAGGGTTGACGGAGTCAGCGTACAGAGGGGAGATGTCAGAAGGGTATCCGTTGCCGTATATGAAATAGTAGTAGACTATAAGGGAACTGATTATTATTTGTACCTTTCGAATGATGGCAGCAGCTATGCATACGCCGGTCTTCCCAATGATGATAACCGACAGACGCTCATTGAAGAAAAGAAACAGGCCATCAAGGATGCAAGCACTACCAAAAGAATGGTTCTTATGATATCCTTGATAATACTTGTGGTGCTGGGTATAGTTACTCTGCTCTTCTTTATCGGTATTGTATTCCTGATCGCTGCCATACCTGTAGGAATTTTCTATTATCCTGTGGAAAAGGAATATCAGACGACGAAGAAGCAGCTTGAGGAAGAGATAAAGAGGATCAACGGAGAGTTTCCGGTGATCAAACAGAATTTTATCAATAACAGAACAGCGCTTAAGGGAGTGCTGAGCGGAGTGTCCGGTGATCCGGAGGCATTCTGAAGACACTTGTATATATGCATAAGATGTGAGGATCAGCCGGATGACCGAAGTAATATAAAGGATGATAGTTATTAGTTATGGAAGAGAAAAAAACATCAAAAGGATGTCTTATAGCATCGATCATATCGATTGTGATAACAGGGCTTGAAATCCTGTCGGGACTTTTTATCTTTTTCAGTCTTATATTTGCGGGAACCGGTCCCGGTTCAACGGCAATAACTAATGAAGCGGTTGTTGGTATAATGGGGATGATGTTCTTTATCGCAGCGGTCATGATCACCAGTGCTGTCGGAGGTCTGATGGGACTGATCGTAGCAATAATCGATCTGGTGAAAAAGCAGTATAAGCTGATATGGATGCCTATAATAAGTCTGGTTCTGGGCATAGGTCCATGGCTGTTTATACCCCTGTTCGTTGTGATCATGGAGCAGATAGGGTAACCGGTAAGGTAAAAAGTGCAAAAGTTATCGTTTACATAATGTTACCCTTATGATTTAATAAAAAAGCAGTGGTGTTGGATACATTAAAATGGGGAGGAAATAATAATGAATTGTCCAAATTGCGGAGCAGAGAATCCTGATGGAAACAGATTTTGCGAAAGCTGCGGAGCTGAACTGACGGTTGCGCAGAACAGCTCAAATGCAGGCACAGGCGATCCTGTACCTAATGTAACAAACAGTGCAGATACTGTATATAACGGAAATAACAACGGATATAATAATGGGAACAGTCAGGGATATTCCGGCTATTCATATGGCCCGAATAATTCAACAGCCTATGGACAGCCTAATCCTGCTTCTTACAATCAGCCGAATTACTATGCGCCCGAGAAAAAGGATCAGACTACGGTATGTGTTCTGGCACTTGTTTTCGGAATACTTTCATTTTTCTGCGATCCGTTTTATGCATTTACACTTGCAGCCATCGTGCTCGGCATAGTGGGTATTGTAAATAACGGTTCAAAGAAAGGGCTGGCAATAGCAGGACTTATCTGTGCCATATGTGCAATTCCCGTGCAGTTTGTCGTTGACCTCTGCACGATGGGAATCGGAGTATTCTTCTGAAGAAACAGAATGTCATGTATGACATAAGGTGGCAGAGGATATGGCTTATTGTCCTGACACTCATAGGTATAGTGGCGGTGCCTGCCGTCATATATTTAAGAGGTCATATTGATGATATCTCCTTTGGCGGTTCGTGTTTTTTATGGAGACATTTCCATTTGTACTGTCCTACCTGCGGAGGCACGAGGTCAGTGCAGTATTTTGTAAGCGGCAGGTTTGTGGAATCTCTGCTTGCGAACCCTGCCCCGTTTATTATGTGCATTTTCTATATGAGGATATGGGCAGCGCTTTTATATAACTGTCTGGCTCCGGGTAAGGAAAAGAATATGATCCCTCCGTTGACGGATCTTGAAGCCTGGGGCATACTGGCAGGAATAGCAGTTTATTTTATAGTCCGTAACCTGCTGATGATTTTTTTCCATATAGATTACCTTGGGGATCTGGTACAGTATTGGCAGTAAATGCTATTGACAAAGCATATGAAAATCAATAAAATCTAACCCGTAGGTCGGGCAGACCTTATATTGTTTTGTGCAATAGGAGGATATAATAATGGAAAAAAGAATTGAAAAAAATACATGGGTATGGCTGTATGTGTTTTTCCTCGGAAGCTTTGGAGTTGACCGTTTTATGAGGGGTCAGGTTCCTCTGGGAATACTTAAGCTTATAACAGTTGGTGGCTGTGGGATATGGTCCTGGGTAGACCTTATCATTGCGCTTATCAAAGTATACGGTGATGCATACAAAAATGA
This sequence comes from uncultured Lachnospiraceae bacterium, assembly GCA_946616835.1. Classification (GTDB taxonomy): domain Bacteria; phylum Bacillota; class Clostridia; order Lachnospirales; family Lachnospiraceae; genus NK4A136. The sequence continues at coordinate 34,464 of CAMOJK010000007.1, forward strand.
TACTGAAGTTGTATTCATCGATGGTAAGTATTCCAAGTAATCTGCAGGATTGATAATTTAATTATTAAATTCAGGAGCCCGGCGGGAGACCGTCGGGTTTATGAATAAAGATCAGGAAATTACAGAATCAATGAAGGGGAGGACGATATGGATCAGAATCAGAACATGAATCAGAACCAGAATATGAACATGCAGGGCGGACCGGTTAACGGCCAGAACATGAACCAGAATTTCAACAATCAGGGTTTTAACCAGAATCCTAATCCGGGATTCAATCAGAACCCTAACATGAATCCAAATATGAACCAGGGCAATATGCCTCCTAAAAAGGATAAGGTTACAGCAGGACTGCTGGCTCTCTTCCTTGGCGGATTAGGTATACATAAGTTTTATCTTGGCTATACTACTGAAGGTATCATTATCCTTCTGGTGCAGCTTTTGCTCGGACCGCTGACATTCGGACTTATCTATTTTATAACGGGGCCCATCCTGCTTATTGAGGCTATAATTTATTTCACGAAGTCAGACGAAGATTTTTATCGGACATATGTATTAGGACACAGAGGATGGTTCTAATCGGTTAAAAAGCGGACGATTTTGCAGATGTTTTGCAGGTATTGGTAATGGTTTACCGTAAATTTGTTATTGTTAGTGACATTTTTGTTGTTATTCAATGAAAAATGCTTGCAAAAAGCTGTGTATGTATGCTATATTTTCATGTGTTGTGTTATGTAGTTTGACACGGCGTGGTATGTAAAAAGTAAAGTAATCTTAAGGGCTGTGCCCGGGGAGGTAAAAATGGAAAATCAGAAGAGTAAAATGGTAGCAGGTCTGCTGGGAATCTTTCTTGGAGCATTCGGTGTTCATAAGTTCTATCTTGGATACACCAAGGAAGCAGTCATCATGCTTGTTATAAGCCTTCTTTCACTCGGTACACTGGCAGCTATCGTTGAGCTGATCGGTTTCATCGAGGGAATCATCTACATCACGAAGAGTGATGAAGATTTCCAGGCTATCTATGTTGATGGTCACAAGGGCTGGTTCTAATTTAAGCGGAATCTGATAAAAAGAATTGCCACCCTGTCATTTTTGGCAGGGTGGTTTTTTAGTATGATGAGCGCTATGCTTATTTATAAATTGTACTTGCAAATAAATAAGAAAATGTGTTATATTGTGAAAGGTATGTACTTGGTACATAAGAAAAATAATCAAAAAGCATAGCTTTAGGGAGGGAAAAAATGGAAAATCAGAAGAGTAAAATGGTAGCAGGTCTGCTGGGAATCTTTCTTGGAGCATTCGGTGTTCATAAGTTCTATCTTGGATACACCAAGGAAGCAGTCATCATGCTTGTTATAAGCCTTCTTTCACTTGGTACACTGGCAGCTATCGTTGAGCTGATTGGTTTCATAGAAGGAATCATCTATCTTACAAAGTCTGATGAGGATTTCCAGGCTATATATGTTAACGGACATAAGGGCTGGTTCTAATCCTTTTCGCAGATTGAACAGTAATATTCAGTAAGACTAAAGCCACCTTGTTTTATAACAAGGTGGTTTTTATGTGCGCATTTATGATACAATTACCGCAAGTGTGAAGTACTTGCTGCCGCCGCTGCACAGGTTCTAAACAGCTGTCTTTGGTACATGAATAAAGAGCAGCGTGTAAGCCGGGAGGATTCTATGTCCGTTCATAAAATAGATTCGGAAAATATTGATAAGTATAGTAAGATTCTCCCGAAACTGGCTCATGAGAATGTTGTGCGTTCCTGCTACAGAGGCGTGGCTTCTGAAGGGAATGAGGGTATCGCTATATTAATATGGGAGCTGGTCAATGAACCGAAGACAGGTGAGGAGAGGGCAGATGTCCGTTACATTGTAAATAAGGACATGGATGCTTTTGATGAAGTATTCAATTATTTTTTGAATTATGCTAAAACGCATTCCCTGACTGTAAAATTTGAAGTAAGGGGCACTGTATCCAAGGTTACAAAGGGCTACCTTAAGGAAAAGGGCTTCCCTCTTACCAGGGGGGAAGGGAAGGATGTGACCATAAGCGTGGGCGACCTGGTGAATGTTACTTCAAAGTATCGCAGGGATATCCCAGAATATATTAAAAGTATAGGGGAACTGAATCTGGGAGAGCTTGGGCGTGTGCTCAGGAAATGTCTGTACTGCGGTGCAGTGGGCATAGTCTATGATCTGGAGACTATAAATATAAGTTATTTCGAGAGGCGGGTGTCCTGCTGTCTCTATTCTGAAGGCGAAGTGCTGGGAGCTTTTATGTTCCATAAAAATGCAGAGAATGAGCTTGAAATATGTATCTTAGCATGTTTTTCTGATGATCCAGCCGATATACTGTATATGCTGTGTTATTCGGGCATGGTGGCTGACCGCTGCTACCCTGCTGATACCCGCATAGTGATAAGGCGCAATACGATGGCGATGAGAGGACTTGTGGAGAAGCTTTTTCCCGGTGCAAAGACTGTTACGGTTACAAAAGACGGAGTCAGAAAATGATTAATTTTATATCGCTTACAGAGGATCAAATGCAATATTTTGAGGGTATGGATCCCTTTCTTCTTATGGGAAGGACGAAGTTTCCGGGAGTGTATGCCGTTGGTGTAGTGGATACGGATGATGATGACGAGGATGTTCCGGTGGGACTTGTGATATGTACGGCATCAGGCACGGATTTCATTATTGAATGGATTTATGTTATCAAGGAAATGAGAGGACGGGGGATAGGGAGAAAAATCCTGGAGCGCATTTTTGAGATGGCAGATGAAGGCGAGATGGAAAATGTCTGTGCTTATTTTACTGCTGACTACGAAAGGTATAATGTATTTTCCGATGCAGAGGATTTTTTCCGGGCTAATTCCTTTGACAATGAAGTAGAACTGGGGGGCGAATGGTATACGGACCTGAGAATGCTCATGAGGGACGAGAAGATGAAGGAAAACAGGGAAGATCCTGTGGCTGTGGTCCCATTGAGACGTCCGGTTTCTTACAAGACCAGGGAGATACTTAAAGAAATCAGTACTGCCAGAACGGGCCAGACCTTTTTCAGCAAGAAGGGCTTGCCGGGATCTTATGATCCCAAACTCAGCTTTATCGTGATGGAGAAGCAGGAAGTAACAGGTGCTCTCATGGTTATGGTTGTTGATGACGTGCTGTATCCTACATGCATATTTGCATCCTGTGAGGATGATCTTCGTTCCATGCTCAATGCCCTGATAGATTCCGCCAGGAGGATGGGGCTCCTTGGAAACGAGATGCATTTCATGATGCGGCTTGATGAGATAGATGCTATGGTGGAAGCTGTAATGCCTGTGAGCAGGATACCCAATAAAGTTCTGGTAGCGAATGTGGCTTCGTACAGGGATGATGATTCTGAAAAAGCTAGAAGTATTTTTGATGGTCTCCTGTGACACGGATGGTATATATAATGACTTGAATTATGACAAAATATCAAAAAAATGATGTTAATTTATGGTAGAATTTCCGTGACTGATCAGGGTGACCTGAGGAAACGGCTATAAGTAAGCTGTATAAGGGCGGCGAAAAGGAATTATGATCGAGAAAAGTTTGTTGAGGCTGAATGAATATTACATTGCAGGGATGCGTCCCATTATAAGCAAGGCTTCTTTCTATTCAGATTCCACACCGAATTTCATATCACCTGCGGAACCAATGCCCTATGATGTGGTAACGGTTCGTTTTCGTGCGGCTCGCAACAATCTTGACAGTGTGATCCTTATTATGGACAAGGAAAAGATTCCTATGGAGCTGTATGACCGCGATGAGCTTTTTGACTATTATAAGGCAGAGATACAGCTGGAAGAGGATCCCCTCATATATTATTTTGAGGTTTCGGTAGGACATATTACGGTGGTGTTTGATACCAGGGGTGTCGGCAGGGTCCCTGATGACCATTACAGCTTCAGGATATATCCGGGCTTTAAGACTCCTGACTGGGTAAAGGGCGCCGTGATGTATCAGATTTTCACTGAGCGTTTCTGCAACGGTGATGAATCCAATGATGTACTTACAAATGAATATTCATATATCGGAGAGCCTGTCAGGAAAATAGATGACTGGGACCGTAAGCCGGACAGCATGGATGTGCGGAATTTTTACGGTGGTGATCTTAAAGGGGTCATGAGTAAGCTTGACTACCTGGCAGACCTGGGGATTGAGGTCATTTATTTCAATCCGCTTTTTGTCTCACCCTCCAATCATAAATACGATATTCAGGATTATGATTACATAGATCCTCATTTCGGAAGGATAGTCCACGATGAGGGCGAACTTCTGCAAGAGGGAGACAGGGATAATACCCATGCCACCCGCTATATTGACCGTGTGACCAATAAGGAAAACCTCGAAGCCAGCAACGAACTTTTTGCGGAGCTGGTGGCCGAGGCACACAGCCGCGGTATAAAGGTCATAATGGATGGTGTTTTCAATCACTGCGGTTCCTTCAATAAATGGCTGGATCGTGAGCGCATATACGAAAATGCATCCGGATATGAAAAGGGAGCCTTTGTGGATAAGGACAGCCCTTACCATGATTATTTTAAATTCTACGAGGACAGGTGGCCGAATAACTATACCTACGACGGATGGTGGGGAAATGATACTTTGCCTAAACTTCACTATGAAGCATCGGAGAATCTGCATGACTATATAATGCGTATTGCGAAAAAGTGGGTGTCTGCCCCATACAATGCTGACGGGTGGCGTCTTGACGTGGCGGCAGACTTGGGACAGTCCACTGAGTACAACCACAAATTCTGGCAGGATTTCAGGAAGGCGGTAAAGGAAGCCAATCCCAACGCTGTCATACTTGCGGAGCATTACGGCTCGCCCAATGCATGGCTCAAGGGCGGTGAGTGGGATACGGTCATGAATTACGACGCGTTTATGGAACCTTTGACCTGGTTCCTCACCGGAATGCAGAAGCATAGCGATGAGTACAGGGAAGACCAGCTTAACAATGCCGAGAATTTCTGGAACGCCATGGTATACCATAATGCAGAGATGACGGCACCTTCAATGTTAACGGCGATGAACGAGCTGTCCAACCATGATCATTCCAGATTTCTTACCCGTACAAATCATATAGTTGGCAGGACCGGGACTCTCGGTCCGGATGCTGCCGACAGGGATGTGAACAAAGCGGTAATGCGGGAAGCTGTCCTGGTGCAGTTTACCTGGATGGGAGCTCCTACCATATATTATGGAGACGAGGCCGGAGTGTGCGGATTTACGGATCCGGATAACCGCCGTACCTATCCCTGGGGGCATGAAGACAGGGAGATGATAGAGTTTCATAAAAAGATGATCTCTATCAGAAAGAAATACCATGAATTTAAATATGGTTCAATAAAGGTGCTGAAGATAAAACACGGCCTGCTGGCATTTGGGCGTTTCAGCAAAAAAGGCCAGTCAGCGGTGATCGTGAATAATACTGCGGAGACTATTGTGGAGGAAATCTCCCTCTGGGAGCTGGGTATCCGTAAGAATGCCACTCTTAAACAGGTAATGCTGACCTGGGAGGATGGCTTTGACGATGCGCACCGTGAGTACTGGCTTGAAAATGGGCGTATAATACTTACTCTGCCGCCTTTTTCCGGAACTATCTTAAGACACGGAGGCGACGGAGGCCTGAAGCTGGCAAATGAATAAATCGGTAACCATGACCGCTGGAATGGTGATTTTGTATACATCTGAATGTGAAGTGTTCGAATAATTTCGGAAATATCCCCCTGGCAGGTGATGTAAGGGGCGAAAATCTCTCTACAATATATAGTAGATAAATCTAGAACAAATACAATTATGAACAGTTTATGAACGAATTGTGAATAAAAGTTCATAATTAGTTTTGTTAAACATTCACAATTATTCACAATTTTTTCATTTTTGTCTTGCACATTTTTTTTGCCTATGCTAATATTCAAATTGCAGACGGCATAGGGCCGTCTGATTATACAAATATTTATGGGAGGTAATTGTAACAATGAAAAAGAGATTATTGGCACTTTCTATGGCAATGATCATGGTTGCAGGCACTCTGACAGCTTGTACAACAGAGCAGGCTCCTGCTGAAGGCGGCGAGACAGCTACTGAGGCTCCTGCTGAGGGTGGCGAAGAGGCTACAGAGGCTCCTGCTGATGGTGGCGAGGCAGCTACAGAGGCTCCTGCTGTTCAGGATGCAGCTACTATGGAAGCTCCTAGCACAGAAGGTTGGGATGAGAGCAAGAAGATCTATGCTTACTCTTGGAATGATGAGTTCGGCAGCAGACTTCAGATGGTACTTGATGAGTATCCTGAGTACGCTGATTATGTTGAGTTCATCAACCTCGGTGTATCCGGAACAGACGGAACATATCAGACAGCTATCGAGACAGCTATGACTTCTGGCGACAAGTATCCTTCACTTGTTCCTGCTGATAACGATGTAGCTAAGAACTTCACAGAAGGCGTTGGTTTCATGCCTGTATCTGAAGTTGGTATCACACCTGAGATGTATGCAAATGCATATCAGTACACTGTTGATTACGCTACTGTTGACGGCGAGCTTATGGCTCTTACATGGCAGGCAACACCCGGATGTCTCATCTACAGAACAGATATCGCTGAGGAAGTTCTTGGCACATCTGATCCTGCTGAGGTTCAGGAGGCCGTTAAGGATTGGGATGCATTCTTCGCAACAGCTGACAAGATGAAGGAAGCTGGTTACAAGATGGTATCTGGTCCTGATGAAGTTAAGTATGCTATGTGGGATCAGCAGACACAGCCTTGGGTAACAACCGCAGCTGATGGTTCTGAGACTCTTACACTTGACAGCTCTGTAACAGATTATCTTGAGACAGCTAAGAAGCTCTATGATGGAGATTACACAGATAAGTCTTCTATGTGGTCAGACGGTTGGAATGCTAACTACGAAGGTAAGGTATTCTGCTACTTCGGATGCACATGGTCAGTTTACTGGTGCATCAGCACATCTCCTGACAGCGCAACAAGCACCTATGGTAAGTTCCACATCTGCCAGGGTCCTGTTTCCTATCACTGGGGCGGTACTTATGTATGCGTAGGTGAGGATACTCCTAACCCTGAGCTTTGCGGATTCCTTCTTTATGAGCTTTGCTGCGATAAGGATATGATGTACAAGATCTCTGCTGAGACCGCTGATTTCGTAAACAACAAGGCTGCTATGGAGCAGATCGCTGCTGACGGCGTTATCGCTGATCCTGCTGCTGTTCTTGGCGGACAGAACCCTGTTGAAATCTGGCTTCAGTCTGCACCTGGAATCGACCTTAGCAACGCTACTTACATGGATTCTGCTATCAAGGCTATCATCGACAAGGCTTCTGAGGGTTACAACTCAGGTACCTATGCTACAGCTGATGATGCAATCCAGTTCATCAAGGACGAAGTTGCTTCCGGTTACACCAACATCACTGTAGAATAATCTGCAGAGACTGTAGTAAAACTTAAATGGTAAGAAGGCTGTGCATCGGTATGAACATACCGGTGCACAGTTTATCCATTAAAAAAAGAAGCGTATACTAACTTATCCGGATTGGGGAGTGACAAAAGTGCAAAAAAAACGTAAAACAGTAGAATATGGAAAATATGGTTATATTTTCCTCGTTCCTTTCTTTTTAGTATTTCTCATTTTTCAGTTATATCCTTTGCTTTATACCTTCTACATTTCCTTCTTTAAGCAGGTTCAGGTAGGACATGGTAGAAAAGCTACGATCGAGCTTGTGCCCGGTCTTAATAACTATACTGATTATGTGTTCGGTTCACTGGGTGGCGGTGAGGTATTCAATGCTATCATCGTGACCATTGTTATGTGGTTACTGAACTTTGTTCCGCAGATTCTTCTTTCTCTTCTGCTTGCAGGATGGTTTACAGATGCATTCAACAAGCTTAGGGGAGAGGGTGCATATAAAGTCATCATGTATATGCCCAACATCATTACGGCAGCTACCATCGCCGTTCTGTTCTACAGCTTCTTCGATGTTAACGGTTCCATAACCGGACTTCTTAAGAGCGTAGGCATACTTAATGATAATTCCGATATATTGAAATCGGGTTACGCATCGCTATTCATTATCGCATTCATACAGTTCTGGATGTGGTATGGTAATACGATGATCGTTCTTATTGCCGGCATCATGGGTATCAGCCCTTCACTTTATGAGGCTGCCATGGTCGACGGTGCTACACCTACACAGCAGTTCTGGCTTATCACAATGCCGCTGCTCAAGCCCATCCTTCAGTTCACACTTGTAACCTCCGCTATCGGTGGTCTGCAGATGTACGATATTCCCCAGCTTTTCAACAAGGGAGGCCCGGTTGTAAAGTGGGGTGCTAACTCCGTTAACTCTACTCAGACGATCATCATGCTGGTTAAGAGTTATATTGATGCAGGTCCTAAGCAGGACTACGGCCGTGCTGCGGCATATTCCGTTATCCTGTTCATCATCACACTTGCTATCAGTATGATCTTCTTCCTTGCAACATCTGAGAAGAAATCAAAGTCATCAGGCGTAGGCTGAGTAAGAGAGGAGGATAAGATTAATGGCTAGTAGTATTCAGGTAAATACAACGCAGGAAAAGGGGAAATTTTCCCTGCGTAAACCATTCAGATATGCTGTTTGCATAATCTTGGTTGTACTTGCACTTTTCCCGTTCTATATTCTGATCGTTAACTCCACGCTGACATCAGATTTGATCAAGCAGGGTATCCACTTCATACCCGGCGCAAATTTCATAAAGAACTATAACGGTCTGGTGGCAAAGACAGAGGCGGTAGGCGTTTCACTTTGGAAGTCCATGCTGAACTCGCTGCTTATCACAGTTCCTACAGTAGTTCTTCAGGTATATTTTGCATCACTTACTGCATATGCAGTTACGGTATACCACTTTAAGGGCAGAAATTTTGTATGGGCATTCATCTACGCTATCATGATGATCCCTACACAGGTTTCCATCGTCGGTTTCATCAAGGTCTGCAATCTTACACATCTGTATGGTTCCAGACTGGCGCTTATCATTCCTGCAATGGCTGCTCCTACTACTGTTTATTTCATGAAGCAGTACATGGAAGCGAGCTTCTCTGTAGAAATCGTTGAAGCTGCCCGAATCGATGGTGCAAGCGAGTTCTATACATTCAACAGGATTGCAGTTCCGCTGATCATGCCGGCTATAGCTACACAGGCGATCTTCGCATTCGTTGCATCCTGGAACAACCTGTACACACCTTCACTTATACTCGCAACAGAGCGTGACAAGGCAACAATGCCTATGTATGTGCAGGCATTGCAGTCCAACGATAAGCAGAGGGATTTCGGTCAGATCTATACCGGTCTGTTCATCTCCATCCTGCCTATTATGGTAGCATACTTCCTGCTTTCCAAGTACATCGTAGCCGGTGTTGCACTCGGTGGTGTAAAGGAATAATGCTTTTGGTACGATTGTAAATATACGCTTTAGAAGCCCCACCATTTTGGTGGGGCTTTTGAAAATAGAAAGGAAAAGCCGTGCTTAACAAAAACGCTATGCCATTAAAACTCCGATCCATCATAGCATGTGTGATGATACTGATGCTTGTTTTTTCAGTAGCAGCATGTACAAACGTGGGTGATGTAACAGGTGGGACCGAAGAAGGAGGCACAGAAAGCACCGAGAATACGGATGGCGCTGAGACTGTCAGTGTAAACCGCATTACCTTTTCAGAACCCAGCGGATTTTATGATGAGGCATTTGAGCTGACCATTACGGCAGAGCAGGGTGATACTATTTATTACACCCTGGACGGAAGCGTGCCTACCACAGAGTCGGCGGTTTACAGCGGACCTATAACCATAGACGATGCCAGCAAAAATGAGAATGTCTACTGTATGAGGGATGACACCTCTGTATATTTTATGCTTGGAACATATAAGCTGCCGGAAGTGACCATAGATAAATGCAATGTTATCCGTGCGGCAGTTTTTGACGAAGCGGGCAATCTTCTGCAGGAAAAATACGCCAGCTATTTTGTGGGTTTTCAGGATAAGGAAGGCTACCAGAATATGAGTTTTGTCAGCCTTATCACTGATCCCGATAATATGTTTGACAATGAAACCGGAATATATGTACTGGGTAAAACCTACAATGATGCTCTGGAAGCGGGTGTGGATATGGGCGAGAATGAGAGATACTGGCCCGCAAACTACCGCGAAAAGGGACGTGAGTGGGAACGCGAGGCCTATATGACGGTATTCAGTCCGGAAAAGGAACTCCTCTGCGATCAGAAGATCGGAGTGAGGATCAAGGGGCATGGTACTCGTGTATGTCTGCCAAAGAGTTTTAATCTCTATGCAAGAAAGGAATATGGTAACGGGCATTTTGAGGCAGATCTTCCGCAGGTGGGCTATGAGTCCAAAAAGCTTGCGCTTTACGGTGCCGGAAATGACAGAGCCAAGATCAAGAATGTGCTTGCGGCTGAGCTGACTGCAGATCTGAATGTAGCCAATCTTTCCTATGAGCCATGTGTGGTATTCCTGGATGGCGAATACTGGGGTGTGTACTGGATCACTGATAAATTCGACAATCTGTATTTTAAGAACCACTACGGTATGGACAAGGACAATCTCGTTTACATTAAAGGCGGTGAGCTGGAGATAGGAGAAGAGGGAGATTTTCAGATCTACGAAGATTTTGTGGATTTCTGCGAGTCGAATGATATGTCGGATCCGGCAAACTACGAGGCGTTCAAGTCTATGGTGGATATGGAGAGCTTCTTAGATTATTATGCTACGGAAGTTTATCTGGCCAATCATGACTGGCCCAGCACCAATTTTGGCCTGTGGCGAAGCCGCGTGGCGGGGGATGGTGAATATGCAGATACCAAATGGCGGTGGACACTTTTTGATACAGATGAGGATTGCATGGATCAATGGTATGCAGATTATGATTCCATAGAGCATGCAAAGGAAAGAGATGTAATATTCAACAGCCTTTGTGATAATGCGGAATTCAGACAGGTATTTTCCGAGAGGCTGATACTTTTCTCCAAGACAGTATATGCACCGGAGACCGTGCAGCCTGTACTTGATAAATATGTGAATCTCATGTTCTATCCGATCGAGCTGGAAACAGAGCGTTATAATTTCGGGGAAGAAGAAGTAGCCTGGCAGAGAGGCGAATATATGCGTGGCTTCTTTGAGAAAAGACCTGAGTCTATTAAGGAAATAATAGAAAGTAATTTTCCGGATGTGACTGTGGAGTGATATTAAACGAATTAACTATAGTTCACTATGATGAAAAATCCAATGGCCCCAATGCTTTTCACCGGTTTTTTTCTTGAGAAATACCGATGACCACATGGTTCTCGTCCCTGTTCCTTGTTTGAATGGTACGTAGTACATATGATCTCAGCTCATT
>CAMOJK010000008.1 GCA_946616835.1 uncultured Lachnospiraceae bacterium
TGGAGACCGCTTTTACGGCTGCAACATTTGTGGTATTGAACAATCTTGCAGTTGGTTATGGTGAACTGGCAGTAGCTGGAATGGGCATATCCCAGAAAGTGATGAGCTTCGGAAGCTATATCTATCAGGGCTTTGCCGCCGGACTGCAGCCTCTGATGGGTTACAATTGCGGCGCTAAAAATTTCGACAGGATGTTAAAGCTCTTAAAGGCAAATGTGCTTGTGACCGGAGCAGTGGAGATAGTGGTGATGGTGATATTCGGTATCTTTGCACCGGTCATCATAGGAAGGTTTACTGTAAATCCGGTAGTGATCAGGTATGGCTGCAGGGTGCTCAGGGCTAACATGTTCATACTGCCTTTTGTAGGAGCTACATCGTCTTCAAGAGCGACTTTTCAGTCCATGGGAAAGCCTTTGTGTGCATTGGGGATAACAATTGTGAGACAGGGAGTATTGTATATACCGTTGCTTTTTCTTATGAATTCGATGTTTGATTTTTATGGACTTATATGGGCACAGCCTGTGACGGAACTTGTGACAATGATTGGTGCGCTCATACTGCTGACAGGCTTTCTGAAAAAAATGCGGATGGATGCGTAACCGGTTTGGACAGTTAATAAAAGCTTCCCACACTAAATCGGCAGTTGAAATTATTATCATCATGTGAAATAATGTAGCAATAAAATCAGGATTAAACAAAGAGGAGAGCTATATGGCACAGCTTTGGGGAGGTCGTTTTACAAAGGAAACAGATAAGAATGTTTATCTTTTTAATGCGTCCATTAATTTCGATAAAAGGCTTTATAAGCAGGACATAGAAGGAAGCATTGCGCATGCAACTATGCTGTCCCGCCAGGGAATCATTTCTGAGGAAGAAAAGGATTCAATAGTAAAAGGACTTAATGACATAAGGAATGAGCTTGAAAACGGAACCCTTGAGATTACTGAAGAGTATGAGGATATCCATAGCTTTGTAGAGGCTAAGCTTACGGAACGCATAGGTGATGCAGGGAAGAAGCTTCATACAGGACGCAGCCGTAATGACCAGGTGGCTCTGGACATGAAGCTTTATATAAGGAATGCGGTGGATGAGACCGATTCGCGGGTGAAGGAACTGCAGGGGGCTCTGCTTAAGATAATGGAAGATAATCTCGATACATATATGCCGGGATTTACCCATATGCAGAAGGCTCAGCCTGTGACACTGGCTCATCATACAGGTGCTTACTTTGAGATGTTCATAAGGGACAGATCAAGACTATCGGATATAAGGAAGAGGATGAATACCTGTCCTCTGGGCTCCGGAGCACTTGCAGGTACCACATATCCGCTGGACAGGGATTTTACCGCTGAGTTCCTTGGCTTTGATGCTCCTACAGGCAACTCAATGGATTCTGTATCGGACAGGGACTATATTATAGAATACCTGGATGCCCTTTCCATTATAATGATGCACCTTTCAAGGTTCTGTGAGGAGATAATCTGCTGGAACTCAAATGAGTACCGTTTTGTGGAGATAGATGACGGATTTTCGACAGGCTCATCCATTATGCCGCAGAAGAAAAATCCGGATATCGCTGAGCTTGTAAGAGGCAAGACTGGAAGAGTGTACGGAGCATTAATGGGAATGCTCACCACGATGAAAGGCATCCCTCTCGCATATAATAAGGATCTGCAGGAGGATAAGGAAGGCGTATTTGATGCCATAGATACCGTGTCAGAGTGCCTGGAAATGTTTACGGGAATGGTTGTCACTATGAAGTTCCGCAGGGATGTGATGGAAGAAAGTGCAAAGAAAGGCTTTACCAATGCAACAGATGCGGCAGACTATCTGGTGAGAAAGGGAATGCCTTTCAGGGATGCACACTCCGTCATAGGCAGGCTTGTATTGGAATGTATCGACAAGGACAAGAGCATAGAAGAAATGTCCCTGGAGGAACTTAAGGAAATCTCTTCAATGTTCGATGAAGATATATATGAAGCTGTTTCAATGAAGACTTGTGTGGAGCGCCGACTCACTAAGGGCGCACCGGGACATAAGGTTATGGAAGAAGCGGTGGAAGCATATAAAAAATATCTTGCCGGCTGAACAGTATATTCCGTTTCCTGCGGAACGTTAATCATTTAAACGGATTAAATATCATCAAATAAAAATAAGGAGAAAAACTATGGAAAAGTTAAGAGCAGCAATTTTAGGTGCAACAGGTATGGTAGGACAGAGGTTCATTACCATTTTATCAACTCACCCCTGGTTTGAGGTTACTGTAGTGGCAGCAAGTCCCAGGAGCGCAGGCAAGACCTATGAAGAGGCAGTAGGTGACAGATGGAAGATGGATGTTCCCATGCCTGAAGCAGTAAAGAAGCTTGTTGTAATGAACGTTAACGAGGTTGAGGCGGTTGCATCCCAGGTCGATTTCTGTTTTTCAGCTGTTGATATGACTAAGGATGAGATAAGGGCTATCGAGGAAGCTTATGCAAAGACAGAGACACCTGTTGTGTCAAACAACAGCGCACACCGTTGGACACCTGATGTTCCCATGGTAGTGCCTGAGATCAATCCCGAGCATATGGATGTTATCGAGTTCCAGAAGAAACGTCTGGGTACAAAGAGAGGCTTTATCGCAGTTAAGCCTAATTGCTCTATTCAGGCTTATGCACCTGTATTTACTGCATGGATGGAGTATGAGCCTTATGAGGCAATCGTATCTACATATCAGGCAATAAGCGGCGCAGGAAAGACCTTTAAGGACTGGCCGGAGATGGTAGGCAACATAATCCCTTATATCGGTGGTGAGGAAGAGAAGTCCGAGAAAGAGCCTCTTCGTCTGTGGGGTAAGATTGAGAATGGTGTTATCGTACCGGCCACATCACCTGTGATCACCAGCCAGTGCATCCGTGTGCCGGTACTCAACGGACATACTGCTTCCGTATTTGTAAAGCTTAAGAAAAAGGCTACAAAGGAAGAGCTTATTGAGAAGATGGTTAATTTCTCAGGTGAGCCTCAGAAATTGCAGTTGCCCAGTGCACCTAAGCAGTTCATCCAGTATCTTGAGGAAGACAACCGTCCTCAGGTAGCACTTGATGTTGACTATGAAGGTGGTATGGGTATAAGTGTAGGCCGTCTTCGTGAGGACAGTGTTTACGACTGGAAATTCGTAGGCCTTGCACACAATACTTTGAGAGGCGCCGCAGGCGGAGCTGTACTTTGTGCAGAGCTCTTAAAGGCAAAGGGATATATTACTGCAAAGTAAGGGGTGCTCGTCAAGGTGGATAATATGTATGTCGGTAGAAAAAAAGAGTCAGCTTACCTGTCTGAAGTATATCAGAAAGAAGGCAGCGGGCTTTATGTACTGTACGGCTGTCCCGGTATAGGAAAGACTGCTCTGGCCCTCAGGTTTGCAAAGGGAAAGAATTACAGTTATTATCAGGCAAGAAGCTGTGCCGAAATGCATCAGAAACTATTATGGATGAGAGAAGCAGGCGGACTTGGTGAGGGTCTGCCTGCATATTATGATATTTTCAGGGCATTATATGATGATGCCATGGAAAAGGATCCGGAGAAAAAATTTGTTCTGATGGTTGATGAGTTTCAGGATATCATCCGATACTCGGAGACATTTATGGATGATCTGGTTGAGTTTGTCGAGACGGCGGAGACTGATGTCTTTGTCCTTCTTATATCATCTTCCATATCTTTTGTTGAAAATGATTTCGTTCCAAGGATAGGAAAGCTGTCGCAGGCTATCAAGGGTTTTTACAAGCTGCCGGAGCTTGGCTTCCTGGACTGCGTCAATTTCTTTTCAAAATACAGCACTAAGGAGTGCATGGAAGTATACAGCATCCTGGGGGGGATTCCTGCCTATTGGGAACAGTTTTCCGATGAAGTCAGCGTAAAGGACAACATCATAAAGAAAATCCTGAATAAGGACAGTATGTTATGCAGGGAAGGCATGCGGCTTGTGGAAGAGGAACTCAGGGAGACAAGTGTTTACTGCACTATTCTCCACTGCATGGCCAATGGCATGAATAAGCTGAATGACCTGCATCTTTACACAAATTATTCCAGGGCAAAGATTAGCGTCTACTTAAGGAATCTCATGGAGATGGAACTTGTAAAAAAGGTCTTTCCTTTTGACGGGGCTTCCCTTGAAAATGCAAGAAAGGGCCTTTACCGTATAGGACCTCATTTCCTTTTGTTCTATTTCCGTTTTATATATGGCAATGCATCACAGTATCAGTGTGTTGATGCTGAAGAGTTTTATGAGAGCTTTGTTAAGCCGGAACTCGACTCATTTTACGGTGAAAGCTTTTCGCGTGTATGCAGGGAGTACCTAAGCATTATGAATGATGAGCATGGTCTGCCCATAGATGCAGTTACTACCGGTGAGTGGCCCGGGAAAAAGGGCAGCATAGACATAGTCATGCAGGATCAGGAAGAAACCAATCTGCTTGCGTTCTGTATTTCAGGTGAGGAAATGACTGATGTGGATGCTCTTGACCGTGCTTTTGATATCGCGGAAAATGCTTCACTTACACCAGATTATATTTATATTTTTTCCAGAGGCAGCTTTACGGATGAACTCCGGGAAGAAGCTGAAAAGACAGGCGGCGTTACGCTTATTGGCATAGACGATCTGTGACAGGTGAGGTAGGGAGTTTTGTCGGATAAGGCTTTATTTATCGCCGAGAAACCTTCTGTTGCACAGGAGTTTGCCAAGGCGCTTAAATATAATATGAAGCGTGCAAACGGCTACCTTGAAAGCGAGGAGGCCGTTATCACATGGTGTGTAGGTCATCTTGTCAGCATGAGCTATCCGGATAAGTACAGTCCGGAGCTTAAGCGCTGGAGTTTTGAGACTATTCCTTTTATTCCCAATGAATTTAAATACGAGGTGATCCCATCTGCGGCAGCGCAGTTTAAGATAGTCAGTGCCCTCCTTAACAGGGCTGACATAAAGACTATCTATGTCTGCACCGACTCGGGACGGGAAGGTGAGTATATCTACCGGCTCGTGGCACAAGAGGCCCATGTGAGCGGTAAGGTGCAGAAGCGGGTGTGGATCGATTCCCAGACCGAGGAAGAGATACAGCGCGGTATACGGGAGGCAAAGGACATAAGTGCTTATGATAATCTCTCAAATGCCGCATATCTTAGGGCTCAGGCAGATTATCTGATGGGAATAAATTTTTCCAGGGCCCTTACCTTAAAATACGGCGGCTATGTAAAGAGCTATCTGAAAGCCGACCGTGCGGCTATTTCAGTGGGCAGGGTAATGACATGCGTACTGGGAATGGTTGTTATCAGGGAACGGGAGATAAGACAGTTTAAAAAGACACCGTTTTACCGTATAAACGGTAATTTTGTGATAGGCGGAAAGACTATTCCGGCGCAGTGGCGTGCAGTGGAAGGTTCTGCCTATTTCGGCTCGCCGCTTCTGTATAAGGATAACGGATTCTTAAAAAAGGAAGATGCAGAAGGCCTGATAAAAAAGATACAGGCTGATGCTTCCTGTAAGAACGGTACATCAGCCGTGATCGCTGCTAAGGAAAAGAAAACGGAGAAAAAAAATGCACCCCTCCTTTTTAACCTGGCGGAGCTGCAGAATATCTGCTCAAAGTTTTTCAAGATTTCTCCTGACGAAACACTTAAGATAGCTCAGGAACTCTATGAGAAAAAGCTTACAACCTATCCCAGAACAGACGCCAGAGTTCTTTCAACAGCAGTAGCGAAGGTGATAGATAAGAATATAAAAGGCCTTACATCATATCCCATATGTTCTGCCATTGCTGCTGATGTTCTGAAGAATGGCACATATAAGAATATTGCAAAGAGCCGTTATGTGAATGACAAGCAGATAACTGACCACTATGCTATCATTCCTACCGGGCAGGGATTTCAGAACCTGCAGGGATTATCTCCTGTGAGCGCAAAAGTTTATGAAGTTATAGTCCGCAGGTTTCTTGCGATTTTCTATCTACCGCAGGTGTATAAAAAGATTTCTCTTACGCTTAAGCAGGGAAGTGAGACTTTCTTTGCGGGTTTCAAGGTAATGGAAAGTGAAGGCTTCGGAGCAGTGATGAAGTACAGCTTCTTTAAGAATAACACTGCGGATAGTACTGAAAACGGAAATGATGAGAATAGCAGTGGCGGTGACGCTGCAGGGAAGAAGTCTGATAATGCGGATAATGAAGAAGCCGAGTATGGTTGTGATCCGGAGTTCCTTAAAATCCTGTCGGGACTAAAAGACGGGACGGAGACAGTGTGTGCCGGCCATGACATAAAGGAAGGGGAAACATCCCCTCCGAAAAGGTATAATTCCGGCAGTTTGATACTTGCCATGGAAAATGCCGGACAGCTCATAGAAGATGAGGAGATGCGTGCCCAGATAAAAGGCTCCGGTATCGGCACAAGTGCCACAAGGGCGGATATTCTGGATAAACTCATAAATAAAGAGGAGTATCTTGCACTCAATAAAAAGACTCAGATTATCATGCCTACATTAAAAGGTGAAATGGTCTTTGATGTGGTCCGTTATTCCATAGGTTCTATGCTTAATCCTACGCTGACAGCCAGCTGGGAGAAGGGGCTTTCCCAGGTCACTGAAGGTGAGCTGGGGAAAAATGATTATACTGTCAAGCTTAATGAATTTGTAAGGAACAATACAGAAAAGGTAAAAGGACTTACCAATACTTCGACATTGTATAAATGCTTCGATTACGCTGCATCCTTTTATAAGGATGCCGGAAATACCAAGGATAAGGGAAAGTCAAAAACAAAAGCTAAGAAAAAGCAGGAGGGTTGAATAAATGGAAAATGCAAAAATCTCCAAACTTTATGATCTTACCAAGACCATAGCAGCAGGTATCTTTGAGGGAAAGGAATATCCCTGGGAGGTGCTTCCGGAAATAGGAAGTTTCATAGTTAAGCTCGGTGAGAGTTTAGATCTGGAAAAATACGAAAAGAGGGGCGAAAACATATGGGTGGCAAAAACTGCCAAAGTTTTCGAATCTGCATATCTTAACGGCCCGCTTATAATTGATGAAGGGGCTGAAGTAAGGCACTGTGCTTTCGTGAGAGGAAATGCCATTGTAGGAAAGAACTGCGTGGTAGGAAATTCCACCGAGCTTAAGAATGTGATCCTTTTCGATAATGTCCAGGTACCTCATTACAATTATGTTGGGGATTCCGTATTGGGTTATAAGTCTCACATGGGGGCCGGCTCAATTACATCCAATGTTAAAAGTGATAAGACACTTGTAGTTGTAAAGGACGGAGAAGACCATATAGAAACGGGGCTTAAGAAATTTGGCGCAATGCTTGGAGACTATGTGGAGGTCGGATGCAATTCCGTATTGAATCCGGGATCTGTAATAGGCAGACATACAAATATATATCCTACATCCTGTGTCCGCGGAGTGATACATGAGAATTGTATTTTCAAAAAGAACGGCGAGGTCGTGAGGAAAGAAGACAGATGAAAATAAGGTATCTTTTCATAAGGCACCTTCCGCCTGAAAAGCTTAAGGTATTTAAGAATGTGCTTCGCGAAACCCGTCAGGATTCACGATTTGATGAAATGACGAATTTTATCCAGCACGGCGATACCACGGTCAAGGAACACTGCATCACTGTGGCATACACCGCTTATTTTCTTGTGGTAAAGTTTGGCCTGAAGGTTGATGAAAGGTCCCTTATAAGGGGGGCTCTTCTTCATGATTATTTTCTTTATGACTGGCATGAAAAATCCATGGCTAATATGATACACGGGTTTACGCATCCGCATAAAGCGTTCCTTCAGGCAAAGAAGGATTTTGAGCTAAGCCATGTTGAGTCTGATATGATAAGGCATCATATGTTCCCGCTTACGCCGATGCCACCGAAAACAAAGGAAGGGATTATCCTTTGTATTGCGGATAAGATATGTGCGACAAAAGAGACTGTTATGGGGCGTTTTCCCTGGAGGACTTAAGTAAAGATCATGTTAATGGAATATTTATCTGACGGAGTTTCACTTTCACCCTTTATGGTATGCGGAATGGATTTTCCGCAGCTTACCATTGCGATGCTAATATATGCTTTTACCGGTTGGATATATGAGTCAACGGTTTATTCAATTGCTGAACAGGGAAAGCTTATGAACAGGGGCTGCTTTATCGGACCGTACTGTCCCATTTATGCAGTGGTCTCCATACTTAATCTTTATCTCCTGCGGGGCATAGAATCACCCATAAAGATAATGATAGTCTCATCCCTTACGGTTTGTGCTGTAGAGTATATAACAAGCTGGGTGCTTGAAAAGGTGTTCAACGCCAGATATTGGGATTACAGTTCATATCCGTTAAATATAAATGGGCGTATAAGTGTACCCTCAGGAGTGTTCTTTGGGTTGGCCATTCTCTTTCTTGTAAAGCTTTATCATCCGGCTGTAATCAGACTTATGGCACAGATCCCGCCTAACATCAGATATTATGTTTCCATAGGTATATGGGTAGTGTTCTTAAGCGATGCTGTGTTTACAACTATAAGCATGTGCAACCTGAATAAAAAGTGCAAGGAAATTTATGATGCCATAGACAAGTATTCCGAGCAGCAGCTGGACAAGATCAATTCAAAGGCAGGAAAACTAAAGAAATTCCGCATGGTCCGCAGGGGCCAAAAGCTTGTGGTAATGGCAAAGGGCGTGAATAAGAAAATTGTGGAGGTGGAAACACATTACCTTATGGCAGTAAGGGATTTCCAGTCTACAAAATATCCGGGAATGATAGACCAGATGCGCCGGGTGTTCTCAAGGAAGGCCGGTGGCACATTTGATGAACTGTCGGATGATGATGTTGATGACGGAATCGTGATCGATACGGATGAAGAAGAGTAGGCAGAGATATTGCCTGAAAATTTACACTTTGCCGGAATATGAGATTTATTGTTTGGTTTGAAGGATATCACTTATCTGGGCCAGACACTCAAAAGCATAGTTGTAGCTGCTCCTGGCTAAGGCTTCTTTTTCCTCATCAAAGGTTTCGGCTTCATATACCTCATGATAGAGTTGCACGGCATTCCGCATGGAAGTGGCAGCACTTCGTGAAATGTCGGATATGTTTTCATAGCCTTTAGGCGGTTTTACATCGGCCATTTGGGAAAAAGTCCTGTCCATATGGTCAAGGTAGAAGAGCAGGTCGGTGGAGGCACCCTCTGACTGAGGATCGATTGCATTTATTGATACAGAAAGCTTCTCGACATTGGAAACAAAAGTGGTCATATTTGAAGTGTAATTCTCCACATCTTTTTTATCCGAGCAGCCTGTTATCAGTATAAATACAAGCATAATGGGAAAAAGCATGAAGTTTATGCCTGAAAAGCTTTTTGAATCTCTATTTGATGTTTTGTTTGAGTTAAGGCTGAATTTCATGATATAATAATCCTTCAATATATGGATTTGATTTTAAGCCAAAGCTTACTTAAGTGAATTTATCACAACTCATTTAATTATTCAAGTACACGGGAGGTAGCGAGATGAACGGTGCAGAGGCCCTGGTAAAATGTCTCGAACAGGAAAAAGTGAAGAGTGTATTCGGGTATCCCGGAGTTGCTATATGTCCTTTTTATGATGCCCTATACAGTTCGGAAATAGAAACAGTGTTAGTCCGGACAGAACAGAATGCCGCACATATGGCAAGTGGAATGGCAAGGGTGACGGGAAGGTCTGCAGTCTGTGCAGTGACCTCCGGTCCGGGGGCAACCAATCTTATTACGGGAATTGCTACGGCTTTTGCTGATTCCATCCCTATGATATGCATAACCGGACAGGTGAGTTCGGAACTTATAGGGTCGGATGTTTTTCAGGAGGCGGATATCACCGGGGCTGTGGAGAGTTTTGTTAAGTATTCATATCTTGTTAAGGATCCAAATGAGATTCCGAGGATAGTGAAGGAAGCTTTCTATATTGCAAATTCCGGACGCCCGGGTCCTGTACTCATTGATTTTCCGATGGACCTGCAGAAAGCTGAAGTTAAGAAATTTGAGTATCCCGAGGAGGTAAAGCTTCGTACTTACAAACCTACGGTTAAGGGGAATGCTCTTCAGATAAAGAAAGTCATCCGTGAGTTTGAAAAGGCAAAGAAACCCCTTATCTGCGCAGGCGGAGGCATTCATCTGGGGGATGCGGCAGGTAAGTTAAAAGAGCTGGTAGAGGAATACCAGATACCTGTTGTTTCCACCATGATGGGAATAGGCGTGCTGCCCACAAAACATCCGTTGTATTATGGAATGGTTGGAAATAACGGCTCACCTGCGGCAAACAGGGCTATGCGTGAAGCTGATATGATAGTAATGATAGGCGCGAGGGTAGCCGACAGGGCTGTCAATCAGACAGAGGTACTTACGGAAAATACGGTACTTGTCCATATTGATGTGGATCCTGCCGAGATAGGAAAGAACGCAGGCGCTACTATTCCTATCGTCGGGGATGCGGCTCACATACTGGCTGATATGGCAGAATATGAGATAGACGGTGATTATGCCGCATGGATCAGGGAATTGGATGGATATAAGAAGGACCTTAAGGTTATAAGGCCTGAACATCCGGGATATGTGGATCCTGCATCATTTGTGAGAATGCTTTCGGAAAAAATGGATGATGATGCAGTATATGTGGCTGATGTTGGACAGAATCAGATATGGTCCTGCAGAAACCATATTGTAAGGAACGGAAGGTTTTTGACCAGCGGCGGCATGGGGACAATGGGATATTCCATTCCCGCAGCCATAGGTGCAAAGTATGCGTATTCGAAGAAACAGGTTGTTGCTGTCTGTGGAGATGGCTCATTCCAGATGTCTATGATGGAACTTGCCACCATGAAGCAGTATGGCATAAATGTTAAGATAGTCGTAATGAGAAACAACTATCTGGGAATGGTCCGTCAGTATCAGCATTTTTCACTAAAGGACCGATATGCCATGGTTGAGCTGAATAAAGCACCGGATCTTGATTTTATTGCAAAGGCTTATGATATGAAATACATGCTTATAGCAGACATGGAAAATCTGGAAAAACAGATAGAGGGATTTCTTGCAGATGATGATTCATGTCTTTGTGAATGCCTGATAGATCCCATGGATCTGGTTTAAGGAGGGACAGTGCATATGAAAAGGATTTTTTCGGTACTGGTTGAAAACAGAAGCGGTGTTCTCTGGAAAGTAGCAGGTCTCTTTTCCAGGAGAGGTTATAATATCAACTCCTTGGCAGTGGGGGAGACGGATGACAGTCATGTGTCAATGATGACCATCTTAAGCAGCGGTTCGGAGCAGACTCTGGAGCAGATTGAAAAGCAGCTCAATAAAAAGCTGGATGTCATAAAGGTAAAGACCTTTGATGAGAGCAGGGCTGTCACAAGGGAGTTGATGCTTATGAAGGTTAAGTATAATAAGACCAACCGCCGCGAGATAATGGAAATCTGCGAGGTCATGGGGGCGGAGATCGTTGATATGTCCGAGACTCTTATGATGCTGCAGATCTGCAGCACCCCGGAAAAGATTCAGCTCATGATAAGCATGCTAGCCCAGGTCAGCATAGTTGAAGTGGCCCGAACAGGAACATTAGCTCTTCAAAAATGTATGGAAGACTGAGCAAAAGAAATCGGAAAAAATTATTTGAATTTTTTTTGCAGTTGGCATTATTTTTTGGTATACTCTTCTCTGTATTTGTTTTTATAAATTTTTTCAGGGGAGTTGTTTCCGAATATTTCACTTGGTGAGCCGCATTACTGCGGCAGAAAGAGGATAAAATGGTTTCTCAGGCAGCACCGCAGATGAATAAAAAAGTTTTTCAGCTTCTTGTAGATAATACATCCGGCGTTCTCAGCCGCATTTCAGGTCTTTTTTCAAGACGCGGCTATAATATTGAGAGTATCACTGCGGGAGTGACTGCGGATCCCCGTTTTACGCGCATAACCATCGTTACCAGCGGTGATGATGAGATACTTGAGCAGATTGAAAAGCAGGTTGCAAAGCTTGTAGATGTGCGTAACATTAAGGTACTTAATCCGGACGATTCCGTATACAGGGAGCTCTGCCTGATAAAGGTTGAGGTTACCGAAAAGAGCAGAGAAGGTCTTATAGCGGTTTCCAATGTGTTTAGGGCAAATATCATAGATGTCAGCCAGACCTCCATGATAGTGGAGATTACGGGCAACCAGAATAAGATTCATGCGTTCTTAGAGCTTTTGAACGGATATAAGATACTCGAAATAGGAAGAACGGGTATCACCGGTCTTACCAGAGGCGACGAAGATGTTGTCTGGTTTGACGATTGAAAATTGTTAGTAGCAGCTTGCCCCCAACCGACGAGACGGTTTCGGAATAGCCGACTATATAAATTAACATTAACCCAAGGAGGAAATGAAACAATGGCAAACAAGATTTATTACCAGGAAGACTGTAATCTCGACGCACTGAAGGGCAAGAAGATTGCCATTATCGGATATGGCAGCCAGGGACATGCGCATGCGCTTAACCTGAAGGAATCCGGACTTGATGTTATCGTAGGTTTAAGAGAAGGTTCAAAGTCATGGAAGAAGGCTGAGGAGCAGGGACTTCAGGTATTTGAGACTGCTGAAGCAGCAAAGCAGGCTGACGTTATCATGATACTTACACCTGATGAGAAGCAGGCTGACATGTACAAGGAGTCAATCGCTCCTAACCTTAAGGCAGGCGATATGCTTATGTTTGCTCACGGTTTCAATATCCACTATGGTCTTATTACACCCCCTGCAGATGTTGATGTAACCATGATCGCGCCCAAGGCTCCCGGACATACTGTTCGTTCTGAGTATCAGGCAGGCAAGGGTACTCCCTGTCTTGTAGCTGTATATCAGGATGCATCCGGCAAGGCTCTTGAGAAGGCTCTTGCATATGGTGCAGGTATTGGTGGATCAAGGGCAGGTGTTCTTGAGACTACATTTAAGACAGAGACTGAGACCGATCTTTTCGGTGAGCAGGCTGTTCTCTGCGGCGGTGTATGTGCACTTATGCAGGCAGGTTTCGAGACTCTGGTTGAAGCAGGATACGATCCCAGGAACGCATACTTCGAGTGCATCCATGAGATGAAGCTTATCGTTGATCTTATCTATCAGTCAGGTTTCGCAGGAATGAGATATTCCATCTCCAATACTGCAGAGTATGGTGATTATGTAACAGGTCCCAAGATCATTACAGAAGATACCAAGAAGGCTATGAAGCAGGTTCTTTCCGATATCCAGGATGGCACATTTGCTTCTGAGTTCATCCAGGATATGAAGAACGGCCAGATTCATTTCCAGGCTATGAAGAAGAAAGCAGCAGAGCATCCTTCAGAGGTTGTTGGTGCTGATATCAGAAAGCTTTACAGCTGGAACAATGAGAATGACAAGCTCATCAACAACTAATTTGGATTAGTTATATAATGGCAGTATATATGTTATAATTTCACCCGGGGGATTCTATCCTCCGGGTTTTTTATAATATCAGTGAGAACGGATATCATTCGTCAGGGGGGCAAGTGTGCCCGGAAAACGGTCTGATGATACTGAAATGTGATTATAGTCCAAATGGCAGTCTGAATGTCAGCTAAATATGGAGATTATCGGGAATATCAAGTGAAAAGGACAGGCAGGGATAAAAAGAGAACACACGCATACGAGATAAACCGGCTTATCTGCATAAGCTTCGGGATTGCTTTTGCCCTTATTTATCTGGCAGAAATGGAAATACTCTATCTGACCGGTGCAGAGGTAGCGGTGCTTATATGGGATGCTTTTGCCATGCTCGGTCTTTATCTGATACTTTATCTGGTAATCGTGCTTTTCGTTATAAGGAAGATCAACAATATGTTTGCTCCGTTGGAAAGATTTGTTCGGGGAATGATACGCGACAAGGAAATCGCCTCAACGGATGGTGATCTGGAGAAGCTGGCACAGTCTTTAAGCGATAATATGTCGCTTCGTCGGGAAGAAAATACTATTCTTGAAAACAAGCTGACTACGACACGCAGTGATTTAAGAAAAGTAAATACAAAGAATAAAACTGAAAGCGGGCAGCTCCGCAGGGAACTGGTAAACTGTATAGATGTGGCAGATGCTGCCGCAAACGGAATAATGTCTAATAGTTCGGATATTAGTGAACTGTTAAGATCCCTGGATGAGCTGATCCCCTATATGGAAAAGGTTATAAGCGAAAAAGATGCCCTCTTAGCTGAAAGCGGAAGACTTGAAGCGAGGCTAAAAAAAATCTCCGGCAGGGTTAAGGAGATTGCTGAGAGCGTGGGAGATCTTAAACAGGATCAGGAAAGCCTGGAGGAAATTAACAGAAACTCGGCCGAACTGGTGGAGACTCTTTACAATGACATGACGGGGCTTCAGAGCCTTTCTGCCAGGGTAAACCTTTATGCCACAAATACTTCAATGGATATTTCCAGGAATGGCTTTGAAACCTATGCGGCTGTAGCGGCCATAGACGAAATAGAGACGCTTACGAAGAAGATACTTGATACCACGGATGCCCTGACGCTTATGATAATACGCATAAGGAATGAGCTTAAGCTTTCAGCTGACCAGACCGGAGACTGCATTGAAAAGGGCAGGGAAAGCGGATCCTTTGCAGCAGAGCTGGAAACTGATATAGCCGGATGTGATGCGGATATTGCAAATTTTTTCAGATTGGTGTCCGGTATGAATGATGATATAAACAAAGCTACCGATATAAGGTCTGTAAGCGCTCAGAGAGAGTCGTTAGAAGACGGACTTAATGGAAGTGAAATGGCAGTAAGGGCTTTGGCTGAAAGACTTGTGATGATAGCGGAAGAACATAACGGAGAAGAACAGTAGGAATTGTGCTATGGGAGAGATTATTTCAGAATCGGATAAGGATCAGAATAAGAATACGGAGAAGATAAACAGGACTGCGCTTGTGGCAATGAGTGGCGGAGTGGATTCTTCCGTTGCGGCCTGGATGATGATACAGAAAGGCTACGAATGTGAGGGAGTGACCATGCGCCTTTATCATAATGAGGAAATTGCATGCAACTTTAAGACATGCTGTTCTGATAAGGATGTTGCTGATGCCAGAAGGGTATCTGCTTCTATGGGGATGCCTTATTCCGTGCTGAATTTTACCGAGGCTTTTGATGAGAAAATCATAAAGCGTTTTGTAAGAACTTATGAAGAGGGTGGAACACCGAATCCCTGCATTGATTGCAACAGATATATGAAATTTGAAAAGCTGTTAGATACCGCTTTAGAACGGGGGCGTGAGAAGATAGTAACAGGTCACTATGCCCGTATAGTTTATGATGTCTCTTCGGAACGCTTTATACTAAAAAAGGGGCTTGATGCTGACAAGGACCAGTCGTATGTCCTTTATGACCTGACGCAGGAACAGCTTTCTCACACGGTATTTCCGTTGGGGGAGCTTACCAAGAAGCAGGTTCGGGAGATCGCTGCAGAAAATGGATTCCTTAATGCGGATAAGAGGGAGTCTCAGGATATATGCTTTGTACCCGACGGAGATTATGCAGCTTTCATAGAGAATTATACAGGAAAAAAATACGAGTCCGGTGATTTCGTGGATTATGATGGAAATGTGCTGGGGCATCATAAGGGAGTGATACACTATACCATAGGTCAGAGAAAAGGCTTGGGAATAGCGGCAGAGAGTCCGTATTATGTAACCGAGCTTGATACGGCAGGTAATAGGGTGGTACTCTCCCACGGTGACGGACTGTTTGCAAGGGGACTTTATGCCACGGAACTTAATCTCATTTCAGTTCCGGAAATAACGAAAGAGATAAAATGTGCCGCAAAGATAAGATATCGGCAGAAGGAGCAGCCCTGTACTGTACGCCAGACTGACAGTGACCGTATAGAGGTTGTTTTTGATGAGCCGCAGCGGGCAATAACAAAGGGGCAGGCGGTAGTGCTTTATGACGGCGATACGGTCATAGGCGGTGCCAGGATAGGCGGAAGGATGAACTGAAATAAGAACCGAAATGCTTTTATGTCAAAAGAAGATCATAAATATATTGCTATAGATTTAAAGAGTTTCTTTGCGTCAGTTGAGGCTGCAGACAGGAAGCTTGATCCATTGACTGTTAATCTTGTTGTAGCTGATCCGTCAAGAACTGAAAAGACTATATGTCTGGCTGTTTCTCCGGCACTTAAAGCTTATGGAATACCGGGAAGGGCCAGACTTTTTGAAGTGCTTCAGCGGGTAAAGGAAGTAAATGCAGTACGGTTGAAAGCTGCGGGCGGAGCATTTTCAGGTCGCTCTTTTAATGCACCTGAGCTGGAGGAAGATAAAAGCTTGGAGCTTGATTTTATAACAGCACCGCCCCGGATGAAGCTTTATCTTGAGACAAGCCAGAAGATCAATTCAATATATTTAAAATATATTGCACCGGAGGATATGCTTATATATTCGGTTGATGAGGTTTTCCTTGATGTGACACATTATCTGGCTTCCTACAATATGACCGCCCATGAGCTGGCAATGCATATGATAAGAGAAGTACAGGAGACTACCGGTATCACTGCTACAGCCGGCATAGGTACAAATATGTATCTGGCAAAGGTGGCAATGGATATAACTGCCAAGCATATTCAGGCAGATAAGGATGGTGTCCGTATAGCGGAATTAACTGAAGAGAGCTACAGAAAATCTTTGTGGAGCCACAGGCCGCTTACGGATTTCTGGAGAGTGGGACCGGGAACAGCTAAAAAATTAAAGGCACATGGAATGTATACCATGGGCGATGTGGCATTATGCTCCGTCGGAGATGATAAAGATTATTATAACGAGGATCTTTTATACAAGCTTTTCGGTGTAAATGCAGAGCTGCTTATAGATCATGCCTGGGGCTGGGAGCCGTGTACAGTGGCAGAGGCAAAAAATTATACACCTCAGAGCAGCAGCATAAGTTCGGGACAAGTACTGCAGGAACCTTACACTGCGGAAAAAGGAAGACTTGTGGTAAGGGAGATGGCAGATTCGGTCGCAATGGATCTGGTGGAGAAAAATCTCGTGACCGATCAGGTGGTATTAACTGTAGTATATGATATTGAGAATCTTACAGATGCGGAAAGAAAGAAAAAATATTCCGGACCTGTGGTAAAGGATCATTACGGAAGACAGGCTCCAAAACCTGCCCACGGGTCTGAAAATCTGCCCAGATATACATCATCGGCAAGTGCCATAGCTGATGCGGCTGTGAGGCTGTATGACAGGATCGTGGACAGTTCAATGCTTGTTCGACGCTTTTATGTGGTCATGGAACATGTTAAGAATCGTGATGAAGCCCTGAATACCAAAAAGGAATATGAGCAGCTCACTTTGTTCGATGATCCGGAGGTTTTAGAAGAAGCAGAAAAAAAAGAGCAAAAAGAATACGAACTTCAAAAGGCAATGCTTTCTGTGCAGAAAAAATACGGAAAGAATGCGGTACTTAAGGGGATGAATCTTGAAAAGGGCGCGACTGCAATGGAACGCAATGCGCAGATCGGCGGACATAAGGCATAAATTTGGAAAGGATATTTAGAAATATTTATGGAAAGTGAGAAAATAAGAAGTGCAACCAGTTTAAAATGTCCAGCCTGCGGTGGGCGGATTTGTTATGCACCGGATGAAGGAAAGCTATGTTGTGAGTCATGTACATCTGCCTTCAGTGTTGATGAGTTTGTGAATCTTGAGAAGGAATGGCAGCCCTCTGCACAGCAGGACTGGGAGGAATTAAAGGGGCCTGAGATAAATAAAACTGATGTCAGTGTATATAACTGCCCCGGGTGTGGTGCAGGTATAATGACCGATGCGGTTTCGGGAACGGTAAAGTGTCCTTACTGTGGGTCAGATCTTGTGCTTGATGATAAGTTTGAGGAGAGGGGTATGCCGAAGGGGATCATTCCATTCAAACAGACCAGGGAATATGCCAGGATGACAATGCGCTGTCTTGCTGCCCAAAAAGCAGGAATACCGGAAAAAAAAATCAAGGAAAGCTGGCTGCAGGGAATGCAGGGTGTTTATATGCCTTATTGGATATTTGACTGTGGGGTTACGACAGTAGGCGTCTTTTCCGGCAAGGAAAGAAAGGTAACATGCGGGGAACCTGGCGTGAAAATTATAAATGAGACCGAATATAATATTACCCGTATCGGTACATCACGGGTAGATGGGATACTTGCCAGGGCGAGTGATATATTTAAGGAGACCTCTGTAAGAAAGTTATACCCCTTTAATATGGGAGAAATGGTGGATTTTAATCCGGCATTTATAAGCGGATACAAGGTTATACTTCAGGAACTGACTCCGGAGAAAGAAAAGGATATAGTCCAGGCAGAGGTGGATAGGCATTTGCTTGGAAACAATCTGCGCAATATGGTCTTAAAGGAGTCACGTTACGATAGTGTAACGCCTCTCTTTACATTCTCAAAAGTAAAGAGTGCCAGTTACAGTTATTGCCTGCTTCCAATGTGGATCAGCAGGTTTCAATATAAGGGGTTGGAATATACTTTTGCTATGAACGGACAGACCGGTGAAGCAATGATACAGCAGCCACCGGGGGTAGCAGAGCAGTGGCGAGTCGATAATATGGGGGAGGTACAGGTGAAACCTAAGATATGGCTGAATCGTTTGATCTTTGCGGCCTGTCTTACTGCTGCAGCAATGATTGTCAAAGTTGTAATAAATCCCGGCTTTTTAGGCTGGGTAATAGCTTTGGTTGTTTTTGTTATTGCTATAGCAGTATTTTGTGTCAAGGAGGGACGGATTCAGCTTGAACATATGCGGGAGGGAACAAGTCTGTATGATGATGATCCGGAAGGGCTTTTTGAGGGGCCTTCAGTATCGGCACTTGGTACACCTGGCAGTATAACAGTGGAAGTGGCCCATGATGAAAAGCGTAGGACACGCAAGTTTAAGAATGATAATTTAATGCTGGATCAAAAGTTGTATCAATGACATGATTAATTGTAAATATCAACGAAAAACATCTTAATTTTATGATTGTGTGGAGAGTTCATCTCGGGTATAATTACTAAGGTTTTTCGGCAGCAGGAGGAATAGACTATGGATATGCAGATGGAGTTTATAAAAAAGCTGCCAACACCTGAGGAGTTGAAGAAAGAATATCCCATTCCGGAACAGGTGGCGGCGGTAAAGAATGAGAGGGATAAACAGATCGCGGAGATCTTTACGGGAGAATCAGATAAGTTTCTGCTGATAATCGGTCCATGTTCGGCTGATAATGAACCGGCGGTTCTTGACTATATGCATCGGCTTAGGAAAGTTGCGGATGATGTCAGAGATAAGATTTTTATAATTCCCAGGGTATATACCAATAAGCCGCGCACTACGGGGCTTGGCTACAAGGGCATGCTTCATCAGCCTAATCCTGAAGGAAACGAGGATATGCTGGCGGGTATCGTGGCTATAAGGGAGATGCACAGCAATATAGTAAAAGAGACCGGCTTTACATGTGCGGAAGAAATGCTCTATCCCTCAAATCACAGATATCTTTCAGATCTTTTATCCTATGTTGCTATAGGCGCCCGTTCCGTGGAGGATCAGGAGCACAGACTTGTTTCCAGCGGTCTGGGTATTCCGGCCGGCATGAAGAATCCTACCAGCGGTGATATAAGCGTAATGCTTAATTCGATCATTGCGGCACAGAATCCCCAGAGATTCCAGTACAGAGGGTGGGAGGTACAGACTCCCGGAAATCCGCTTGCGCATGCAATCTTAAGGGGTTCAGTGGATAAATTCGGACGAAGCCATCCAAATTACCACTATGAGGATCTGATCAATCTAGCGGCGGCATATGCGGATAAAGATATTGCTAACCCTTCTGTTATAGTGGATACAAACCATGCAAATTCCGGCAAGCAGTATATGGAGCAGATAAGGATAGCCAAGGATGTGCTTTACAGCATAAGGCATTCCGATGATGTGAAAAAAATCGTAAAGGGGCTTATGATCGAGAGCTATATCGAGGATGGAGCTCAGAAAATAGGAGAGGGAATATATGGTAAGTCCATAACCGATCCCTGTCTTGGCTGGGAGAAAACAGAGAGTCTTATCAGGCTTATAGCAGAATTGCTGTAAGTCTGTCAGGCATAAAAACAAAAAATGAGGGAGAGACCACATACAGTGGCAGAAAGGAACAAAATGAGTGAAGAAGTAAAAGAAGAAATAAAAACAGAAGCAACAGCAGAAGCTGCAAAGCCTGCCAAGGAGAAGAAATCCTTCTTAAGCGAGAATGCTATTGAGATAATCACGGTAATCCTGTTGGGTGTTACGGCGCTGCTTACAGCATGGGCCAGCTATGCAGGATCCATCCATGGCGGAAATCAGGCTACAAATTATGCCAAGAGTAACAATATAGCAAGCGACGGTAACTCAAGATACAATGAGGCCGTGCAGAGAATGGCTCAGGATCAGGAAATCTGGAATCAGATTTCTGAGTATGAAGTGGCAATTCTTTATGCTGATTCAATAGGTGACGAGGATGCTATTGAAGAGAATGTATGGAAACTGCAGTGGCTTTGTGCAGATAACCTGACTGAAGAAATGGGCAGTGTTATCGGATATGATTACTACGGTTTCTTTGATGGTGAGAATGATCAGGAAGAGATACTTGCCTGGCTCCATGATGAAAGCGGTCAGGCTGTCACATCACCTTTTATTAACGAGGACTTCGTAAATGCATATTTTGAGGATTCATATAATGTTTTAGCTGAGTCTGAAGAAGTGCTGGCTCAGGGTCAGGAAGATAATGCAAACGGTGATAAATTCTCGCTTGTTAGCGTAATATACAGCGTTGTACTGTTCCTGCTTGGTATTGTGGGTGTATTCAAGAATAAGACAAATAAGGTTGTTGTTTTGACAATAAGTATAGTATGTCTGCTTATCGCATTCATATATATGCTTACCATACCGCTTCCTACATCAGGCGGAATCTTCGGCTGAGGAATGACATAAGCGGTGCGGCCGTACATTTTATAAATGCAGGCTGTTGCGTATTATTACAGATAATGAAGGGGCAGATTACAGTAAGCTGTAGTCTGTCCTGTTTGTTTTAGTAATAAAATGTATTTAATGATATAATTACATAGGTTCTCGGTATAGTCTGCGGAAAGCATATGCATTGGAGCTGTTCCTGCTGCGGGCGTTGTTCCGGATGGCAGGCAAGAGTATAATCAGAAAAATGCGTCAGGGAGGGGGATGTATGAATGATTATATGCGCGAAAGTCTGAGTTACTTTGGGCTGTATGGCAGAATGCTTCGGGTGAAGAAAAGATTTAAGCCCAAAAGAGTTGATTACGGAACAGATAAGGATCAGTATTTTCTGTTTTATGAGCCGGAAAGGGTAAAATCAGACAAAGTAATAATCTGGGTTCATGGCGGAGGCTGGAATGCCGGTACTCCGAAGTTTTTTGATTTTGTCGGACAGTGTGTGGCGGGTGAAGGCTACAGAATGATATCGCTCGGCTACAGACTTTCACCAAAGTTTAAGTATCCCTGCCAGATAAAGGATGTGTGCAACGGATTCAATGCTGCCATAAAGTATCTGGAAGACAGAAGTATCTGTACATCAAAGATTATAGTTGCCGGACCTTCGGCTGGAGCACATTTGACCTCGCTTATGTGCTATTCAAAGAAAATCCAGGAAAAGTGTCACGTCGATATTTCGGGGATTATAGGCTACATAGGCTCGGGCGGTCCATACAGCTTTAGAAACGATCAGTCGTTTACCTTAAGACTGCTCCTCGACCAGCTTTTCAAGAAAGGCTATGACAGAAGAAAGGGTGAGCCTGCTGCTCTCATGACAGGAAATCATATTCCGATGCTGCTCATACAGAGCAGGCATGACGGATTGATAGAATATGCCTGTGCTGAGGATTTTGCACGAAAGGCCGAAAAGGTGGGGAACAGGTGCGAACTGTACAGTATCGTTGATAAAAAGAATACCCACTCCTGGTATACTGCCGGTA
Organism: uncultured Lachnospiraceae bacterium; assembly: GCA_946616835.1. Taxonomy (GTDB): domain Bacteria; phylum Bacillota; class Clostridia; order Lachnospirales; family Lachnospiraceae; genus NK4A136. Next base: position 22,008 of record CAMOJK010000008.1, read on the forward strand.
TGTTTCTGGAAAACAGGTGCGAAAATAAGGGGCTGGATAAGTTTTTCTCATGGATAGAGGGATTATAGAAATGGGATCGGGAGAATATAATTTTGGGAATCCTGATGCAGATATCGTCATGATACAGCCGGTTGACGGACACAGCATCCGGGATATTGAGCCGGAAGTATCAGAGATAAGGAAGCTGACCGGCAAAGATTTCTGCATGAAATGTGTCATGGTTGAAAACTGGAATGATGAGCTTTCACCTTGGGAGGCACCGCCGGTATTCGGTAAGGATGGCTTTGGAGGCCAGGCAGAGGAAACACTTAAAAAGATATTAGAGCTTACCGTTGATAAAAGCAAAATATATTATATAGGGGGATATTCCCTGGCCGGTCTGTTTGCGCTTTGGTCTGCTTATCAGACGGATATATTTAAGGGGGTTGCGGCAGCGTCTCCCTCGGTATGGTTCCCGGAATTTACGGATTATATGAGGGCGCATGATGTCAAAACAGAGTCAGTATATTTAAGTCTTGGAGATAGAGAGGAAAAAGCAAAAAATTCGGTAATTGCATCTGTCGGTGACAGGATAAGGGAAGCTGAAGTCATATTAAGTGACAAGGGGATAAAAGAGATCCTTGAATGGAATCCCGGAAATCATTTTACAGATGCCGGATTGCGGACAGCGAAAGCCTTTGCGTGGTTAATTTCCGGGCCTGTTGGATCATGAATGTGCTTAGTATATAGGGAGGAGTAACTGCTATGCGTATATCGGAGAGCTGTGCTAAATGTCTTTATGATAAACAGGCGAACAAGACGGATAATGCAGAGTACCTGGCTGAAGTGAAATCTATTCTGGATAACAGGGGAGAAGACGATACAAGTCCCTATATGGTTTATCTTTTTAACAAGGTCCATGAAAAATACTTTGGTAAATGTGCTGATTATAAGGATATCAAGAAATCATACAATGACCTGGTACTCGGGATGGAGGATGATCTGCGTAAAGAAATAGAGGAAGCCCCTGACCCATTAGCCAAAGCATTTATCATGTCCAGAATAGGAAATTACATTGATTTTGGTGCCATGAATAATGTAGATCAGGATAAATTCTTGAATCTTTTTAAAGACACGGAAATGCGTGAAAGAGATATCCTGGTTTATGAGTCTTTCATAAAGAACTGTGAATCAGGAAGAAACTTTCTCCTAATATGTGATAACTGCGGTGAGGTGGTACTGGACAGGCTGATGATAGAACAGCTTAAGAAAAGATTTCCACAACTTAAATTTAAGGCGCTTGTCCGTGGGAAGGAAGTACTTAATGATGCAACAGAAGATGATGCACATTATACAGGACTAGACGCTGTGGCAAAAATTGTTTCAAACGGCGAAGCTGTTGCCGGCACAATCTATGATATGATGCCAGTGGAAGCGAAAGATGCACTTGATGAGGCTGATGTGATACTTTCAAAGGGACAGGGGAATTATGAGTCATTGTCCGGAAGAAGGTGGCATATTTTCTATGCGTTTCTTTGTAAATGCGAACTTTTTACGAGTCGGTTTGATGTTCCTTTACTCACCGGCATGTTTGTTGAGGAATTACCGGTACAAATTGCAGAGGAATAGGTTAAAATATCTCTAATATGAATAATAAATTTATGGAGGCTGGGTATGAATGAATTTGGTTATTCCGGGTTATTGAAAAGAAGAGTGCTTATTGTAGAGGATGAGGAGGTCAACAGGGAGATACTGGGAACTATGCTCTGTGAAAACTACGAGGTGTCCTATGCAGAAAACGGAGCACAGGCCCTGGAGATGCTGCGGGAGAGCAGAATCAGGTATTCGCTGATACTTCTGGATCTTCTTATGCCTGTTATGAGCGGAGAGGAACTGCTTGGAAAAATAAAAGAGGATGAGCTCCTATCAGGTATCCCGGTCATTGTCATGACCAGTGAAAAACCGGCAGAGGTTAAGAGTATCAAAATGGGTGCTGATGATTTCATTACCAAGCCCTATGACAGCCCGGAGATAATCTTGGCAAGATGCGAAAGGATCATTCAGCTCTATGAAGAAAAGAGCATACTGAGAAGTGCGGAAAAGGATGATCTTACGGATCTGTTTACCCAAGAGTTTTTTGATGAATATGTAAGGCAGGTCGATAGCTATGATGAGAAGGCAGCTGACGACGCAATAGTTTTGAATATCGAGCATTTCCATATGATAAATGAGATGTTCGGGCGCGAAACAGGTGACGAGATACTTAAGAAAGTTGCTGATATGCTCGTTCACAAATTTGATAACGGTGTATGCATCGGCTGCAGACCGTCGGCTGATTATTTCTATCTGTATGTTGATCACAGGGACAGTTACGACGGCGTTTTCAATGGAATGTCGGAGGAACTTGCCAAATATTCACATATCCCCAAGATAAGGCTCAGGGCAGGCGTATATCAGAATGTTGACAAGAGCATATCCGTAGATGAAAGGTTTGATCATGCAAAGCTTGCCTGTGACCGTATCAGGGGAGACTATACGAAACAGATCAGTTTCTACAGTAAGGAACTTAATGATGCAGACCTTTATAATGAAAGGCTCATAAATGATATAGATGATGCGATAGCAAACCGGGATCTTGTAGTTTTCTACCAGCCAAAATACGGGATACAGTCGGACAAGCAGGTACTAAGGAGTGCAGAGGCGCTGATCAGATGGAAGCATCCTGAACTGGGAATGATAAGCCCGGGGGATTTCATACCGCTTTTTGAAAGCAACGGTCTTATCCAGAAGCTGGACCATTATGTATGGGCAGAGGCTGCATCACAGATAAGAAAATGGAAGGATAAGTATAGCTACACTCTTCCAATTTCAGTCAATGTATCAAGGGTAGATATTTACGATCCGGATCTCGAAAAGAGACTTCTGGAAATAATTAACGATAATGATCTGACAACATCAGAGCTTATGCTTGAGATAACAGAGAGTGCATATGCTGATGATGCCAAAGGTCTGACAGATGTTGTCAACAGTCTCAGGGATAAAGGCTTCAAGATCGAAATGGATGATTTTGGAACAGGGTATTCGTCATTAAATATGATAACGGGTATTCCAATAGATGTACTGAAGATCGATATGAAATTTATCAGAAACATGAATAAGGACGAGAAGATCCTTAAACTGGTTGAACTTGTAATGGATATTGCCAAATTCCTTAATGTCCCGGCTGTTGCGGAAGGCGTGGAAGAGGCTTCACAGGTCGAAAAACTTAAGGAAATGGGCTGCGAGCTCATACAGGGGTATTATTTTTCAAAGCCTGTTCCGGCTGAAGAGTTTGAGAAATTTATAATTTCCGCGAAGGAGGGAGAAAAATGATAACTATAGACAGCCTTAGGGAATATGGTGCCAATGTGGATGAGGGTTTGACAAGATGCATGAATAATGAAGCTTTTTATTTAAAGCTTGTAGCAAAAGTCCTTAACGATACGGCTTTTGATTCACTGCGTAAGGCGGTAGAGGCCGGGGACAAGGAAGAGGCTTTTGAGGCGGCACACAGACTTAAAGGTGCTGTCGGAAACCTTGCACTTACCCCCATCAGTGAACCGGTAAATGAGATGGTGGAACAGCTCCGGAATAAATCGGATGCAGACTATATGAGCTATCTTGAGAGGATAGAGGAAAGGAAGAAACAGCTCGAAGATATGATCTGATGTCTGTGGGATATACATTCAAAGGGATGCTGTATCCCGAAGATTATGATGAAATCTCCAAGTCTATTGACGAGCAGATTTCGGACAATGAGGACCGCTTTGATCATGTGGTGTACCGGATAATTCGCAAGGACGGCAGGGCTGACCTTAGTTTTACTATAGGTGATACCGGTATTGGAATGAGCCCTGACTACCTGCCCAGGATTTATGATACTTTCAGCCAGGAAGATTCGACTGTAACAAATAAGTACGGCAGCACGGGTTTAGGGCTGCCTATAACCAACATTATAGTATCATGGGTACTGGTTGAAAGTTAGAAATGCAAGTGTTATCATATCGCGTTAGTGGCTGCTAACTGCATGCATGCAGAAAAAATTGTGGCTTAGAAATATAGTATAAGACAAAAGTAGACAGGAGAATATGATGGCAACGCAACTTGACAGCTGATCTTGCTGTAGCACTTAATACCTGTCAGATAAAGACAGGTGCGCCCAGCAGAAGTGAAAGAGTGGCAAAGTACAACCAGCTTCTTCGGATTGAAGAACAGCTTGGTGCATCTGCGGTTTATCCTCAGATGGATGCTTTTCATGTCAGCAGACAATAACTACGCCAGGATTTAATACTTTCTTTCTACGAAAAATGCGGCTGAAGTTTAGCCGCATTTTTTATTTTACAGTAAGAGCAATATGAACGAAGATTTCAAAATTACAATTGCATATGGGGGGATACTTCATGATCCGCACTTCATCATGTGGGCCTTGATGGCATCAAAAGTTTTGTCGCTGATATAATGCTCGACACGGCAGGCGTCTTCGGCTGCAGTTGCCTCGTCAACGCCGAGATTTATAAACATTTTAGTAAGAACAGTATGACGCTCATATATGCGCTTGGCAAGTATCTCACCGGCTTCTGTAAGCTTGTAATAACCGTTGCTGTCTTTTTTTACGAGTCCCTCATCTTTAAGCAATCCCATAGCACGGCTGACCGAAGGCTTAGAGTATCCCAGGTGATCGGCTATGTCAATTCCTCTTACAGTGCTCGATTTCTGAGAAAGAACATATATAGTTTCCAGGTACATTTCTCCTGATTCCTGTAATGCCATAAGTGGTGTCCCCTTTCTTTGTGTTAGGAATAGTCATGGAATGTCCTGAGCTTGTATGCCCGGATAACTCTGTGAATGTTCCGTAGTGTCAACCAACATTGATAAGCTTACCACAGAAACAGGGGGCATACAATAATCCGAAAAAAAATGCTTGACACATTAGTGCACGCTAACTATAATCATTTAAGGTTAGTTAATGCTAATTATAGTTTGGCTAAATTCTGTATGCGCCGATTAATTACTGTGACAATATAAATAATAATATAATTAGTGACTGCTAATCAAATACGATAAAATTGGAAGAAATAATTCCGAAAGTTTGTCTATGCAAATTGTGTTTTGAAAGCAAAAATGCGGAAAAGGAGGCAATATGAGTCTTAATGAGGCTGTACCCGGAACAGAATACCTGATCACCAAGGTGGATACAGAAGGCGATGAGGAAATGGAAAGCTTTCTTTTTTCGCTTGGCTGTTATAGCGGAGAGAGGATCACCGTTGTAGACAAGGGGAGAAACCTAGTCGTATCTATTAAGGATGCGAGATACAACATCGATCCGGAGCTTGCGGCAGCAATAATGATATGAGGATTTCGGAATATTTTCTACATCTGTAATATCGTTGTTTATGGGGGGGCATCAGAGAGCATAACGCAGACCGCGTATGCACATATATAGGAGGAAAAAAGAAATGAGGATCGCACTGACAGGTAATCCTAACAGCGGAAAAACAACAATGTATAATCTGCTGACTGGAAGAAATGAAAAGATCGGTAACTGGGCCGGAGTTACTGTTGACAGGAAGGAGAGCAAAATCAAGGATAAGTATAACGAAGGCGGTATCGACCTGATAGCAGTCGATCTTCCCGGTGCTTATTCCATGTCTCCGTTTACATCAGAGGAGAGCATTACGAGTGGTTATGTTAAGCATGAACATCCCGATGCGATCATTAATATTGTGGATGCCACAAACTTAAGCAGAAGCTTATTTTTTACAACACAGCTTCTGGAACTCGGGATTCCGGTGGTTGTGGCACTGAATAAGAATGACTTGAACGATAAAAAGGGCAACAGCATTGATGAAGCAATGCTTTCCGAAAAGCTTGGATGTCCGGTTATAAAAACAGTTTCCACATCTGATCAGGGAATAAAAGAAGTGGTAAGCAAAGCTGTGGAACTTTTAGGCCAGAGCCAGAAAGCTCCTTACCATCAGGGAGAGGTGGACATTCAGAGCAAGGCTGCCGTAGAAGCTGCTGACCGCAAGAGATTTGATTTTGTCAATGATATAGTAAGCAGCGTAGAAAAGAGAAAGACACTTACCAAGGATAAGAATAAAGGGGACGCTATCGATAAGATAGTGACAAATCCGGTACTTGGAATACTGATATTTGCAGCCATAATGTTTGTCGTATTCTATATCAGCCAGACCACAGTAGGAACCTGGCTTGCCGATATCCTGGTAGGCTGGATAGAGGCTTTCCAGGAATGGGCCGGTGAACAGCTGGGGGATGCTAATCCACTGCTCTATGCGCTTCTTATAGACGGAATCATCGGCGGTGTCGGTGCCGTTGTCGGATTCCTGCCGTTAGTAATGGTAATGTATTTCCTTATTGCATTGCTTGAAGACTGCGGATATATGGCAAGGGCAACCGTTGTACTTGATCCCATTTTCAAGAAGGTTGGTCTTTCCGGAAAGTCAGTAATTCCTATGATAATCGGAACAGGCTGCGGAATACCTGCGATCATGGCCTGCAGGACCATAAAGAATGAAAGAGAGCGCAGGAGTACTGCAATGCTTGCAACATTCATGCCCTGCGGTGCGAAGCTTCCTGTTATAGCCTTATTTGCAGGGGCATTTTTCCCGGAGTCAAAGTGGGTAAGTTTTGTATGCTATATGCTTGGTATAGTGCTGATACTTCTCGGCGCACTTCTTATCAAAGCTATTACCGGAATGAAATATCGTAAGAGTTTCTTTATCATAGAGATGCCGGAGTATAAAGTTCCCGGACTTGGCTATGCATTAAAGAGTATGCTGGAGCGGGGCAAGGCATATATTGTCAAGGCGGGTACAGTAATTCTTGTATGTAATACGGTTGTACAGATCATGCAGTCTTTCAACTGGAAGTTCGAGGTTGTGGAAGAGGGCATGGAAAGTACCTCAATACTTGCAAGCGTTGCACAACCCTTCGCTCTGCTTCTTGTTCCCGTCGTAGGTATAGTATCCTGGCAGCTTGCCGCAGCGGCAATTACAGGATTTATTGCTAAGGAGAATGTCGTAGGAACCATCGCCACCGTTTATGCTATCACAAACTTTATTGATACCGAAGAACTTGAGCTTATCGGCGAAGGAAACGCAGTTGCAACGGCAATGGGAATTACTAAAGTAGCAGCACTTGCTTATCTGATGTTTAACCTTTATACACCGCCCTGTTTTGCAGCGCTTGGTGCAATGAATTCCGAAATGAAGTCAGCAAAGTGGCTTTGGGGCGCGATAGGTCTTCAGCTTGCAACCGGTTTCACTGTAGGCTTCCTTGTATATCAGATCGGAACAATTTTCGTAACAGGCTCTCTGGGGGCAGGATTTGCAGGTGGTCTGATCGCAGTTATCGGTTTTGCCGGGATCATTACAATGATCATACTGAACAACCGCAGGAAGATGGCACTGGAGTATAAGCTCAGCTGATCCCGGAGGGTATGAATATGGGGGCCTTTTTATCAGACCTGATCATAGTGATCATAGTAGCAGGTCTTGTGACCGCAGCAAGCCTGTATATATACAAAGAAAAAAAGAAAGGCAGGCACTGCATAGGCTGTCCTATGGCAGGAAAATGCCCAAAACATCACGCCTGTGCAAACGCCGGGACAAATTGCAGAGACGCACAGCATAAAACTGTAAATTTGAACAAATAAAATTTAGTGGGAATGTGTCCGGAAATGTCCGGATGCATTCCTGTATTTTTTTGCAGGTATTTTATTTATCACTCATACATATAGTTTGTGTAAAACAAATCGATGACTCTAATATGAACCGAAACCGATTCAGGGACGCAGAAAATTCATCGCTGATAACGGGCTGTAAGCGCAGATCTCTCTGAAGGCTGAAAGCGTATCGTGATCGTTTGGAAACATATGCGGGTGTGAAGATTAAATATTCAAGAAATATTCAAGAAATGAAAAAAAGAAAGGAGACATTATGATCAACATCAATTGGAGAAAAGTAGGTATTTTTGCAAGCGGAGCAGTATTGGGCATAGTGGGCATAAAGCTTTTGACCAGCAAGGACGCAAAGAAGGTCTATACTCACTGTACGGCTGCAGCTTTAAGGGCAAAGGATTATGTTGTGGACCAGGCTACTGTACTGCAGGAAAACTGTGCGGATATCTATGAGGAAGCTAAGAAAATAAATGAAGACAGGGTTGCTGAAGAAAAGGAAAAAGAGATAGATGATGAACCTGAGGGGATAGAGGATAAGTCCCTTAAAGAGGTTAATGAAGATGAACAGGAAGATGACGAAAAATAACTATTCAGAGTTCATAGTTTTTTCAAGTTAAGATATTCCGTAATACAAGATATGTTTCTCTAGCACTTCGGACTGTACTGAAGAGTTACGAGAACAATACATAAATGGAGCACACTGTATGAAAGCTGTTATAAAGCATGAGATACCCGGCCGAATGCGGGTACATTTTAATAAGCGGCGTTTTACGTTCAAAGAGGCGGATACCCTGCAGTATTATCTCCTGGGATTTGATGGAATAAAAAAAGCTGTTGTATATGAAAGAACCGCAGATGCCGTAATTAACTATTCCTGTAAACGGAGCAAATTGCTGGATATTATCAGGAAATATTCACCGGAACATGTAAATGTGCCGGACAGCTATTACGAATCTTCATCCGGGGAGCTTAACGCAAAATACTACGAAAAAATAGTAATGCGTGTGGTATGGCATTACGGTAAGAAAATGTTTATTCCTGTACCGATAAGGACAGTACTTACATGTGCCAAAGCATTAAAGTACATATGGCGCGGGTTAAAAACGATTCCGGATAAGAAGATAGAGGTAGAGCTTCTTGACGCTGTGGCGATAGGCGCATCAGTTTTGACCGGAGACTTTTCAACAGCTTCATCAGTTATGTTCCTGCTTGATGTAGGGGACTGCCTGGAGGAATGGACTCATAAGCAGTGCGTGGATGATCTTGCAAGGCAGATGTCACTGAATGTAAATACGGTATGGAAAGTTGAGGGAGATGTTGAAACACCGGTAAGTGCTGACAAGATCGCCATAGGTGATACTGTCATGGTCAGGATGGGCAATATCATACCTTTTGACGGAATCGTGGTAAGCGGAGATGCGATGGTAAATCAGGCATCCATGACCGGTGAGGCAATTCCTGTGAGAAAGGAAGAGGGCTCAAGCGTATTTGCGGGAACTGTTGTTGAGGAGGGCGAAATAACGCTAAGGGTAAAGGCTGTGAGCGGCAGTGGGAGGTTTGATAAGATTGTCCGTATGATAGAAGAGTCGGAAAAGCTTAAGTCAGGACTTGAGAGCAAGGCGGAGGGCCTGGCTGACGGGCTTGTGCCGTATACCTTTGCAGGTGCTGCGCTTACGTATCTTTTTACCGGAAACGTTACAAAAGCGGTATCAGTTCTGATGGTTGACTATTCATGTGCGCTGAAGCTTGCAATGCCACTTTCCGTACTTTCTGCGATCAGGGAAGCAGGTGATCACGGCATAACAGTAAAGGGGGGAAGGTTCCTTGAATCTGTGTCAGAAGCAGATGTGGTTGTATTTGATAAAACCGGTACACTGACAAAAGCTTGTCCGGTAGTAAAGGAAGTCGTGTCGTTTAATGGAGAAGATCCGGATGAACTGTTACGTGAGGCAGCATGTTTGGAAGAACACTTCCCGCATTCTATCGCAAATGCCGTAGTTATTGCTGCTGCAGACAAGGGGCTTGACCATGAAGAAATTCATACAAAAGTAGATTATATCGTGGCACACGGGATATCTACGACTATTGACGGTGTCAGGGCGCTGATAGGAAGCTATCATTTTATTTTCGAGGATGAAGGCGTGACCATACCGGAGAGTGAAATGAAACGGTTCGAGGATCTGCCTGCTGAGTATTCACATTTGTATTATGCAAAAAATGATAAGCTTGCTGCCGTGATCCTGATAGAAGATCCGATCAGGGAAGATTCGAAAGATACCATAGAGCGGCTGCATAAGGCAGGGCTGTCCAAGATCGTTATGATGACCGGGGACAGCAAAAGGACGGCTGAAAAGATCGCAAATGAGGTTAATATCGACGAATTTCATGCGGAAGTTCTTCCAGAGGATAAAGCAGCTTTCGTTGAAAAGCAGAGACAGGAAGGCTGCAAGGTGATCATGATAGGCGATGGCATTAATGATTCACCGGCTTTGTCTGCTGCTGATACAGGTATTGCAATCAGTGAAGGTGCGGATATAGCAAGACAGATTGCGGATATCACAATAGGCTCCGATGATCTGGGATCAATCGTGACACTTAAAGAGTTGAGCGACCGTCTTATGGACAGGATAAGATTTAACTATCGGACAATAGTAGGCTTTAATACCGGGCTTATAGTGCTGAGCCTTATGGGAGTTTTATCACCTTCAGCTTCCGCACTTCTGCATAATACATCAACGATCATGATAGGGATTAACAGTACTAAAAAACTGCTGGCAAACGATCATTATGGTCAGGAAACGAATGAGGCAAGGTGAAATAAGTCTGATCAGTTACAGACTGACATAAAAAAATGCTTGACAAATTAGCACATGCTAACTATACTAATTGTAGTTAGAGAAAACTAACCGTGGTATTCGGAGGTAATGCGCTATGAATACGGATGTCTTAATGGGTATAACGATCCCTTTTGCAGGGACGGCGCTCGGATCGGCCTGCGTATTCTTTATGAAGAAGCAGCTTGGCGAGAAGGTTCAGAAAGCTCTCACAGGTTTTGCCGGGGGTGTGATGGTGGCTGCTTCGATATGGAGTCTTATCATTCCGGCAATGGAACAGACAAAGGGGTTGGGAAGTTTAAGTTTTATTCCTGCTGTACTTGGTTTCTGGCTGGGAATACTTTTCCTCCTGCTGCTTGACTCTGTTGTTCCGCACCTGCATATGCATGCTGAAAAGGCTGAAGGCCCTAAAGCAAAATTAAAGAAAACAACTATGATGGTACTTGCCGTCACTCTCCATAACATCCCGGAAGGCATGGCTGTCGGCGTTGTATATGCAGGTTTTATTTCAGGAAACACAGCAATTACTGCCGGTGGTGCACTGGCTTTGGCACTGGGTATAGCAATACAGAATTTTCCTGAGGGTGCCATTATATCGATGCCGCTTTGTGCTGAGGGAAAGAGCAGGGGGAAGGCTTTTTGGGACGGCGTGTTGTCCGGTGCCGTGGAACCTGTGGGAGCGGTTATTACCATTCTTGCAGCGGGATTCATAGTTCCGCTTATGCCATATCTGCTGAGCTTTGCCGCAGGGGCGATGATATATGTTGTGGTAGAGGAGCTGATCCCTGAAATGTCTGCGGGGGAGCATTCCAATATAGGAGTGGTCATGTTTGCGGCGGGTTTTACGCTTATGATGACGTTAGATGTTGCGCTGGGATGATCTAAAAAGTTACTTTTGGAGACTCAAACGTAATAATCATGGCAAACGCAATTATAATAATAATCCTCATAATAGTGGTTTGTGTGGCGGTAAGGCATATTTACCACACCGTAAAGCATGGCAGGTCATGCTGTGGAAGCAGCCGGGAAATGGAAAAGAAAGTACGGGTGAAAGACCGGAATAAGGCGAATTATCCGTTTTCATATAAGGTAAAAGTCGAGGGAATGGTATGTGCAGGCTGTGCCAGACGGGTGGAAAATGCAATCAATTCGGATGGGGAGCTCTGGGGAAAAGCTGACCTGGAGCATAAGGAGGTTAATGTGCTTGCCAAAAGGAAAATGGAAATGAAGGATTTCGCGGAGCTGCTTAAAGATGTGCCGTATACAGTATTGGGGGTAGAGTAAATTTTTTTGTATAGCAGTTAGCGTATGCTAATCACGATGATGTATAACACAGGAGAGCGAAAATGGAATTACAACTTGGAGATGTCCAGACTACGGCACTTATACCCCTTGCGGTAAAAGCGAATGAAACATTAAGAAAGAATGCGCGCATATCGGATCCGAAGGCTGTAGAGATCATAAAGGCACTTAATATAGATACGGAACAATATGATAAATTTATGTCCCACGAGGGGGTGATTGCGCGGACAATAATGCTTGGCCGCCAGCTTGAAGAGATAATAAAAAAGACACCGGATGCAGTGATCATAAATGTCGGAGCCGGCTTTGATGACCGGTTTTCCCGCGTGGATAATGGCAGGATTGCCTGGTTTGATTTAGACCTTCCGGATTCCATTGTGGCGAGGCGGAAAGCCTTTGAAGACCGGGACAGGGTCACGATGATAGCGGGAAGTGCCCTTGAGGATGATTGGTGTCCGGAAGTCGCTGCGGCACTGGCGGGCAGAAATGTAAAGCCTGTCTTTCTGGCTGAAGGGCTGTTCATGTATTTTACTCTTGACCAGATAAGGACTTTTCTGGAAATACTAAAAAATAATTTCCCTGATGGCGGGATCCTGATCGCAGAGCAGAACAGCAAGCTTATGCAGAAGAATGAAAAGCATCATGATACCGTGAAAAACACAAATGCGCACTTTATGTCCGGAACTGATTCAGGGCAGGAAATAGCTGACCTGACGGATGGAGTAAGACTTGTTGAAGAACACAGCTTCAATGAAGAAATGAGAAAATACAGTATCAGGGCAAAGTTATTTGCAACGTTGCTCCCTAAAATGAATGACAGATGGGCTACATTTGAATGGGGTTAAAAAAGACCGCCTGCAAAAAGGCGGTTAAAATTTGAATGTGGGTTAGGGTTGCCTAACTAAGGCTCACTAAAACACCTTCAGACAAGACTGCACGGTGTGGGAAGTTTTAAAAAATTAATAATAATGAGAGGACAGATATGATAAAGGAAAGCCTGATTGAATACGGAGCACCGACTCTTGCGGGGATAAAGACAGGAAATGCTTTTTCCGTACATAACTCAAAAAAAGGAATAACGGAAGAGATAAAGGCCATAAACAATGTCCTTACAAAAAGGGGGCTTCGGCTCGTGCCTATTAAGCAAACAGAGAAGTTTACCCTTGTTTATCTATACCGTCCCGCAAGGCTAAAGAAAGACTTGAGTTCGCCGGGGGCCGTAAGCATTCTTTCAAAGAAAGGGTACTGCTGTGATGATCCCGACAGGTGCTTAGCGCAGCTTGTCGAGCACCTTAAGAAGGATAAAGTCTTTCCTCATGAAATCGGCCTTTTTCTCGGTTATCCGCCGGACGATGTCAGGAGCTTTATGGAAAGTCCGTGCCGGGGAGTGAAATGTGTGGGCTGCTGGAAGGCATACAGCAACCAGGAAGAGGCAGAAAAGACATTTAAACGTTTTCAAAAATGCACGGAAATATATAAAAAAGAAGTCGGAAAAGGCAAAAGCCTGGAAGATCTGATCGTAGTCGAACCTGTTAACGAACGGTGATTCCGGGATAAAGCAAATATATATAACACAATAAATCCTAAGGAGGGAAAAAGAAAATGAGTAAAGTAGCAGTAGTATTCTGGAGCGGTACGGGAAATACGGAAGCAATGGCCGGTGCTGTAGCGGAAGGGGCAAAAAATGCAGGTGCGGAGGTAGAGTCTTTCAGGGCATCTGAATTTGGTAAGGACAAGGTTTCCGGATTTGACGCAATTGCTTTCGGATGCCCTGCAATGGGTGCGGAAGTGCTTGAGGAGTCTGAGTTTGATCCAATGTTTACAGAGGTTGAATCCGCACTTTCAGGTAAAAAGATTGCCCTTTTCGGTTCATACGGATGGGGAGATGGCCAGTGGATGCGTGACTGGGAAGACCGCTGTACAGCAGCAGGTGCACAGTTGGCAACAGACAGCGTAACAGCCAATAATGCGCCCGGGGAGGCAGAGCTGGATGCCTGCAAGTCTTTAGGTTCGGCGCTGGCATAAAAACATATTGTATTATATAAAGAGAAGTCTGTGGCAGCCGCATATTCCGGCTGCCATAGCCATATATATTATCTAAGAGAAAATGAAAAACATCCGAATTCCGGCAGGGAGAGAACCGATTTGGAAGCGGATTTTTTTTGATTTTTATGATCACAAAGTATTATAATTATAAAAAATCGGGTTGATATCCGGTTGAATAAAATGCCGGCGTAAATGTTTTTTGCAGGTAGTGATAGCCTTAACCGGATGCATGGGACTAATGTCAGTTATACCGAGGAGGAAACAAGATGAGAAAATGGAATGGCGTAAAAGGCCTGATGGGAATGATGCTTTCGACAGTGATGCTTGCGGGAAGCGTGTCTGGCAATGTATTTGCTGCAGAAAGCCAGTCTGACAGGGTAGAAAGCATACTGGCAGGAATGAGCATAGAGGAAAAGATAGGCCAGATGATGGTACCGTCCTTCAGAATATGGAAAGAGGTGCCGGCACCCGGAACGGAAGATATGAATCAGACTGTGGAGAATACCGATAGTACCCCTATTGCCGTAAATGTCACTGAACTTAATGATGAAATAAGACAGTGCATCGCAAAATATCATTTTGGCGGAACTGTGCTTTATGCGGAGAACTGCAATGATGCTGAGCAGGTGCTCAGGCTGACATCTGATATCCAGAGTGCAAGTCTTTCCGGCGGCGGAATTCCCATGCTTATCGCAATCGATCAGGAAGGCGGAACTGTGTCAAGGATCGGATTTGGTACGGCAGGAACCGGCAATATGTCGTTAGCTGCTACGGGCGATCCTCAGTATGCCAGGAAAATGGCGGCAGTATTCGGTGATGAAATGAAGTCTCTTGGCATCAATACGGATTTTGCTCCGGTAATGGATGTTAACCGAAATCCGAATAATCCGATCATAGGCATCAGGTCTTTTTCCGATGATCCGGATGTGGCTGCTAAGTACGGTATAGCATATATGCAGGGACTGCATGATACAGGGACTATCGCAACTTTGAAGCATTTCCCGGGACATGGCAATACTGATACGGATTCCCATACAGGTTTCCCATGCATAAACGAGAGCTATGATTCCTTAAAGAAATCTGATCTCGTACCTTTCCAGGCTGCGATCAATGAGGGAGCGGATATGATAATGACTGCACATATCCAGTATCCTCAGATTGAAAAAGAAACTTACATATCCAAGACTACAGGCGAGCCTGTATATCTCCCGGCTACAATGAGCCGAACTATCCTGACAGGAATCCTAAGACACGATATGGGTTTTGAAGGAGTGATAGTTACTGACGGTCTGGATATGGCTGCTATCTCAGATAATTTTAATACAGATGATGTGATATGCATGTCCATAAATGCAGGTGTAGACATGATACTGCTTCCTATCGTTACTGATACTAACAAGTTCCATGAGACGGAACGTATAATGGAGAGTGCTGTGGCTATGGTAAAAGACGGACGCATCAGCGAGGCACAGGTAAATGCTTCCGTACGCAGGATACTTAAGCTTAAGGAAAAGTATGGCCTGCTGGACAAGAAGGACTTTACACTTACAGATGCGCAGGTAGCCCAGACGGTTGCGAATGTTGGCAGCCCGGCGCACCGCAATGTGGCATGGCAGACGGCAACCAAGTCCCTTACTCTTGTGAAGAATGAAAAATCTGCATTCCCTATTATTCCAAAGACAGGGGAGAATGTGTATATACTTTTTGCAGACGCATGTGCCAGCAGGAGTGAGGCCTGGACCATGGCTGAAACAAAGCTCAAGGCTGAAGGAAAACTTAATGATGGCGTAAGTGTTACTATGCAGAAGAATACTAGGGAAGAAGGCGATACCCAGGTGGCACAGGCTGTTCAGGCCGACTATGTGATACTAGTGTCAAGGATATATAATGCAGCCTGCCTGGATCCAAATACCGATGACGGTTTTTCCACGGGCTATTTTGACCAGATAATTACAGGACGTAAGGCTGTTGGAAAAGCTACGATAGTAGTTTCGTCACAGCTTCCTTATGATGCTGGGCGGTTTACGGAGGCTGATGCAGTCCTTCTTGCATACTGCTCAGGTGTAATGCGTTCCGTGCCGCCAACAAGCGGGGCCGGAAGCGCTTATGTACCTAATCTTCCCGCAGCACTTTGTGCATGCTTTGGAGACGGTGTTCCCGGCGGTATTTTGCCTGTGGATATACCGGTGGTTGACTCGGAGTATAATATGACAGACAGCGTGTTGTACAAAAGAGCGCAGTAAGTGAAATTGCGGAACCACTAGAATGGTGTTAGAGAGGAGATAAAAATGGAACCGGAAATGGCAATGGGGATGTCTTATTTTTTCCTGGCGGCAAGGCTTTTAGGATTTGTAGTGTTTATTGCACTGCTTGTCCTGCTCGGAATAGTACTCATAAAGGCAAAGCGTAAGAGGCGGGAAAGAATGCATGAACAGATACATGAGCTTTTTAACGGACAGAATGACGGGACGGATAAGTAACTAACTAACAAAACTTCACGCCGCAGTCGTTGCGCAGTTCGTAGTACAGACGGCCGGGGTATTTACCCGGGAAATGGATTGCTGGTTTAGTTCTGTATTGATGCGGTTCCGGATATCAGGGACTATTCGGCTGCTCTCTGTTAGTAGTCTGCGTGATCGCAAAGATAGATAAGATTACTCCTATTTTGAGCTTGTGATTCCGGCAGTTAGTTTACTGTTATACCGTTATTCAACAGCCTTTAATATTTCAAGCACTGCATTCTTTATGTTTTCGTTTACAAGCAGTGCTTTTTCTCTGCTTTCCTGCCTTGTATAAAAATAGAATTTTATCTTAGGTTCTGTCCCGGAAGGACGTATGGCAAACCATGTGTCAGGACTTCCTGAACCGTCATCAAGGAAATACCTGAAGGCATTGGTGGCAGGGATGATATTATCAGGATTGTTTATGTCTGCAACAGTGCCGGAGTTATAGTTCAGGCATCGCATCACGGGATATCCGGCCACTTTGGTAATGGGATTATTTCTGATATGCTCCATCATACGCTTTATCCTTGCGGCACCTTCGCTTCCTTCAAGGATAATATTGGGCTCGTCTTCTGCATAATAGCCGTATTTCTGATAGAGAGAATCAAGGACTTCGAAAAGCGTGAGTCCTTTTTTGCTGTAATAGGCTGCTGCTTCGGCTACAAGCATTCCGGCGCTTATGCCGTCCTTGTCCCGGATGTCCGCACAGGCGCTATAGCCAACGGATTCTTCGTATCCGAAAAGATATTTCTCATTTTTTTCTTCTATGAAAGGGATAAGGCCGCAGATATTCTTGAATCCGGTAAGGGATTCGTACATTTTTATGCCATATGAGTCAGCAATTTTTGATGACATTGTAGATGTGACGATGGAACGGACCATGACGCCGTTTTCAGGCAATGTGCCGGCACTTCTGTGACCATCAAGGATATAGTTTACCAGGATATAGCCGGTCTGGTTTCCGTTAAGGGGCACATAGTTTCCATCTTTATCCATAAGTTCTATTGCAAATCTATCAGAATCGGGATCGGTAGCCATAAGAAGCTCGGCACCGGTTTTATGTCCAAGCTCCTCTGCAAGTCTGAATGCCTTTGGATCCTCGGGATTAGGATAACCGACTGTGGTGAATTCAGGATCCGGATCTTTCTGTTCTGGCACAATCTGACAGTCTGTAAAACCGCGTTCCTTCATCATTTGCATAAAAGGGATGCTTCCGGCTCCGTTTAAAGGTGTATAGACAATGGGAATATTCAGATTAAGGTCATCTCCGGAATGGATGGCAATGGACTTGATCTTATCCAGATATAAACGGTCGTATTTTTCATCAAGGACTGTAACCTCGCCGGAGGCAATATAGCCTTGCGTGAGCTTTTTTATGAAATCCCAGTTACCTGCTGTACAGAAATCCACGGTGGTATCCCTGGAAATATGTATTCCGTCAAAATAATCCACAGCATTTATGCATTCTGTCATGCCGTCAGCAACATCTGAACTGACCTGACAGCCGTCCTGCCAGTAAGCCTTGTACCCGTTGTATGCCTGAGGATTGTGGGAGGCTGTTATATTTATACCGGATACCGTGCCCAGGTACCTTACCATGAAAGCGAGCTCGGGGGTAGGGCGGAGGTCCGGGAAAATATATGACTTTATACCATTGGCAGCAAGAATGCATGCGGCCAGCATTGAGAATTCCCTGGAATAGTATCTTGGATCATGGGCTATGACAACGGACTTTTCAGCGGTGATAGTCATGTCTTTATCCGCATATGCTGCATTTATATAATCGGCTATGCCCTGGGTGGCACGGCCTACCGTAAATCGGTTCATTCTGTTGGTGCCCACGCCGCATTTTCCCCTGAGGCCTGCAGTACCGAAAGCTAACTCCTTATAGAAGCGGTCTTCCAGCTCGTTTTCATTTTTATCTTTAATAAATCCTGAAAGTTCTATGTAAAGGGGATCGTTTCTGTCAAGCTTATCTGACCATAATTTAGCGGTTTCCGAATATGTCATGAAAATACACTCCTTTCGTAGGCAGCAAGGGGGAAAGCCCGGTGACTGATATGTTAATAAAATCTCTATGTTCAGTATAGCATAAAGAGCTGTCTGCAGTTACTTATATTTTGTATGAATTGCCCTGTGAATTCATGCAAAATATATCTTCAGGTGAATTGTTTTGCGTGGGAAAACATACTTTATGTAAAGTTATAAATGATGTATGATATATATTATTTTTGTGGCCGTACAGGGTGCTTGAGGAATTCGTCCTGACCTGCCCGGTGAGTGGGAATGTGAAAATTTTGCCGGCATTTTGTATAAAAGCCGGGTAAGGAGGAATTATGAAAAACAGGATTTTGATCACTTTATTTGCAACAGGCGTAAGTGCTGTTCTGTGTACAGGATGCGGTACCGGTGAGGTATCTGTGGATGTTCCGGCAGATGATGCAGTAGTAACTGAAGAACCGGAAGAACCGATCGGTATGGCAAATCCCTGGAGATACGGCATAACCGAAGAAGAGGCTGCCGGATATGTTACAGTACTTCTCCCGCTTCCCGAAGGGGCTGCGGATGTAAGCTGGGGCGTAATGGATAAAGGTGGCGAAATCAAACCGGGAGATAAACCAGGAGCATTGGTAGAGGCTCAGTTTGACATGGATAATGTTTCATACTGCTACAGGGCGCAGTATGGCGTGGCAGAGGATATATCGGGCATGTTTTTTGAAGGGACAGCAGAGGATGATATAGCAAGCCCCAAATGGCAGGATGCAGGACTTAGCGGGAAATTCTACAGACATATAGGGGACGGCGAGACCGTGGATCTTATTACCTGGTATGACGATAGCGCAGAGACTCAGTATGCACTTTCAGCTACAATGAACAGTGACGGTGACGGCTTTGATCTGCAGGCTGTGGCTGAAGAAATGATATGGGGAGGTGCAGATGCAAAATCAGATGCAGGAACTGATACGGGAATGCCGGCTTATGTTTATCCCGATGATACTGCAATCGAGAGTGCGGTATATCAGTTTATGGTAGATGAGTATTCGCAGTATTATGATACCTGTGATGTGAGCATTCCTTATGCTGTGATCGTTGACACTGATGACAGCGATGAAGCAGATATAAAGGTTTACGGTATTTTCTGGATCATGAATTATGATCTTGGGGAGGACAATATCCTTTTAGTTGAGTCCGGCGGCTCATATCCGGGGGTTATGCATCTGCAAAAAAAAGATGACGGAAGCTATGAAGCTGTAAGCCATGATGTTGTGGCAGACGGCTCTGATTTTGACGACAGTGCAAAGGAACTCTTTGGTGACAGATATGAG
Source organism: uncultured Lachnospiraceae bacterium (assembly GCA_946616835.1). Lineage (GTDB taxonomy): Bacteria > Bacillota > Clostridia > Lachnospirales > Lachnospiraceae > NK4A136. Next base: position 41,737 of record CAMOJK010000008.1, read on the forward strand.
GCATTTGTGGCTGCTATGGCTGATGACGAGACAGGAGAACAGGTAAGATTCCAGGTAATAGCAGATTATGCAAAGTTTTCAGGTGTACCTATACAGGGATATCAGGATTACGGTCAGAAACCGGTATATTTATATGAATAATAAGATTGCAGCTGATGGTAAAATCTGACAGGTTCAGAACAGTTACAGGCACAGGAGCAATAATTGTATGAATGGTGGCAGAATTGAAAAAAGGATAATAAGCATACTGATGGCAGCGATGCTGTCATGTTCCATGTTTTTATACGGCTGTGGCAACGGAAGCAAAGGTACGGAAGAGAGTGAGGCACAGAGTGAAGGTGTGGGTGATCATGATGAGAGTACTGAAGCGCCCAGAGGGATACGGTCGGATCTGGGAACTGACGGAAGCTCTTTAGAGGGAAATGATGCATCTTCCACTGAAAACGGCCCTGCAGAAAGTACCGCTGAAAACTCTATAGAAAACGATGCGGAAGACGTTCAGGAAGAGGCTGCCGGAAATGATACAGCTACAGAGGTCGGTGATATATCATCCGTTGATTTCGTGAAAAGCATGGGGTACGGCTGGAATCTGGGCAATGCGCTTGATGCCACCAATTGCAGCTGGGTAGGCGATAAAATGGACTATGAGGGTGCATGGTGTGGTGTCAAGGCTACACCTGAGCTTATAGAGGCTGTTAATAAAGCCGGCTTTAATACCATAAGGATCCCTGTGTCGTGGCATGATCATATAGATAGTGATTACACTATTGACAGCAGGTGGATGGACAGGGTGCAGGAGGTAGTGGACTATGCATATGACAGGGATATGTATGTCATACTTGATGTGCATCATGATGTCACGGAGGACTATTATTATCCTACGAAAGACAAGCTGGAACAATCCGAATTGTATATGGTTGCCGTGTGGTCGCAGATTTCGAAAAGATTTGCTGACTATGATGAAAAGCTTATTTTTGAGTCCATAAACGAGCCGAGGCTTGTGGGCAGGAACAATGAATGGTGGTATGACAAAAACGTACCGGAGTGCCTGGAAGCTATGGAATGTATAAATGAGTGCAACCAGATCTTTGTGGACAGTGTACGTAATTCGGGTGGAAAAAATAAAGAACGGTTTCTTATAGTAGTGTCATATGATGATGCGTATGAGCCGACTGTGGATGCAGGATTTAAGCTGCCGTCTGATACTGCTAATGACAGGCTTTTAGTGGCTGTTCATATGTATCTGCCTTATGATTTTGCCGGAAATCCCAACGGTACTACAGTTTTTGATGATAATGCGAAGAGGGCAAATGATACTGCACTTAATGCCGTATATGACAGGTTTGTTGCAAAGGGAGTAGGAGTGGTCATAGACGAGTATGGGGCGATGAACAAAGGCAATGATGACCAGCGTGTACTGTACTATGATTATTTTACAAAGGCTGCTAAAGACCTGGGAATGTGCACAGTTGCCTGGGACAACAATGTGTTTGAAGTAAGCACGGACTCAACCCAGGGCTTCGGGCTGATAGATTACGGCACGAAAAAGGTAGTCAAGAGCGAGATAATTGACGCGATAGTGAAGTGATGTAGAAGGAAAAATAAATAAAATCTCTTTTATGAGGGCGGATATATTCCGCTCTTTTTTTGTATCGCGCGGGCAACATAAGGAAATTTTTGGCTTACGCCGAACGTAAACCTGACGGACCGGGCAGGGCAATTTCTTCGCCACTGCTCGATTGATAAGCCGGTTTATTAAATTTACGGAGGAAAAAGATGAACAATAATATGAAAACTGAAGGAAGAACATTCGGGTATGTGCGTGTGAGCAGCAGTGATCAAAATGAGGATAGACAGATTATCGCAATGCGTGAAGCCGGTGTACCGCTTGAAAATATATATGAAGAAAAACAGTCCGGCAAGGATTTTAACAGACCTGTCTATAAAAAGCTTATCAGTAAGATGAAGGCAGGTGATGTCATGTATGTAATGAGTATTGACCGTCTTGGAAGGAATTATGAAGAAATACTGGAACAATGGAGGATGATAACAAAAGAAAAAGATGCAGATATCGTGGTGATCGATATGCCGATTCTGGACACAAGATGCGGAAAGGATCTGCTGGGAACACTCATTTCCGATCTGGTACTGGCACTTTTGAGTTATGCGGCAGAGAACGAGAGAAGCAATATCCGAAAAAGGCAGGCAGAGGGCATTGCTGCAGCCAGAATAAACGGGGTTCATCTTGGCCGTAAGCCTGATCCGCTGCCGGAAAATTTCGGGGAAGTCTATATAAAGTGGATCAATAAGGAAATCACTATAAATAAGGCAGCACATGAATGCGGAATGGCTCAGACGACATTTTATGATAAAGCAAGGAAATATAAGACAAAAAAATAAACACTGTACCTGCTTTCGGAAAGGTGTACTTTTTCGAAATCACGTCCATCCTTCAGGTACATATTCAAGCAATATATTTTTATCACATATTTTATGAAAATACAAGTATTTTTATAACTTTTTAACATTTTATGTTAACCGAGAATATTAAGAATATCTGTTTATAGTAATTTTCGAAAAAGTACACCTTTTCGAAAAAGTACACCTTTTCGAAAATTTTTTGTTTGCTGAGTGAATTCTGTCTGATATAGACAGCATACCGGAGAGGTAAGTGGAATATGGATATGCGTCATAGAAAAACAGCAGTGCTTTTTATTTTGTTTTCTGCGATTGCAGCAGCAGGGGGGGCAATTATCCTGCATGAGCAGAGAGGACAGGAAGTAGCTGCCGCACAGTATGAAGAACTGGCGGAAAATGCAGATAATATAACTAATATAAGCGGCGAGGAGTTTTCCGCAGAAGCGGGGAGTGTTGTTACGGATGGCATTGTGACAGAAGCTTTTGGTCAAAAGCTCGTAATGGAAGAAAGTGCTGAGGTTCAGACTGTCGAATTCGACGCCGCCTTGGCGACAGCTCTGGAAGCGGCGGCTAATGAAGCATATGCTGGAGCTGCAGATGCAAATGTACCGGTATCTGCAGACGCTGCTGTTAATAATGATGCTGTAACAGGTGCAGCACTTTCGGATGCAGAATTGTTTGCCTTATATGCGCCTCAGGCCAATAAGGTCATTGACTGGAACGGACTTAATCTTACGGTGAATCCGGATATTTACGCATGGATCACTGTGCCGGGAACCAATATTGACTATCCGATGGTCCAGCACCCTTACGACAACGCTTTTTACCTGAATCACAATCTTGACGGAAGTGCGGGATATCCCGGCTGTATTTATACGGAAAATTACAATTCTAAAACTTTTACCGATCCGAATACTGTTATATACGGGCATAACTTAAAGAATGGCACGATGTTCTCCAAACTGCATGTTTTTACGACAGCCGATCTTACCAATGAGAACCATGTCTTCTATATTTATACACCGACGAAGATCTGTGTTTATCTGGTATTTGCGGCTTATGAATTCCCGGCATATCATCTGGTGCTCAACTATGATTACAGCAATATTTACGCATATGAGCAGTATCAGCAGGATATATTGACAGGATATGGTATACGCCCGGGTGGAACACATAATGTTCGCCAGGGAGTGACACTTACGGGAACTGACCGGATCGTGACACTTTCTACCTGTACAAAGGACCATAATAAGGCATACAGGTATCTTGTGGCAGGAAAACTTATAGGAGAAATCAGTCTGGTTCCCGAAGAAATGACGCAATGACGTGATCACACAGGCCCGGAGGGCTGTTGGGGGTTACGGTTATTCAATATGATAGACAAAAAAAAATATACGGAAAAAATAAAATTGGGCTTTGGTGCCAGATTCGTTGTCACACTCGTAATGCTTGCACTGGTCATAGGCGGCATTGTGCTGGTGCTCAGGATCGTAGGCAAGCATCATGTGACGGAAGCCGTGGCACAGACTGACGAGCTTATGGTTGATGTCGGAGGCGGGGCCGATCAGGTTGCAGATGCGTCAGGACTTCCGGAGAACCATATCCTGTATAACGGCGAAGAATATGCCCTGAA
>CAMOJK010000009.1 GCA_946616835.1 uncultured Lachnospiraceae bacterium
GCGTCTGTGCGAGATGGTTATCCAGACTTTTGATGCAAAGGTTAAGCAGGGCAGAACGGAAGAGCTGCCGAAGCTCTTCACCCATTATGACAGTGAAGGGGGATTAGCTGCGAAGAAATCCACAGTATCAGCTGATGGTGAAAATGTAATAGCAGGTGCTTCTTCACAGTGCAGTGAGCTCCCTCATACCGAGTTTGTAGCGGTAAGGTTTGGAAACGTGCTCGGCAGCAACGGTAGCGTGGTTCCCTTGTTTAAGGAACAGATAGCCCAGGGGGGACCTGTTACAGTGACTCACCCTGATATCATCAGGTATTTCATGACCATACCGGAAGCTGTCAGCCTTGTGATGCAGGCCGGAACATATGCAAAAGGCGGCGAGATATTTGTCCTGGATATGGGAAGCCCTGTAAAGATAGATACCCTTGCAAGAAACCTTATAAGGCTTTCAGGTCTTAAGCCGGATGAGGACATACAGATAGTTTATACAGGTCTGCGCCCCGGTGAGAAGATGTATGAGGAAAAGCTCATGGCGGAGGAAGGTATGCAGACCACGCCCAACCACCTGATCCATATAGGCAAGCCGCTGGAATTTGATAACGATCTCTTCATCAGACAGCTGAGAGACTTAATGGATGCGGCATACAATGATGACGATCACATAAAGGAAAAAGTGGCAGCCATTGTGGGGACATACCATCCCGAAGGGGATGTGCAGGGGTAGTGGTCCATTTGACAGGTGGTACTTGTATGTCCCCTGTGTTCGTGTTAATATTTCTCTATAAGCAGTATTTCTTATTATTAAAAATCATTAGAGCGTTTGCTCAATCTAAAATTTCTGAAATTCCTGCTTATGAATCCAAGAAGAAATAAGCAGGAGACGGTATAGAATTTGGTTATCTTTTTCTCCTGCAATGCAAAGAATGCAGAAAGGAGAAAAATGGGAAATGAAGTAGAAAATGCCGGTACCATTAAATGGCATCCCGGATTTTATGGTGGAATGAAACTGGAAATGAAGAGTAACGAAGGGTGTTTTTCATACGAAGTGGAACGTGTCTTATCTGACGAGCCTGTCCGTATGGATATGCTTATCATTAAGAAAAATGAGAATGTGGAGATTGATAATCCCATTGCGAAGTTTTTCAGGCGTCACAATGTAGTGGAGTATAAGAGCCCTAATGATGCACTTACGATTGATGATCTGTATAAGACTATTGGATATGCATGTTTGTATAAGGGGTACGGTAAGACAGTAAACGAAATTCCGGCGCAAGAGTTAACTATATCAATATTTAGGCATACATATCCTAGGAGGCTTTTCAGTGAATTAAAGAAACAGAGTGTAGAAGTGGTCTGCAAGTATCCGGGTATTTATTATGTAAAAGTGATGTACAGTATTCCGGTTCGGATAGTGGTAATAAAGGAACTTGATCCACTTGAACATTCTTCATTAAAAATACTTACAAGGGATGCAGACGAAAATGAGATAAGGGAATTCATAAGAAGATATGCGTATGCAGAAAGCCCGGAGGACAGAAATAATGTTGATGCGGTACTGCAGGTCAGTGTATCGGCTAACAAGGGTACTTATAGCAGGATTGCGGAGGAGGATAATAATATGTGTGAAGCTCTGAGGGAATTATTTAAGGATGAAATAGACGGGCTTGTGGCAGATGGGGAGGCACGTGGAGAGGCGCGTGGATTAGCAATAGGAGAAGCTCGTGGTGTGGTATTGGGAGAGGCACGTGGAGAAGCCCGTGCTTTAGATGCTGCGGTAGGACGTCTGGCGGATTACTATATGTCAAAGGATTCGGATCTTTCCAAAGAAGAGGCAGTAAGGATGGCATCCGCAATTCTGCGATGATTTTTTATATGTGTAGACAGAACTGAAATAAAAAAATTTTATTTTTTGAGAGTGACAATTACTGTCACTCTCTTTTTTGTATACTCGGATTACAACAAAGTACAGTGGCAGTGATACAGTAGAAATAAAAAACAGGAGGAAACAAAATGGGTACAGAAACTAAGAGAATGGGAATAAAGTCCCCCAAGGAACTTATGGAGAAAGATGCAGTTTAGGTGCTGGTTTGGCAAAGGATGCTGAAAAGGCAGTCCAGAAGATGAGTGATGATGAAACAGTTTCCTTTTCGGGAAAACGCAGTATTTACGACATCCTTGAGGATGAGATAGCATCATCAGATATTTCAGACAGTGAAAAGGTAAAGAAACTTTCTCAGCTTTTAAGGCTTAGAAACCGGAGTGTGAACATACTTGTAACCGGTGCAACCGGTGTGGGGAAGAGTTCAACCATTAATGCTCTTTTCAACATGGAGCTTGCCAAGGTAGGTGTGGGTGTAGATCCTGAGACATCGGTGATTGAGTGTTATGAACTTGAAAAATTGACCATATGGGATACGCCCGGTGTAGGTGATAACGTAAAGACCGATAAGGCAATTATGCGTGCTATTGTAGAAAAGCTAAACGAAACTGATGACAACAGTATCATTGATGGCATGGAGTCCGGCGCAGATCTGGGGCAGGATCTGTTGGGTATACCCGGAATGATCGCAGGTGTCATAGCCGGCGATACAATCGGAGTAGTTCGCGGTGTGTTTGGGCCACTCCGTGGGTAAAATCCGTGATTTTTTGTGTAAATAACAGTTGTTCTATGCTATACTCAAGGCAAATACGAAAGCGATGATATGATCTGTGGATAATGAAGAAAATATGCTTTCTGATCTTGAGACTACGAATCGGGATCATAAAGTGGAGATAACCGGTATTGCAATATCCAAGGTGCCTTACGTTAAGTACCGGGAAATACCTGAGGATTAATACGAAACTCTTCAATCGCTGACAAAAATTCCTCGAATAATCCATTAAGCTTGTTCATATTATCTTTTTAAGTTCCATAGTGGGATGAACATATTTGTTCATGGTAATGGTCACGCTGGCATGTCCGAGGATCTCCGACAGAGTTTTAATATCGAAACCAAGCTCTACGCAACGAGTCGCAAAGGTGTGGAGCCTCCAACGGCGGAGCAGATAGAGCTGGCGGAGAGGATACTTATTAAAGCGGAGGAATAGAGATATACCTATGGAACAGGGGTATCACAATGAACATTTAAGGGAACAGGTAAAAAAAAAAATACGCTGATGCTGAAGTTCTTTATTGTTATGGTTCTTGGCTCGGCAGTGCTGATCTTTTTAAGTTTCTTTAATACTTACAGGGAAATGAACAGTTATCCTGTAATAGATTTTGATTCTGTTGAAGAATATGCAGATACAACATGTAAGGTGGAGATCACAGGGACTCCGGTAAAATTTCAGGACGGCTACTATATGGCAGCAGCAGGCGATAACGCCATCGCAATGAAGCATGTGGACAAAGTTGCCGCTGAAGCAGGGAAGACGGGGTATGCTACCGTCATTGGAACGCTCCGCAGTTTCAGAGAAGCGGACCGGCAGATCGAGGAGAGCGCAGAGCAGTATCTGGCAGATCATGGATATTATGATCCGGAAAAGAGGGATAGGGTGGCGCATTTTTATTTTTATTGCTCTGACGCGGATTTTATCAGTATTCTGATAGATAACCATCCCCTGGGACTGGTATTTGGCATAACTATACTGATATTTACAGGGATATGGATGCATTTTTTAAGGACACTGAATGTGATAAAGCATATAAGACCGGCTTGCGGAAGCGTAAGATACACGCGTAAGGAAATCGATGAACAGGCGGATAGCCCCGGAGCGGTCTGGATCAGAGGATATGATATATACATAACGCCCAAAATACTTATCGGTACAAATATGGGTATGACAGCTGTGGAGTATAAAGATATAAAGCAGATATATTTTCAGGAAAAGTGGCATACAGAAGCTGTTCCCGGATCAAAAAGAACAAGTCCGATAACCGGAAGAGAATATAGAAGATACCGCAATGTTTTCAGTGAGCGTCTGATCGTTGTGACTCAGAATAACAGACGGCTGGTAATGTGCGACAGCGATGGCGGTGATCTTGCCACTCTTAAAGAGCATATCAATGAAAAATGCGGTCCCGATATCTGGGGACATGACAGGAAATCTCTTATGAGATGGTAAGCGGCAGCCTTGAAGAGAGCTGCCGCTTTTGTTATCATTGGAACGAAAGAAGATTTTCCGTCGCTCAACGGAGGAGAGGGAGCATGGATATTTCAAAAAGAAAACTTCCGATAGGGATACAGACATTTGAAAAGATAAGGGAAGAGGGATACATATATGTCGATAAGACAGAATATGTACACCGCCTTGTGCAGAGCGGCACACAGTATTTCTTAAGCCGCCCCAGACGCTTCGGCAAGAGCTTATTCCTGTCCACCCTGCGAGCATACTTTGAGGGGAAGCGGGAACTCTTTGAGGGACTTGAGATAGCGGAGCTTGAAAAGGATGATCCTGATGCATGGCAGGAATATCCGGTTTTTTATATAGACTTTAACAAGAAGAATTTCAAAGCTGACGGTGCGATAGAGGAAGTGCTGGAGGAGCATCTTAAGGGATGGGAATCGATTTACGGAACCGAATACTCCTCGGAACCGCAGGATGCGAGATTCAGATACCTTTTGGAGAAAGCAAATAAGATCACCGGCAAAGAGGCTGTCATACTTGTGGATGAATACGATAAGTCTTTGCTGGAGGCCGGTGACAGTGAAAGGATCGAACATAATAAAGCTGTATTCAAGGGCTTTTTCAGTACACTGAAAAGCTATGACAGGTATATCAAATTTGTATTTATCACGGGAGTGACCAAGTTCAGCAAGGTGAGCATATTCAGCGACTTAAACCAGCTGAAAGATATATCTCTTGTCCGGGATTATTCGGGGATATGCGGCATCACCGAAGATGAAATGAAAGATACGTTTATGCCGGAAATAGATGCGCTGGCGAGGGAAGACGGAATAAATGCAGATGAATGCATCGGAAAGCTTAGAAAAATGTATGACGGTTATCGCTTCAGCTATAACGCTGAGGGAGTATATAATCCGTTCAGCCTGCTGAATGCACTTCAGGACAAAAATTATGGCATGTACTGGTTTTCCACCGGAACGCCCACATTCCTGATAGAAAAGCTGAAAGAATCATCCTTTGATCCGAAGTGTATTACGGAAGGAGAACTGTATGCTAACGAAAATGTGCTTACGGATTACAGGTATGACAATACCGATCCTGTGCCCCTTTTCTATCAGACAGGCTACCTTACGATAAAGGATTATGATAAGAAATACCGCAGCTATCAGTTGGATTATCCTAATGATGAAGTAAGGTATGGTTTTCTGGAAAGTCTGGCACCGATGTTCCTGCATAATGAAAAAACAGGGAATCCGCTTGATATACGGGCTTTTGGGATAGATATCGAAAAAGGCGATACCGACAGCCTGCGCGACCGTTTCACGGCACTTTTTTCAAGACTGCCATACCCTGCCGATGAGAGGATAGTCGAGCAGAATTTCCAGAACGTGATATATATTGTATTTATGCTGCTGGGGCAGTTTACCATGACTGAGATACATTCAGCCAAGGGCAGGGCGGATGTCACAGTAGAGACAGATGATTATGTATATATATTCGAGTTCAAGAGGGATGGGAGCGCGGATGAAGCCCTTAAGCAGATAGAGGATATGGGCTATGCAAAGCCCTATGCGGCGGATAAACGCACACTCATCAAAGTAGGGGTAAATTTTGACTCTAAGGAACGGACTATCGACGGATGGGAAGCAGTGATGTGATATCTTTTTTACATAGGAAAATAAGCAGGATCGGAAATTCTCCGGTCCTGTTTTTTGCGTATGCACTTTTTCACGATTATATTAAATTTTAGGAGGAAGAGGGAAAATGTTTTGCGGAAAATGCGGGAACCAGATGAAAGAAGGGGATCAGTTCTGCGGAAAGCTTGTCTATGTCATTTTTACAATCGTTGACAATAGCCAGGAAAGATCGGATAATCCTCTAATTGATGAAAAGTTTGTCTATCTTTGATACAATACTGTATGGTGTAATCATATTTCAAATATAAAGGAATAATGATCATGGAAGAACGAAAGATAATATTCAGTCCTCCGGATATTACGGAGGAAGAGATAGAGGCCGTCGGTGATGCATTGAGATCCGGCTGGATAACCACAGGTCCCAGGACTAAGGAGCTGGAAAAGCAGTTTGCGGAGTATGTGGGGGTATCAAAGTGCGTGTGCCTTAATTCCGCTACGGCAGCAGAGGAGCTGAATTTCCGCATCGCCGGCATCGGCGAAGGGGATGAGGTAATTGTGCCTGCATATACATATACAGCTTCAGCTTCGGCAGCACTTCATGCAGGTGCCACAATAAGATTCGTGGATTCACAGCCTGATTCCCCGGAGCTTGACTATGATGCCCTGGAAAGCATGATAAATGAAAAGACAAAGGCCATAGTTCCCGTAGATCTGGGTGGAATCCCTTGTGACTATGACCGGATAATGGATATAGTGGAGCGGAAGAAATCCTGTTTTAAGCCGGCCGGGAATACCGATCTGGGACGAAGGATACAGGAGGCAATAGGCCGGGTGCTTGTCATTGAGGATGGAGCACATGCTGTAGGCTCTGTATATAAAGGCAGAAAGATAGGAAGCATTGCGGACTTTACATCTTTTTCTTTCCATGCGGTTAAGAATCTTACTACCGCAGAGGGCGGTGCAGCATCGTGGCGGAATATACCCGGTATAGATAATGAAGAAATATATCATCAGTATCAGCTCTACAGTCTGCATGGCCAGTCCAAGGATGCCCTGGCAAAGACCAAAGTCGGAGCCTGGGAGTATGATATAGAGGGCGCCTGGTATAAGTGCAATATGACGGATGTCTGCGCTGCCATAGGTTTGGTGCAGCTTAAAAGATATCCGGGGATGCTGGCCAGAAGGAAAGAAATCATACAAAGATATGATGCGGCCTGTGACAGTATGGATATAACACACCGCTGCCATTATTCTGATTCATATACTTCGAGCGGCCACCTTTATCTTTCAAGGATGAATGGTGCGGATGATGTAATGAGGCGCAGGGTTATAGAGGAGATGGCAGTAAGAGGCGTGCCCTGTAATGTTCATTACAAGCCTCTTCCCATGATGACTGCGTATAAGGCTCTGGGGTTTGATATAAAGGGTTTTCCCAACGCTTACCGTGCATATGAGAATGAAATCACACTGCCGCTTCATACGAAGCTTAGTGATGATGATGTGGATTATGTGATAAGGACTTATAAAAAGGCCCTGACGGCCGTAAGGGAAAGCTGAAGGCAGATGTTGTAACCGGAAGAACAGCAGGCTCTGAATAGTTACGGATACTATTATAATATTTGAAAGTTGTGGACGCTAAATCGGAAGGAAGGGGAAGTATGCCGATTAGAAGCTGGTCCGATATGCCAAAGGGCATGAGGAATGATGAAGTACTGTATTACTACAGGAAGCTTCTCAGAAAAAAAGGTGAATTAAAGATCAAATTTGCGGCTGATAAGATACTTGCGGCCGTTCTTTTGCTGGTTTTTGCAATACCTATGTGCATTGTGGCTGTAATGATAAAGCTGGATTCTCCGGGCCCTGTTTTTTTCAGGCAGAAGCGCATCACAGCTTATGGCAGGATATTCAGGATACACAAGTTCCGCACAATGGTATCTGATGCGGATAAAAAAGGCAGCAGCGTAACCGTAAAAGGCGATAGCCGCATCACGAAGGTTGGCCGGTTTATCAGAAAGTACAGGATAGATGAGCTGCCTCAGCTTATTGATGTGCTTGAGGGCAATATGAGTTTTGTGGGCACGAGACCCGAAATTCCCGAATATGTCAGAAAATACTCAAAGCCCATGCGTGCCACTCTCCTGCTTCCGGCAGGCATAACCAGCAGGGCCAGCATAGAATATAAGGATGAAGCAGATATATTGGACGGTGTTGATGATCCGGATAAGGTATACATTGAAAAGATACTTCCCGAAAAGATGAAGTACAATCTGGAATCGATAGAAAGGTTCAGCCTTATAGGGGATATGAAGGTAATGCTGGACACAGTTGCGGCGGTTCTGCATTAATTTAGAAAATTCGCCCGGATTAAGTCTGTGGAAAGCTTAAAATCAGATGATTACGAGGAAATATGAAAAAACTAATAGCTCTTCTTACAAACAATGATGATGATATCTACTGCTTCCGTAAGGAACTGATAGAGGCGCTTATCGCTGAGGACTATGAGGTGCTTATATCCTGCCCTTATGGCGAAAAATTCGAGCTGATGAAAGATGTGGATTATATCTATGATGATCCGGCTATAGACCGTCGCGGAACTGATGTGATCGCAGATAGCAAGCTGCTTCTTCATTATATATCACTTTTTTCAAAGTACCGTCCCTTTGCGGTCCTTGCATACACGGCTAAGCCTAATGTATACGGAAGCATGGCGGCGCACCTCCTGGGGATTCCTGTCATAAACAATGTGACAGGCTTCGGCTCTGTATTGAATGAATCCGGTCTTAAGGTAAAACTTATAATGGGACTTTTTAAATTTTCATACAGGCAGTCCGAATGCATGATGTTCCAGAATTCAACCAATATGCGTCTGGCGGTTACTTCAGGTATGGTGACGGGCAAAAAAAAGAAGGCCGGTAATGTGCTTATGTCCTTAAAGTACGGGATCTTTGGCGGATGTAAGGCTATGCGGAACCGTGATTTCATACTGATTCCCGGGTCGGGAGTGAATACGGAAAGGTTTTCATACATGCCTTATCCGGAAGGCGGCAATGGCATTAACGGCGAGAAGATCGTATTTAATTATATCGGGCGTATCCTTCATGACAAGGGCGTGGATGATTATATCGAAGCTGCAAAGCGTATACATGCCAAATATCCGAACACGGAATTCAATATGCTGGGCTTCATAGAGCCTACGGAAATGCATTATGAGAAAGAACTGGCTGAGCTCGAGAAAGCGGGGATAGTTTACTACAGAGGATCCCAGAAAGATGTAAGACCGTACATTGAGCGTGCACATGCACTTATCCATCCCTCTACCTATGGCGAGGGCATGAGCAATGTCCTTCTTGAAAATGCATCATCCGGAAGGCCTCTTATCACCACGGATAATCCCGGCTGTAAGGAAACCGTTCTGGACGGCGTTACGGGATACATATACCGTGGTGGAAGCGTGGAAGAGCTGGTTGGGAAGATCGAAAGATTTCTTAATATGTCCCAGGAAAAAAGAGTGCTTATGGGGAAGCGCGGGCGTCAGCGCATGATCCGGAATTTCTCTAGGAAGAAAGTGATAACTGCATATCTGAGCAAGCTGGAAGAATTGTAATATCATGTCTAAAACCGAATTTGCAAAACCTGGAAATTTCATATACCCGGTACCGGCAGTGATGGTAAGCTGCGGCACAATGGAGGGTGAAAAGAACATTATAACCGTTGCCTGGACAGGGACGGTATGTTCTGACCCGCCCATGGCCTATATTTCCGTACGGCCTGAAAGGTATTCCTATGACATAATAAAAAAATCCGGTGAATTTGTGATCAATCTGCCGGATAAAGCGCTGACAAGAGCATTGGATTTCTGCGGCTGTACCACCGGAGAGAAAATTGACAAATTCAGGGAGTGCCATCTGACACCGGAGAAAAGCAGCATAGTTTCTGCGCCTTCCATACTTGAAGCCCCTGTATCCATTGAGTGTAAAGTGACACAGGTACTTGAGCTGGGGACACATGATATGTTTTTGGCCGAAGTGGTTGCGGTAAGAGTTGACGACCTCTATATGGATGAAAAAAACTGTTTCCATATGGAAAAGGTAGGGCTCGTAGCCTATGAACACGGTAACTACCGTGAACTGGGTGGCAGCCTGGGCTCATTCGGGTACTCTGTGCGGAAGAAGAGTAAAAATAGGAAGAGAAAGTAACTAACAAAAACTATCCACACCGCATAGCCTTAGCGAACATAATAAAGGAAAGTTAATGGCAAGATACTATATAGCTGACCTTCATTTTTTCCATGATGCCCTGAATACCCGAATGGATAAGCGGGGATTTTCGTCAGGGGAAGAAATGAATGAATATATGATAGAAAAGTGGAATGACCGTGTCCGTAAGAAGGACGAGGTGGTGATCCTGGGGGATTTTTCCCTGGGGAAAGCTGACGAGACTATGGAAATACTAAAGCGGCTTTCCGGAAAAAAGATGCTCGTAGAAGGAAATCATGAAAAATACCTTAAGGATAAGTCTTTCGACAAGTCCCTTTTTGAGTGGGTAAAAAGCTATGCCGAGCTTCATGATAATAATCGAAAGATAATCTTAAGCCATTATCCGGTATTCTGCTACAACGGCCAGTACCGCAAGTCAGCATCAGGCAATCCACGGACATATATGCTTTACGGGCATGTACATGATACCATGGATGAGAGACTGGTTATGCGCTTTCAGAAGGAGACCAGGGAGACAGTCCGTGAAGTCTTCGGAGCGGAAGAAAAGCAGGCTATTCCCTGCAACATGATAAACTGCTTCTGCATGTATTCGGACTATACGCCACTGACGCTTGATGAGTGGATTTCGGTGCAGCGTAAGAGAGAAGAGGTGGAAAAATATACACCAAAATCCCCGATCATTTAGCGATGAGTTTTATGAGGTAAGCTTAAATTTATGTGAACTTGTAACAGTCGTAGGATATTTATTATAATATGTTTTAAGCGTCTCAAAGGGAATGGCTCAGCGCAGGCTTGCATATAGTGAGGCCACCCGCCCGGGGATGCAGCGCAGCACGAACAGGCTGTGGGGCAATGTCCATACTAATTGTACATACAAAATAAAAACCATAACCGGAGGAAGAAAAATGGAAACTATGAAACCTGTTAAAGAAGGAAAAGTAAGGGAAATCTATGATAACGGTGACAGCCTTATCATGGTAGCAACTGACAGGATCAGCTGCTTTGACGTGATACTTTCCAACAAGATCAGCAAAAAGGGAACTGTCCTTACCCAGATGTCTAAATTCTGGTTTGATATGACAAAGGATATCGTGCCAAACCATATGATCAGTGCTGATGTAAAGGATATGCCTGAGTTTTTCAGACAGCCCCAGTTTGACGGAAATTCCATGATGTGCAGAAAGCTTAATATGCTTCCCGTAGAGTGTATCGTAAGGGGCTATATCACAGGCTCAGGCTGGGCAAGCTATCAGAAGACCGGAACTGTATGCGGTATAAAGCTTCCGGAGGGACTTAAGGAGTCCGATAAGCTCCCTGAACCCATCTATACACCTTCGACAAAAGCAGAGATAGGTGACCATGACGAGAATATTTCCTTCGAGCAGAGCATAGAGCATCTTGAGAAGCAGTTCCCTGGCAAGGGACAGGAGTATGCTGAAAAGCTTCGCGATCTCACCATTGCTCTTTACAAGAAGTGCGCAGACTATGCCCTTACAAAAGGCATTATTATAGCTGATACCAAGTTTGAGTTCGGTCTCAATGAAGACGGCGAGATTGTGCTGGGTGACGAGATGCTTACACCTGATTCTTCCAGGTTCTGGCCTGCTGACGGATATGAGGCAGGACATTCACAGCCTTCATTCGATAAGCAGTTTGCAAGGGACTGGCTGAAATCTGATGAGAATAAGAACGAGCCTGAGAACTGGTCGCTTCCTCAGGAGATAGTGGACAAGACTATCGAAAAGTACCTGCAGGCTTACAAGATGCTCACCGGTGAGGATCTGTAATACAGTATTTTGAATTAAGATTTATGTAGTTTTTCGGGTGGTTATGTGAAATTTTGATATACAGCATATAGCCACCCGAATTGTTTTATAAAATTTTTTAATTTTTTCCCATAAAAAAGAATCCTATATCCGTACCTATATCAGAAGGATGAAAAAGACAGCTATCAAAACAAGAGGGGAAAGGATAGCAACCAAAACAACAGTTCTTCAAAAAGGGAGGAAACATTATGAAAAAGAATATCATTAAGAAAATCTTATTTACCGCACTGCTTGCAACAACGCTCTGCGCAACAGCCTGTGGCAACAGTTCGCCGACTGCTGACAGGGCAACAAAGGGAGCAAACTATGAAGCAGCCGCAATGGCAGCCGGAGATAGTTATTATGCTGATTACTCGAATGACGCTTCAATGGGAATGTATGAAGCAGAAGCATGTGACTACGAGGAAAGCTATGATTCATATGTGGAAGACACTGCGACCGGAACCACTACAGGTGATGTAGATGTTCAGGAATCGGCACAGAGCACCAACAGGAAGCTTATCCGTACAGTTTCCCTCAATGTCGAGACACAGGAATTCGAGGCGCTCCGCAACGATATCGAAAGCAGGATAAATGCTCTGGGCGGCTATGTAGAGGACGGATATGTATATAACGGAAACATCTACAGCGAGGGCAGTCTCAGGGAAGCTACCATGACCGTAAGGATCCCTTCAGACAAGCTGGACGAATTCCTGAATATGGTCGCTGAGAATTCAAATGTGGTAACACAGAATGAAAGCGTACGCGACGTAACTCTTGACTACGTAGATATGGACAGCCGCAAGAGCGCGCTGAAGGCTGAGGAGAAGAGACTCCTTGAGATGCTTGAGTCAGCAGATACAGTAGAAGACATGATCTACATTGAGGACAGGCTTGCAAATATCCGTTACGAGACGGAGAGCATAGAGTCACAGCTCAGGACTTATGATAATCTTGTTGATTACAGTACCGTAAACCTTACTATCAAGGAAGTTGTCAAGCTCACAGAGGTTGTTGAAGAGCCTACAGTAGAGCCTACAGTCGCTGAGCGTATATCAAAGGGATTCTCAGAAAGCCTTGAGGATGTAGAGGAAGAGCTGACAGACTTTGTCGTAGACTTCATAGTATCCCTGCCTTACCTTGCAGTGATCTTCCTGCCTATCATCGTAGTTCTGGTAGTGATAGCAGTTGTTGTCATCATTGTTGTAAAGATCATCCATAAGTCTTCAAAGAAGAAGGCACAGAAGAATCTTTCAGAGACAAAGGCTGATTCAAAGTCTGAAGAAGCAGCAAAGAAGCCTGAAGAGGAAAAGAAATCAGAGGATAAGAAAGACACAGCAAAGTCAGACGACAAGACAGAGAAAGACAAGAAGAAATGAAATAATGTTCTGACAGGTAAAACCGAATAAAGAACAGTTATTATTAAGATCAGGGAGATTCTATCGGAGGCATCCGGTGGAATCTCTCTTTTTTACAAAAAGTTTCCATTTCTTAAAGATTTTTTAAGAATTGATCTGCTAATATGTGGCCATAAGCTGATACAGGGAGGGAAAACACATGTTTTTCAGGATGCTGAAAAAGGACATAACGGAGAAGAAAGGGTTAAACATCATTCTTCTGATATTCATGTGCCTTGCATCAACGCTCACGGTCTGCAGCGCCATTGTCCTTTATGCAAACGGTATCGGATATAACAGGACGCTGAAGCGTCTGAATGCCGCAGAGGTTACTGTACTGGCCGTAAGGGACCTGGATGATGAGCAGGGCAGGCAGGATGCGGTCAGAAAATGGCTTGACAGCTGTGAGAGTGTGAATGATGTCGAGCTAAGCGAATGCATAGTTTTCTACTCCAATGCCGTTGATTATGAAAGCGTTGATGAGGAGATGAGCTCCACACTGATACACAGAAATTATTATGCGTTTGCTCCGGATGCCGGGCACAATAAGGCAACGGATATGGACGGTAATCTGCTGGATATACCATACGGCAGTGTGGCTGTTTCCCAGTATATACATAACATAGGAGGGGCTGAAATAGGGGATAAGGTTCGTATTGTAACCCAAATGGGTAATATATATGAATTTAAGATATGTGCGTTCACAAAGGATCCTTCCATGAACGGATGGTACAGGCTGTTTTTTAACCCGGAGGACTATGATGTGCTTAGGGTTGAAAGTCCCGTCATAGCAGATGCATATATGATAGATATGTGTGAAGGTGCTGAAGGTGTTGAGGAACTGGGCGTGATCAATTATTTTTCGGAGATGGAGGATGCATTCGGAGAAATCGTGGCTTCATACACTTCACATGGCTACAATCCGGATCATGAGAGCTCGGTATTACTGAATGTGATCATGATGATCTGTTCTGTGTTCCTGATAATCATGGTTTTCATGACGGTAAGCTTTACCATCAAGACAGCTATCAAAAGCGAAGAAAAAGAATTGGGAATGCTTAAGGCTCTCGGTGTGGAATCGGTATCCTTCAACTGGCTTTTTGCGGCAAAGTATCTGGCGATATCCCTGGTGGGTATGGTAGTGGGATTTTTTGCCGGCATACATCTGGCGGGACTCGATCTTAAGTATCTTTGCTATGATGAACTTAAGCCTTCTTTCATTGAGATAATCCCTATTGCCCTGGCAGCTTCGCTTATGATATTCGTCCTGATCCTTATCTTTGTTGCCTTTGCCTTAAGGCGTATGAAAAAGATAAGCATAATGGATGTCATTGCCGGTGAGAACAGGGGCGAAAGGTTTAAAAAACTTCCGGGGATCTTCCTGCATAAGATCGGCAGGATCAACATACCCTTCTATCTTGCGCTTACGGACCTTACCAACATGATAAAGAGATATTCCTTTTTGATAATTGCTTACACTATGGCGCTCACGCTTCTGTTAGCATTCATAGAGGTCCGCGCTACGGCAAATAGCAAATACTGGATCACGAAATACTGGGGGTATCCTGATTTTGATTTCGCCATGGATCTTCCGGATCAGGTCGAGGAAAAATATATTGAAAGAGGCGGAAATATAAAAGGAGCGTATGACATTGTGAATAAGGAACTGCAGGAAGCGGATATTCCTGCAAAGCTGGACTACTTTCTCTGGTGTGACGTAACTACGGAATTTAATGGAAATTCGCATGCATCTTTTCTTCAGTATCACATTCCCGGTGGCATGTATACAGATGTTTATGAAGGCGTAAGGCCGAAGCTAAGGAATGAGGTCATGCTTGATGCCTATCATGCGGAAATATACGGGATAAATATAGGGGATACTATAAGTGTTGAATACTTCAGGTTTAATGATGACGGACTTACCAGTGCCCTGGTATCGGAGGATTTTTTAGTTACCGGAACCACAGACAAGCCTATGGCGGATCTGACCGTTTTTATGAGTGATGAATTTAAGGATGCCTGACGGACTTTGCACAATAAAAGTAACAGAGGCATACTTTGATGTGACACTGGATGAAGAAAAGGGAACGCCCTATGAAGCGGGTCTTGCATACGGAACTGCTATCAGGGAAATATATCCGGATTTCGGTTCGGGACTGGAACCCTACCTTTATGAAAATATCAGGGAGGCTTTTCCTGATATTGAGGAAGATTTTTCTCCTGTTGAAGTCCGTATGCAGGCTCTGTTTGATTCCATAGATCCTCATTATCAGGAGGAAGTACGGGGGGTGTCTGACGGACTGGGCATTACGGAGCATGGGATAGTTCCTGATGGTGAGCTCAGCTATGAAGAGTTTATGCTTTCCCAGATCATTCCTGATTGCCTGAGGCCTACTGCTTGCTCGGGATTGGCACTATGGGGAGAAAAAACGGTTACCGGAGATATGATGGGCGTGAGATGTCTGGAGTGGGATCTTGGAAGCGACAGGAGTATGTGCAGGATACATACGGTACTTCGTATCCGTAATCACGATAAGAGCATTACCTGCATCGGCTTTCTTGGAATTCTTGATGTTATTTCCGGAGTGAACGATGACGGAATATTTATTTCAATGTATGATTCGGGATCTGACCAGGAATTTACTTATGAGGGAAAGACCTGTTACAGTTTTGCAACTAGACACTGTCTTGAAGAATATTCGACAGCAAGGGAATGCGGAGAGTATATGGTTGAAAACAGTAAGTATTTTACCTGGAGCCATAATATCATGATCTATGACGGCAGGGAGGTGTACTGTGCGGAAGACGCGGCGGGAGCACTTCAGGATAGCGGTGAAGGTTTTTCAGCTCTCCGGGATAATACAACGCCTATTATGAAAGGACTTAGCTGGGATAGTCCTGACAGTCTGTGTGTCATCAATTCATTTTTGACTGAAGGCAACTATGACAATATTTCCGGCAGCAGGGTTAATGTAGTTCGCTTCAGTAAATACAACGAATTTGTGAAAGCAAAGGACAAATTCAGTACTGCGGATTTAAAAGATGCGATGACGCAGGAAATAGTGGAGACGGACCTTTACGGCATGGCAGCAGTTCAGAATGTACACCGTGATAATTTGACACAGATGATAATTATAGATTATCATCAAGGCAGCGTTCAGGTGGCGTTTACAGGGATGGAGGGTGTTGTCGATAAGCCTGTGTTTTATCAGGTGGAAAGCATTCCGCAGATATCTTGTAAATGACAGAAAACAGCAGGAAGGGCCGATAGTTTATTATCTGAATTATGGATATTCTTATTATCGAGGACAATGAAGAATTAGGAAAGCTTATATTTGATTTTATAACGGCCTCCGGATACACGGCATATCTTGCCGGATCTGCAGAGGAAGCACTGTCAAAGCTCGACGGAGAAAGTTACAGGCTTCTGCTTCTTGATGTGATGCTTCCCGGGCAGGATGGCTTCAGTGCCCTTACCAGGATAAGAAAAAAATATAACATGCCCGTTCTTATGATGAGCGCAAGAACGGATGATGACAGTAAAATACTCGGAATGGAAACCGGCGCAGATGATTACATCGAGAAGCCCTTTTCCGTTCCTGTTCTTTTGTCAAAGATAAAGGCGCTTATGCGCAGAGCTTATGGCGAAAATAAGAACGATACGCTGACATATAAGAACCTGAAAGTGGATGTAGCGTCAAGATGTGTAACAAAGGATGGAAAGCCTCTTGAAATAAACGGAAAGGAATTTGACATCCTTGTGATGTTTATGCGGAATCCGGGCAGAGTGCTGGATAAGAATGCAATTTTTGATGAAATATGGGGATACTACAGTGAGACTGAAATGAGTTCGCTGAATGTTTATATCAGGTGGCTTCGGGAAAAGATTGAAGATGATCCCAAGGAGCCTGAGTTTATCAAAACAGTGTGGCGTGTGGGATATAAATTTGGGGATTGATGTGAAGCAGTATACTAAATCAGTGTTGTTCATAGCGGCATATTTTATTATCTGGTCCGTTATCATTTATGCAGCAGGCAGGGGCATAATAATGGAGAATGATAATACCAGAGCGGTATTCATGAACCGGATGACTGCACAGATTGAAGGATCCGGCAGTAAGGAGGTCACTCCTTTTCTTGATGATTTTAAAGATAAGGACATAGCTTCTGAGATAAATGTTTATTATGTTGAAGATGGAAATGTACCTGTAAGGCTTGGCGGACATGATAATACATATGTATACACTCTAACGGATGATACGGGTGCGGTGACCGGATTCGTGGAGTATGTTTATGAGTCATCATCCTATATGAAAATGATCCTGCTGGCAGAATTATCTTCTGTGGTTTTTCTTATTCCTCTTATTTTCACTTTGATATATTTGGAAAAAAAAATACTTAAGCCCTTCAGGGAGTTTTCCGAATATCCGGAGAAGCTGTCCAGGGGGCTGGTTACGGAAAGCCTGCCTGAAAGCAGGGACAGGTTTTTTGGCAGATATGTCTGGGGGATGAATATGCTTGGGAACAAGCTGGATTCAGACCGGAAGGAAATAGACAGGCTTTTATATGACAGAAAAAAATTCATATCCACTCTGGCTCATGGCATTAAGACTCCTGTGGCCAATATCAAGCTCTATTCCGAGGCAATTCAGTCGGGACTGTACAGGGGAGGGGAGCCGGATACCAGAGATAGCGAGATCGCAGGAAAGATAAGTAAAAATGCTGATGAAATTGCGGAACTGGTAAGGGGGATACTGGAAGATCCCGGTGCTGTCAGGGAAAGCTTCGTTCCGAAGATATCTGATTTTTACCTTGATGATGTAAAAAAAAGGATAAAGGAAGCTTTTGACAACAGACTCAGGCTGAGTGATATACCGTATAAGATTGAGTCAGCCGGAAATCCCATGGTACAGAGCGATATTGAGGCCATAGTCAGATGCGTGACACAACTTATGGAAAATGCCATAAAATACGGTGACGGTACCGGAATAAGGGTGAATCTGTACAGACAGGACGATATAACATATTTCAGCGTTATCAATAACGGTGTAACTCTGGGGGAAGATGAGATTCCTTTCGTTTTTAACTGTTATTACAGGGGCACAAATTCTTCCGGCAAAGAGGGTAGCGGTATCGGCTTGTATGAAGCCAGATCTGTAGCCAGAGGGCTTGGCGGTGATATAATGATGAAAGTTGAAAACAATATGACGGAAGTAATAATGTACGTTCCGGATTAGCAGAGAGTTTTGGAAAAGAAGGTTCGGACTTCCATTACAGGAGGTCCGTTTTTTTATTGAAATCATGAAGATGGTTTTCGCTCTTCAAACTAATAAAAGGGATAAATATATACCTTTTAACATTGGGGGGCTTTGGTAGAATTCAGTCACAGAGTGAGCAAGCCGCATCAGAAAGAATGGATTGTCGAAAGGAGATGTGTAATGCTTATTGAGGATTGGTACGAACTGCCGGAAAAAGAAAAATGTTTTGTTGTTGCGTCAATGGTCACTGTGTCGGCTGTTTTAGATCTTGTGCTGGCAGTAAAACTAATAAAAGTGATGCAGGCCGCCGGTATCCTGGATTATGTTCTGGTGACAGCAAATGAGGCAGTTATGCAGTTTGGCCAATATGTCTGTCAGCTCTTGTAAAGTTTCCATTATGGAAATTTAGAACTCTTTTTGAGGTTCATAATTATTAAAAATAACTGTTGTTTGGTATTATAGCGTATCACAAAAGGGATATACTAAAATATTGATATGGACCAGAGGAATGCTGTGTTAAAGCATTGTTGAAAACTGAAGGAAACAGGGAGGAAATTGTTATGGCTAATTCTAAAATTGAAGAGCTTGGAAAGGTTCTGAACAGTATACTAGTTGGGGACATCTGTAAAGGCCAGCCGTTTGATGAGTCAGCAGCGAAGATTTATCTTGACGGTGCGGTAAAAGAGATGCCAGAGGTTTTTTCTGACAGGGATTTAATGGTTCGCCTTATCCGGGATATCGCTCTTTCAGAAGATATTATAATCGATATATCATACTGTCTGGCACATGATATTCCTGCTTCCGGTGATGTACATGAAGTCGTAAACATGGCTTATTACCAATATTGCCACTTTATTGACAGGATTGTTTTGGAATATGGGGACAAGCGTGTAAAAAGTGACAAGGATGTCCTCAGGGAAGTATTGGGACTTTACCGTGATAAGTCGTATGGGCTGCCGGAATTATGCTATGATGTGCCACATGAGGTACTTATGGATGACGATATATTCAATATGGTTCTGTATATTGGAGAGCCTGCAGAAATATACAACCGGCTGCTTTCTGATGAAGAAAAAAAAGACAAAGCTATTGTTTGCCGTCTGCTGGATGAATTAAAGAATCCTGCTATAGTCAGCTATGAAGAGAGTTTCGGAGAGCTGTGCACTAGTGTGCCCGGGGATATCCTTATGGATGAGGCGGTGCGGAGTCGGCTTTTTGCAGTGGGTATTCCGTCCGTAATCTACGAGGAAATCCTTACAGATGAGGAACGGCTGAATGACGGCATTATTTATGAGCTGTTAAAGATATATAAAAACCCTTGCTTTTCGAACTGGAAAAATGATTTCAAGAAGCTTAAGGAACTCTGGGCAGAGGCTATATTATCTGATTTCAGGAATAATGAATATGCCGGGAAAATTCTTGAACTGAACGAACCGGAGGTGGCTGAAGAGTTCTTTGGAATAGTGGACGAGTTTCTGTACAACATCAAAGAATTTCCGAATATTGATCAGGAGATGCAGGAATTTCTGCGTAAGATGGCGCAATACGACTATGGAGAGCACAGAGAGGAATGGGAACGGCACATAAAAATAAGAAAACATGAATCGTACATAAGGGGGGATTTAAAGAAAGAGTGGGACGGCAATGAATCAAGTGAGATCCCGGAGATGCAATATATTATGACATGTCGGCCATATTATGATTCTTTTAATGGAGTGTTGAAGCCGTATATGTATCAGTTTATGCTTTTTGACGATGTCGAAGACGGGAATTTCTCGCATTTTGACGAGGATGACAATGATGATAATGCATCCAAAACGGTCGGTCAGGAAAATGATGAACAGTTAATGAATCTTAATTTGCCGGACGGCTCCTGTGATGATATACCGTTTTGACATGCTTTCCGCACCGAAAAATCCGTTGCACCGGCTTTATATGTTATCACGGATATGAGTTTTGCCCTTAGGAAAGCATACTGTTATGAATAAGCTTCAGAGAAAGCTAAATGCATTGAGGTTTGTGGTGTGATCAAATCAAACATATAAAGATTATAAGGAGGAATAAATATGGTAATCAATCCTATAGTAACTGATGAAAGAGGCCGGAGTAACGACATCTTTTCCAAGAACCTGGAGAACCGTGTGATACACCTGGTGGGAGAGGTGACAGACGAGATGTCTGCATCGATAACAGCGCAGCTCCTTCACCTTGCTGCCGTTTCGGATGAGGATATCCAACTCTATATCAATTCCCCGGGAGGATCCGTGTCGGCAGGTCTTGCAATTTACGATACCATGCAGTATATCAAGCCTGATGTAGCTACAGTGTGTCTGGGAAGGGCTGCAAGCATGGGGGCAGTCATCCTATCCGGAGGAGCTAAGGGCAAGCGTGCAATACTGCCCCATGGCGAAGTGATGATACACCAGCCATCCGGCGGCATGGAAGGACAGGCGACTGAGCTTGTCATTGCTGCTGAACATATCAAGGACACAAAGCAGATACTTAATGAGATACTTGCAAAGAACTGCGGCAAGGAACTTAAAAAGATTGCCAAAGACACTGACAGAGACCACTGGATGCGTGCTGATGAGGCGGTGGCCTATGGTGTAGTGGATATGGTGCTTAGCAATAGCTGATGGACTGATGTCTTGTGAAAACTATGCCGATGCAGCTTGTATATGTGTCATAAGGATACGTAAAAGTGAAGAGGGTGCTCAGGCATTTGTCATGTATATCTGAGCACTGTGTGGTATAATCTAACAGTTAGGACAGGTGTACAGTACGAAGTATTTGATTATGAATGCGTACAGAACAGAACCGGTAACGGCATAGGATCACAGAGGGCATGATATGAAAAAGGCAATAATACATCTTAACTGTCTCGGCAGGGGCGGTGCTGAAAAAGTAGGCGTTACGCTTGCTGCCGAGATGGTAAAAAAGGGCATCGGTGTCATTATTGCCACCGAGTGGACCGACAAAGTGGAATATCCTCTTCCCGAGGGCGTGATAAGAGAAAATGTAGGCTTAAGCGATGCTGAGGAGAAGTTATCCAGATTAAAAAAGATCAATCTCCGTAAGGCCAGGCTTAAGGCACTCATTGAACGTACTTCACCGGATGTGGTATTTGCCCTTGGTGGAAATCTTAATTACAGAGCAGTATCGGCTACCAGGGGGACGGGGGTGCCTGCTGTAGTATCGGTAAGGAGTGATCCAAATGTCTACTATGCATCACTTTCGCAGAAAATATTAAGCCACAGGTATTATAAGGCTGCCGAGGGAATAGTGTTTCAGACAGAAGGTGCCAGGGATTTCTTCGGACCTGATATAGCCCGGAAATCAGCCATAATTGTCAATCCTATCGACAAAAAATATATCGGAATGGCGCCTCCTGCAAAGCGCAGAAAGGTTATTGTCAGCGCATCAAGATTCGTCTATGTGAAAGACCACATGACTATGGTTAAAGCCTTTGAGAAGGCTTTGGAAAAACATCCGGATGCCATAATGGAACTCTACGGCGGCAAGGGTGCCGATAATGAGATTTTTCAGGTGAAGGAATGGGTGCGCTCACATGGATTGACCGAAAAAATCTTATTTATGGGCAGCAGTATAGAGTTGGAAAAAAAGCTTCATGATGCGTCAGCCTTTGTGCTTTCCTCGGTATATGAAGGGATGCCGAATGCCCTGATGGAAGCTATGGCCATGGGACTGCCTTGTATATCTTCCGACTGCCCGCCGGGGGGACCCAGAGCGCTTATAGAGGAGGGCAAAAACGGTCTTCTCTTTCCTGTGGGGGATGTAGATGCCCTGTCCAAAGCGATGATAAGAATCTTAGACGATCCGGAAGCTTCAAAGGAGATGGGAAAAAGAGCCGCAGAGAAAATGTCTGCTTACACCGCTGAGAATATAACAGATACATGGCTTGAATATGCCGAGAGTATTATGCGTAAGAACTCAGAATGTTAACTTTATCATAGTGCAAGTTCTCCGGCAGGCTTTATGCCTACAGATCGATAGCAAGCGACTGAAGTTTTGCAAGCTCGTCGGCGGTGCGACGCGACCCGGTTTATTAGGAGCCAAAGCACCGTCCTAATAGAGCGCAGCAAAACGAAGGTAGCGTAGCGTGATCTGTGGCAAAAGACTGTCGGAGAATGTAACCAATACAGAATGGGCAACTAACAACTAAAATGAAAAAAATTCTCATCATTTCAGAAACTGTCCTGTTCCCTATGGACAGGGGAAACAGAAAACGTGTAAAAAATCTGATAGATCTGCTGCGGAGCGAAGGCTGTACAGTAGACTATCTTTTTATGAATACATATCCTGAGGATGATCCGGAGAAAACCCGTGAATGGATCGGAGAGGAACACTTTTTTACTGTTATGAACAGAAAGCGTTCTTTTTCCGTATGGTGTAAGCGTAAAGTCCGCAAGGTACTTGAGATACTGCATATACCCTTTGCCTTCAGGTATTTTAGTCTTGACGAGAGCACAAGCCCTGAACTTGGCAGTGAGCTTGGGAAATTTTTCGAAAGCCACAGTTATGACCAGGCCTGGGTGGTATGCACATACAATACCAGAGCGTTTCTGTCTGTTCCTAAGGGGACTCTTAAAGTACTGGAGACACAGAATGTCTCTTCCGTAAAAAGACAGGAATATGATGCGGTTAATTATAAGAATTATATATTCGCCATGACCGAAGCAACTGAGAAGGCTGCCCTTGAGCGTTCTGATGTGGTGATCGCCATACAGAATGAAGAAGAGGAATTCTTCAGGAATATGCTGGGCTCAGGCAGTGTGACCAAAGCTGTCACCATAGGCGAGAATATGGAGATAAAGGAACCGCATGTGGCAGATACAAAGAAGGTAGTATTCCTGGGCAGTACCTATGTCATCAACAGGGAAGGGGTAATGCACTTTATAGAAGAGATCCTGCCTGAGCTTGAAAAAATCTGCCCTGAGGCAGAGGTGATCTTTGCAGGATCCATATGCAAGAGTCTGCCTGACAGTGATGCTTATACAAAGCTTGGCTGGGTGGAGGACCTGGAGGAACTTTACAGGGATGCCAGAGTGATCATAAATCCTGTAAGACATGGTGCGGGCCTCAACATAAAAATGGTGGAAGCACTGTCTCAGGCAAAGCCTGTAGTTACGCATGTAAAAGGTATGCGCGGACTTTCTTATAAAAAGCCGGTTGCCGTTATTACTGACGATAATAAGGAATTTGCAGAAGCCATAGCCGAAATCCTGAGGGATGATGCAAAGGCTCTTGAGATGTCACAGACGGCTGTGGAATTCATGAAGGACTATGAGAATAAGAATCTGCAGGCTGTTAAGGACCTGTTAGCTATCTCCGGCGTATAAAATATAAAAAGCTTAGCATTTTATCCCAAAGGCTGTATTTTCTTTGAACCTGATCAGTAGGAAATGAATTAAACGAATCTTTATGCTCAGATAGAAATTTTTCCAGCGTTTCGAAATCTACATCATTCATTTCGTTGGGGTGGTAACAGAATGTTACGGTATGGAAAGGCAGTTTGCGGACCTGTCCTGACTGCTGGGGGATAAATGTAAATCCCCATTTGCTATAGGGCTTGTCAGCTACCGTGTCTGAGATGATTCTTATGCTACTTTCGGAACGAAGGGCTTCCAGAGTATTCATGTCAAAGGTGTGCGCAGGTGAAAAGAATACCTGAGGCTCTATGCCGTGCATCCGGAATATCTCAATGCCATTTTTTATTTTCTCCTTTTGCTCATCAAGCGAAACACCGGCAAATTCAGAAAGTCTGTTTACCGGATTTAATCCCCCCTCAGTTGTGGTGTACTTGTGGGAGTAGCCGTGAAGGGCCATGATCCACCCTTTTTGAGTCCATGTATGTACCCTGTTCCAGAAATTATCATCCGTTTCATACTCATCCATCATCGTATCCTCGCAATGGGGGATCACGCCGATCAGGGGCTTTATACCGTATTTATCAAACAGGGCCTCTATACGGTCCCATTTTTCAATATTTCTTTTTTCGCAGGCGTCATCCAGACGGATATAGTATGTCATGAAATATTTACCATGTCTTTCCGGTTATTATCTTATAGAAAACCAGCATAGCTGCTTCCGTTGCAGAAATGCTATGATGGAATAATATGAGACAATATATACCTAATCATATTTGGTTTGTCAAGTCAGCCGGTATAACAAAAAAATGTGATGTCTGTTATAATAAAAAAAACACTTAAAAAATGGCATATTGATTATGAAAAATGTGATAAATGAGAAAAGAAAAAAGAATATAGCGGTTCTGGTCCAGCAGGGTGTGGGAGGCGGTGCACAGCGGATGGCGGCCAATCAGACTCTGGTATTTGACAAGGACTATAATGTCTATTTTGTACTCTTTGAAAAAAATAATGATATATATGAGCACGGCGGCAACCTTGTAGATATGAATATGCCGCCATTAAAGACCGCAACGATATTCAGGCGTGTCATGAATACCGTAAACCGTACGGTTTATCTGGCAAAGTTCAAGAAAGAAAAAAAGCTTGATGCAGTTATCAGCCATCTGGATGGTGCCAATCTTGTAAATGTGCTTTCAGGGAGATGCGGGAAAAAGTGCAGGGTAATATGCGTCTACCATTCCATGCCTTCCGCAAATGAAAATCCGACTTTTGTTCATCGGCTTTTCCACCAGTTTATAGGCAGATTCAGCAACAGATATGTGATGGTATCGAAGCTGGCAGCTTTGGACATGATGAAAAATTTTGGAGTAAAGAGAAAAGACTTATCGGTCATTCATAATTTCTCTGATAATCAAAAGATAGCCGGGTTAAAGGATCAGGCACTGCCGGCTGCGGCACAGGATTTTGTAAAGGCACATTCAAAAATAATAATTACCGTTGGACGTCTGACTCTTGTTAAACGTCAGGAAAGACTTATAAAGCTTTTGAAGAAGCTTAGAAACGAAGAGGGGCTTGAAGATACCGGTCTGATGATCCTGGGGGATGGACCGCAAAAGGAATTTCTCCGGGAAGTAACGGCTGATAATGAGCTGGATTCTCATGTTTATATGCCGGGAAATGTAGACAATCCTTTTATGTATATTGCTAGATCAGATGTTTTCGTGCTTTGCTCTGATTATGAGGGACTTCCCATGGCACTTACCGAGGCTGTGGCCTGCGGATGTCCGGTGGTAAGCTGCGATATGAAGTCCGGGGCCAGAGAGATACTCGCACCGGATACGGATGTGATGAAAGTGGCTGACAGGATAGAGTATGCAAAGTACGGCATTCTTACCAGGCCATTTGAGAATAAAGCCAATGCTGACGAGACCTTCGGTGAAGCCAAAGAGGCGGATAAGGAAGAAATCCTTAAGGAAGATGAGGCTGCATCCTCAGCCTTATATGAAGGTGTTCTGCAGATGCTTACTGATGAAAGGCTGGCATCTGCATATAAAAAGAGCTGCCCGGAATGTGCGGGATTGTTTGGCGTGGATAATATAGTAAGGCGATGGAAGATGCTGATACAACAGTGAATGAGCAAAAATTTTACGGAGTGCAGTCTGTTATATACTGTGTATAACAGAAGAATGAGCCTTCAGAAGTAGTTTTTGCCATAAATAGAATAGCAGCACAGAAGAGTGAGTTTACTGTATGTTAGAATATGACAGATAAGATTAAATCATATTTAAAGGAAAATAGAATAATGCTGATCCGCTGCATAGTCTGCATTGCATTCTATGCGTCTTTTTGTTTTATATTCGGCCCGACTCTGGGGGCTGATTCCAAGGGGTATATAAATATGATAGCTGCAAGGGAGCCTGTATATCCTCTGATACTGGCTTTTTTCCGGCTGATATTCCCTGAGGGTATTTATCTTAATGTGGTGGTACTGTTTCAGAATATGCTGCAGGCCTTTGCCGTGTGTTTTTGCGTGGAATTTTTTAGGAAGCGGTTCAATCTGAATGAGTGGTTGGCAGTGTTAATGTATCTCATCCATTACGGAGTGGCAGTTATGTGCCAGTTTATCTCAGAGCGCGAAGCTGTTTATTCAAACATGATAATGACCGAGGGAATCACCATGTCCCTCTGGATAATCTTCATCACCCTGTTAGTAAAAGCTGTCCTGGATGATTCAAAAAAAGCTTATATTTTAGTGATGATAGTGCTTACCGTTATGATGGCTGCGAGGAAGCAGATGGCAGTAGGTTACATAGTGACGATGGCAGCAGTTATCCTCTGCCGTATCGGAAGGGATAATTTAAAAAGATATTTTATCAGGGCATTTCTGGTGGCGGCAGGCTTAGGGGTAAGCGTTATGCTTGTATTCGGCATAATGGGGATATACAACTTCGCACTCAGAGGGAAGTTTGCCAAGAACACAAGGGACATGAATCTGGTCCTTACCACTACGCTTTATGTTGCTGATAAAGAGGATTCGGCTCTTATTGATGATGTGGTGGCGAAGGAACTTTTTTCGGAGACCATGTCGATACTGGATAAAAACGGCAGCAATATAAAATACGCAGGCAATGGCTGGGAATCTCTTGCAGAGCATTATGAGTATCATTACGACCTGATAACCATTGACACCACAAAGGAGCTTTTCGAGGAATACGCAAGGAACGAGGGCTATAGTGATGAAATGGAGATACAGGCGGAAGCAGACAGACTCAGCGGGGTGATAGTGAAAAGTCTGATCACGGATAATCTGAGTAAGTATATAAGGATTTATTTTTCATCTGTGCTGACGGGACTGGTTAATACCGTTGCACACAAGAGCACTTTGCTGAACATATATGCATTCATAGTATATGTGATCGCGATAGTTCTGATCATACTCTGCTATTTTATTAAAAGCCTGCGAGATACGGCCGATGCAGCGTTAGTCGTTACCGGTGCGGTATTTGTAAATGTCGGTGTTACAGCTGCTCTGATCTTTTGCCAGAGCAGATATATGATATACAATATGGCACTCTTCTATATGGTTTTACTCTTAATGTGCGTAAAGCTGATATTAAGAAAAAAGAATGTATATGATAAAAGATAGCTGATTTTTAATAACAGTACAGCAGATTTATAAAATTATATTAAAGAGACCGAACTCTTTCTATTATGGAAATGACGGTCTCTTTTTTTGCTTTATTATTATTTTAGAGGCAATGGGGATCGTTTTAGGACATAAAAGGGATATGCTGTGTGATACTTAATCGGCATAAATTTAGCCCTATACATTATGGAGGCACTGATACAATGTTGTTATGGACCGGAGGAACGATGCATTAAAGCGTTACTGAAAATGAGTGAACACTAAAAGGAGGATGTGTTTATGTGTGATGAAAAGTCAAGAGTTATGGAGCTTGTTAAGAAGAACGGACGAGCGTTGCGCTGTGCGGCCGAGGCGGTGCGTGGAGATAAGGAAGTGGTACTTGCTGCAGTCAGGCAGAATGGCAGGGCTCTTCAGTACGCATCAGAGGAGCTTAAGGCCGACCGGGAGGTGGTACTGGAGGCGGTAAAGCAGAACTGGATCGCGTTGGGGTATGCGGCAAAAGAAATGCGTAATGATGATGAAATAATGTTTGCTGCGGTAAAGCAGGACGGAACAGCTGTACAGTACTATAAAAGAAATCCAAAAACAGATTGGTTTTCACAGAATTTTCCAGATAAAATATTGGAAGAAGTGAATTCGCAGGACTGTTTTAATGCATTATCTGCGGCTAAGCCTTACAGGTATTCTACTAATAATGATTATGGAAATTACCTTTCCTTCAGAAATAAATTTAAGCCAAAGGAAATGCCGGACAGATCCCTGGAAAGTATGAAGTCATGGGATAGGGAAAAAACGCTTGAAGCTGTAAAAGTATACGGTCCTGCATTAGGCTGGGCAAATGAAACATTCAGATCCGACCGGGAAATGGTTTTGGCTGCAGTAAAGCGGGACGGTATGGCTTTAAAACATGCAGATGAAGCTCTCCGGGCAGATAAGGAGGTAGTGCTTGCGGCGGTAAAGAGCAGCGGATATGCCATAGGTTACGCAGATGAGAGACTGCGGGCAGACAGAGAAGTAGTGCTGGCTGCAATGAAACAGGCTGCGGATGCTTTTGCATCTGCAGGCGAAGAACTTCGGTCAGACAGGGAAACAGTACTTGCAGCAGTAAAACGCAGAGGGTCATTATTAAGGCTTGCAAGTGAGGAACTGCGGGCTGATAAAGAGATAGTGCTTGTGGCGGTAAAGCAGGAAGGTATGGCTCTACAATACGCATGCAAGGATCTGCTTGCAGACAGGGAGATAGTACTCACAGCGATAGCGTCAGACTGCAATTCATGGAAGCTTTTGACAGATGAATTGGCTACGGACAGGGAAGTGCTTATGGAACTTGCAAAGAAATCATATATATATACCAGAGGTCTTTACAATCCGTTTAATCCTGTGTTTCTATGTCCTGAAACGGATAATGCAAGGAAAGCAGGCTACAGCGACAAGGATATTGTGATAGAGCTGGCAAAGAACGGTGCCTGTGCATGGGGGGATGTATGTGAAGAGCTGCGTAAAAACAAGGAATTTATACTATCACTGCTTAGTGAAGTAGAAGCGGTTGTTCAGAATTCGGATGAAGAGGTCCTTATTGATGCAATTAATTTTATGAGTGAGCAGATGCTGGAAATCATAGGCGAGTCTATTGCTGAAGACAAGGAAATAAAGCTTGCTGAAGATAACCTGAAAAATGCTATAAAGATGAAGGAACTATCATCTGATGATGTAGCTGAAACACCGGAAGTTCCTGCTGAAGACAGTGAGAAATGGAAGGACCGGGATTTTGTACTGGATGCGGTAAAGCGGGACGGAAATCTGTTAGAATACGCAGAGGATTTTCAGGATGATGATGAAATTGCGCTTGCGGCGGTAAGACAGAATGGTATGGCATTACGGTTTGCAAATACCGAACTGAGTGATGGATTTTTGGACAAGGAATTAGTCCTTGAGGCGGTGAAGCAGAATGGTATGGCACTGCAGTATGCAGATGAGCGGTTAAGGGCCGATAAACAGGTTGTGCTTGCCGCAGTAAAGCAGAATCCTGATGCAGTAGATTTAGTGCATCATTGTCTGAAAAATGACAAGGAAGTCTGGCTGACAGCAGTATCAAATGGTAAGCCGGTGGGTGTATTGTTGAACATTAACAGGCGGGTTGCTCTTGTACAGGATATTGATTTATTAGGGGCTGAAGTAGATTATCATAAAAGGTATAATGAAAGTGTTGAACTCTTGAGTGATAAGTAAATTAAGAATTGGCTTAAAAATAAACTGGTGAAACTGATTGCCGTAGCAGGGCACGTCGGGCTCAAGTACTTTGGGAAAAGGCTAATTCTGTTTGAGATCGGATGAAATCTTTCCTTTATGGAAATTCCGGTCTCTTTTTTTGTTTATTATTAATTAAGAATTAGCAAAGGTACTTTTTTATGCAAAAGATATAATCCGATCACAATCTCAATTGGCATAAATTTAGACTTATTATGCCCGGCGGCTATATGGTATCCTAGGATCATACCACAGGAAAAAAGGAGGAAAAGTTATGAATACATGTGCTTGTATGATGTTCTTGACAGTGGATCAGAAGAAAAACATCAACCGCTATCGCTTTGATCCAATGAATGGGATCGGTCTGAGCTTTAGGGACGAGCTGTATGCCGCAATGAAAAGGCACAGAATCGCTTCCATGGCACAGCTGAGTGTAAAAACCGGGCCAAGAGTATCGGAAAGCTTTCTAAGCAAAATAGTAAATAAGAATAGAACAAGCAACCGTGATGCATTGTGGGCAATAGCAATGGCCATGCATATGGATATGTCAGAGACTAAAAGGCTTTTTAAATCAGCGAATCAGAGCTTTGAAGTCAGGATAACCCCAAAGATGTTCGAGAGGGAAAAGCTTATAAAGGCTTTCATTTGCAATGGTATCTGGGATATTGAGGATCTGGATGAACAGCTGGCGGCTAATGGTATGAATAAGCTCTGTCAGGATTAAGGAATTTCCATTATGGAAAATTCGGCCTCTGAAAAATGCTGTATATTTTAAATATACAGCATCAACGGTATGAAAGTATGGTTAATGAGGAGAAATGTAAGCCCCTCTGGGATGGGACGGAAAGGATCTATATGATTACAAAAACAGAGTATGTCTGGTATCAGGTACATGATATCAGGACAAAGCTTATGCAGGAAAAAGAATCTTCAGCGAGAAAGGCGCTGAGCGTAATACAGCTATGGGAAGTTATATCTGTTGATGGCTCAGTGCAGCGTGATCTGAAAAATTTGGGAATAGACTGTTCTCGTTTAAGGGAGTTTCGTAACTGGCTGGCTCATTGCAACACTTTTAACTATGAGGAGCTGGATGATATTTTAGATGTCCTGAAAAGCGAAAGGCTGGGGGCTTTTATTCTAGAAAGACTGCAAGATGGAATCCATGAGTATTACAAGGATAGCGTAATGCTTGGTGCTTACAATTCAAGGATCCGTGAGCAGATATGAGCTAGGCGGTATAAATTATGGTTGTGGTGTCTTTGCCTGGAAAACAGAAGTAGTAGCCTGCATTGTTCCGTGAATACTTCAGTGATACGGCTGCCCCTGCGGATTGGAATTATCCTGCAATTGAAAAGGAAATTTGGGGATAAATCCGGGTGTAAGGGGAAAGGAGGTTCATACTACTGAAAGCGTTGGAGACACATACCTGGGAGTGATATAATGGCAATTGAAAAATAGGCATGAAAATGTCAGGAGAAAGCTGTACTGGAGTAAAAGGAACATTGATGCCTGCCACTAATGTGGCAAGATTATGGGGGTAAAGGACATATGAGGCTGAAGGAGTTTGTTGAAACGAACAAAAGAAACACAAAGATACTTCTAACGAACAAGGTTTCCGTAGGGAATGCGGTAATTCGTCAGTGTAATCTTCGCGAGGGTGTGGCGAGTTTTAATATCATTGCTAAAACTCCTTTTGATCTCGCAAAGGAGATTCTGGATGGAACTGCCGGGGATACGATTCATTATGTTTCACCGGAGAGTTCTGTATATCTGATGCTGAATGTACTACAGAAACAGAAAAGCAAAATGTTTCCGGAGAGTACTCTTACAATAGGTACGGCAGGGGAATTGCTGCTACGTATCAACGAATTGCGCGAAAATGGCGTAACAAGTGCATATAAGGAAGAAATTTCCAAAGAAGGCAAGATCTGTGAGCTGGATCAGATTCTAAAAGCATATGAACAGACACTTGCTAATGAAAAACTATATGACAGATGTCGGGTGTTACAGGAAGGAACGGCATTTTGCAAAGAAAATCCGGAGAAAGTCATATGGAGAATTCCATACCTGAAGGGTGCTGTTTTTGGAAGCCTGTCCACGAACCGTTGGACCACAGTTGAAAAGCAGTTCATAGAGACGATTTCCCATGCAGCAGGGGGGCAAAAGCATCCGGTGGAAACCATCGATTTTCTGTGTGCAGAAAATCGAAAAAACTGGTCATTCTATATGGCCAGAGGAATGGAAAATGAGATCCGTTATGCTGCGGAAAAAATCAAAACCATCGCAGAAAAAGAAAACTACGGAACCGTATCGGTATATTATTCTTCGCCGGAATATAGCAATTTTCTGAAGGCAGTATTCGATGCGGAAAAGATCCCTTATAGCTTATCGTCAGGAAGATCGGCAAAAGAACTTCATTTGACCCAATTCTTTATTTCTCTTCTGGAATCTGCAGAAAAAGATTTTTCATATGAGCTGCTGGAAAAGGTCGTGCGAAACCGGGTGATTACTTTTGATAATGTGTTAAAAGAAAAAAGTGACCCGGAGAAATATGTATCTGAACCTGAATCTGAAGAAGGTCGTACCATTGCTACAGATATTCCTGCAGAAGCAGAAATTGCAAAGGAGATTGCAGAACTGTCTGAAGAAGAGGAAGATGAAAATTCTAAAACCATGCAGGATACGGTAAAAGTAAATCCGATCCGTGGATATCGTCGCGCCTTGTCGGCAGGAATCGGCTGGGGAAAAGAGCGCTATTTCCAGTATTACAGAAACCGGATGCAAGATCCGAAGGCCGAGGAAAATGAAAAAATCTTTGCTGCCTTTTTGCGTGATTATGCAGAGGTGTTTGATGACAATCTGTCCATTGGGGAGATGTATCGAAAACTGTGGGAATTTGTAACCCGCTATACCTATGCCAGAAATCCGGAAAAGACTGTACTGAATCAGGCACTTAGTGAGAAGTGGAATGAGCTGATGCTGATCGACAGCAGCCGGTATTCTTTACAGGAAAAGATCGCTTTTCTTCGGGATATGATGGAAAATATGAAGGTAGCAGATCAGACAGCTGTGGCAGAGGCGGTGAATATCCAGCCGATGAAAGATCTGTTCGTGATGGAGAGAAAACATAATTTTATGATGGGGTTGTCTGCCACTGCTTTTTCTGCAGACGATAAACAGTCTCCGATTCTTCTGGATGAGGAAAAGAAAAAATATGTGATCGGCGCAGATGATAAAGAAAGTGCTGTAGAAATCGCATCCCGTAATTATGAATATATGGAAGAGGATGTAATGAACAGTTTGCGTACTGCGGCAGGAGATGCAGAGGTGTACTTCTCATATTCTTATTATGATTCCATCAACCTTCGTGACGGAAGTCCTTCTGTTTTGTTTATTAAGCTTTCGGATGGAAATGAGAAAGTGAAAGCACCGGGATATAATGAGGCATCGTATATCGTGACTGAAGACATTGTTTTGTCGGTCGGAACGCTGGCTGAATCCATAAAGAACCGGGCAGAGGAAATTGAGCGCAAGCGTGAAGAAAAAAACAAAAAAAGAAAAGCAAGTGTTAAAACGGCAGATATTGTAAGAAAAACGGAAAAAGAAAAATTCAGTCTGAGTGCTTCAGGAATACAGACGCTTCTGGGATGTCCGCTTATGTATTATTATCAGTATACAAAAGGATTGCGGATCGATGATCATATGAAGCCGGAGGGGCATGTATGGATGGATGTCAGAAATAAGGGAAACATCTGCCATTATACCATGGAACGGTATATGAAAAAGGTTACAGATCCGGCATCAGGTCTGGATGAGAAGATATTTAATGATGTATATGAGGAATCTCTGAAGCTTATTGAACGGCAACAGCCGGCATTTTCTGCGGAGATCAAGGAAAGAGAAAAAAATGATTACAGGAATAAAATCCGGAGATATATAGAATTTGAGAGTGATCTGTGGAAGAAGGATCTGGAGAATGGGAAAATCTGGAAAGTTATTGGTTGTGAGCTTCCATTTGGAAAAATGGATGAGACGGGAGAATTACAGCCTCTTTATCGTGGAAGGACCATTGGAGCGGAAGGCGAGCAGGAAGAAAGAGAATACGAGATTTTCCTGAATGGTTCCGTTGATCGTGTGGATGGTTATATGGACGAGGATGGAATACTGCAGATCCGTATCATAGATTATAAAACCGGGAAGAAAGAGAATAAGAAAAAAGAGATTGAACATCGTGTGCAGATCCAGCACTATGTGTATGCAATCGCAGTTTCGGAATACCTGAAGAGCAATCCGGGGAAGAAAAAGTGCAGGGAACTGTTTGGCAGAGATTATAAGGATTTCAATTTTGCATGGGTAGGGTACACTTTCCCGTATGCTGAGAAGGAGGAAGAGTTCCTTCTGAATGTACTGGAAAAGGAAGAAGAGACAATGGACTCCGAGCCGGAGGAAGAAATCATCATTACAGAATTGCCTGCACAAATTACAGAACAGATCGATGGGGTGATCGGAAATTTACAGACGAGTCGTGAGGATCTGATTGCAAATGTGATGGAAAATTTGATCCAGGAAAAGCGTAAAGACAGAAATGAAGATAAGAATAAAGTTCTGATGCCTTTGAAAAATTACTGTGATGAGAATTATTGTAAATACAAAGAAATCTGTCGCAAATGGGTAGATTATACGGAACCGGATGATGAGGGGGATGAAGAATGAGAGCAAATGCTGCTATGAAAGAAGAAGATAAGAGAAAAGAGATTGAAGAAAAGCTGGATTTGAATATGTTTGTGGAAGCGGGGGCCGGTGCGGGAAAGACGACTTTGATCGTCAGCCGTATCGTTAATATGCTTGCGGCCGGAGTGGAACCCGGAGAGATCGTGGTAATTACTTTTACCAATGCGGCGGCTGAAGAATTGCGAAGCCGGATCATTGCCAGACTGGGAGAAAAATCCAAAACAGATCAGAAACTGGAAGAAAAGTTACATCATTTAAATGATATGAATATTTCCACGATTCACAGCTTTTGTAATGTGCTTCTTCATGAGCAGGGGCTGGTAACAAAACTTCCTGTTGATATCGAGATGTTGCAGGGCGAGGATGAATTAAGGGAAAAGAGAGCCTGTTTTGATGCCTGGATGAAGACTTTAACAAAGGAAGACTGGAACAAACTGGAAGAAGGGATGGATAAAAAGGAGAACCGCTTTACACTGCGTCGTAATATGGAAGCATTGTTTAAGCAGATAGCAGATCTCCCGGAAGATACGGAGATTATGGTTCCGGAGCCGACAGATGAAAAAGACTGGAAGACTGCTCTGGAAAAACTGCAAAATGTAGTTGATGGAAATCTGGAAAAAAAAATTCCGTCAATGGAAAAAAGGCTGATTGACGTTTTAAATGCTAACTGTATCAATTCGAATAGCAAAGATGCAAAGAAAGACGGGTTTAAAAAAGCAGCATCTTATGATGAAGTGTTGGAGAAGTACTGTGCAAGTAAGAAAAAACCGTTTAAGCAGGAGTATCATGATGTGTTGAATACAGATTCGGTAGAAATAAGGAACAGAATATACCTGGATCTTTTAAAAACAAAAAAGTACAGTTTTTTTTCAAAAAGTAATTTTAAAACGATCATAGATCAGAGCAAATTTGCCGATGCGCACAAGGAGATCAGTGAAGGAATCAACCAGGTACTCACAGATGATATTCGGAGTTGTTTTCCGCAGAATCTGTCCTGCAAAGATGAAAATGGGGAGGTCATTCCTTTTGAAGAAGCCCTGGCGAAAGAATATCAGAAGAATAATCACGGCATAACAGTGGCAGACTATGCAAAGCAGGCACGAAAGTATTATCGGGAACATGCTAAAATCAATCAGATCACAAATGACCGTTTACTGGAACTTGCCAGAGACCTGATCCTGAATGAGAATAAAAGCGCACTGGAGTATTTTTCAAAAAAATACACCAGATATTTTGTGGATGAATTTCAGGATACAGACAGAATTCAGGAATCCTTTATTTACCGTCTGGCATCGGACCCGAAGGATGCTTCCAGACTGCGGGACGGTGCACTGTTTGTCGTGGGGGATCCGAAGCAGTCCATCTATCGTTTCCGGGGCGCTCAGCCTGGGGTATATTTTGCTACACGGAAAAAGATGGAAGAACTGAATAATGCACAGGTATATGAGCTTCAGTATAATTACCGGTCAAATGCGGAGATCATAGAATGGGTGAATCGGAAATTTTCGGAAGCAGACAGTATCACTCCGATCGTTGATCAGGGGGATATGCCTGATGCGGATATCTCAAATTCAGATGAAGTAATTTCCGATGCGGAATTGAGTAGCTCATACAAGTATGAAAAAATGCTCCATCAAAAAATTGCTGTGCAGAACGACAATGTGATCCGGGGGATCTATCATACGGGCAGCCCCGATGCGGAGAAGGAAGTTACTTACGAAGAAAAAGGAGACGAAGAGAAAAAGCCCGGATATCAATATAGTGAGGGCGACCAAGAAGCGGATATTCTGCAGGTGGTAAATCTGATCCTGAATCTGACGAAAAAGAATGATAAAGGAGAAGGATATTTCAAGATTACGGATTATGATTACGATGAAAATCATCAACAACAGCCTTTTGCGCGTGATATTAAACTGTCCGATTTTCTTTTGATCAGTGCGGAAAAGAAAAGGATGGCTGATTATGTGGCGGCGATGCAGAACTATGGAATCCCGGTGGTACTGGATGGAAAAGAGGATCCGAAGACGGATAAAGGGCTGATCGTTTTTGTGCGATTGTATCAGTATCTGGTCAATCCGAGAGATTCCTTTTACAGAATGGGCGCCGAAGAGGCTCTGCGGGAAACGCTGCATATGGAAAACGAGGAAGAACTGCATCGGTTGTCGCAGAGAATTCTGGATTGTCTGTATGAAGATGCCAGATCTATGACCGCATATGGTATGGCGGAATATCTGGAACGGCAGTTATCTGTGCTCTTTGATAAGGGGAAAGAGACCAGTCATGTAAATGTACAGAGATCGCAGGTGCATATACGCCAGATGATAGAGTCTCTTTGCATGAATGTGGAAGGCACCGGTATAGAAATGGCTGGCGCGATGCAGAAGTATCTTGCAACAAATCTGGAACATGAACTGTCACTGGAAGAAAAACCGGATGCGGTACATTTTATGAATCTGCACAAGACCAAAGGTTTACAGGGGAATATTGTGATTCTTTTGGACAGGAATGGAAAGAAAGATCATAAGCCGGTGTATTGTTCGGACGGAGAGAAATATTATCCGGGAGTCGATAAATTCTGGTCTTCGCTGAGTTCTTACAATGATATTCGTAATAAAGCAGATCTTGCGGACAAGGCAGAATTTCATCGCCTGGAATATGTAGCAGTGACAAGGGCAGCGCAGGCTGTGATCTTTATGGATGTATTGCAGCGTAACGGACTGTTTGCAAAGAAAAAACTGAGTTATCCTTTGAAAAAGGAAGATCTGAAAGAGGAATATCAATCAGGCCCTACGATCTTCAAAAACAAGGACGATAAAACCTATTCATATGAGATAATAAAGGAAAAGAATATCCTGGAGGAAATAAAAAAAATACTTCCGCCGGATCAGCAGACGAATCAGCCCTATGAGGTGAAGATTGCCCGGAATTATGATGTGGCAAAGGATGATTATGCCGGTCGAAAGGAAGAAAAGCATACAACAGCGGGCATGGTAGTTAAGGAGTCACCCAGCATGCTGGAGAAGGGAACTTCCTCGAAAAAGAATGCTGCGATTGTAAAAGCAAAGAGTGAAGGAAAAAAGAAATCCGACGAATTCAACTGGAATCTGCTTCGACCTGTCGGAAATGTAGCAGGTGATATCCTGCATCGAAGTATGGAACTGCTGGTGGGAAGAAGATCTACAAATGCCGGAATTGCTTTGGAAACTTCCGTCCGTCAGGCAGTTGCGGAGAATGAAGAGCGGCTGCATCTGATCCAGCAAAAATGGAAAGAAGATCTGCTGAGCGAGGGATATCATAAAAAGGCGGAAGAAATCACGGAGGAAGACACAAAAAGGATGGTAACGGAGTTCGTTACAGCGTGTGCAGAAGCCTATAATTCCTGGCTGGATGCTATCTGGCAGGATGTAGTGAATGTATGGCCGGAGGTGCATTTCTCTTATCAGAAGCAAACAGAAAGCAATCCGGATATCACAGTATGGATGAACGGTACGGCAGATCTGATTTTGGAGATGAAGGATGGCAGCTTCCAACTGATCGATTACAAATCGGACAATGACTATTTGTTATCTGAGGATGAGATGAATGCCGCGCTTGCTGAAAAATACACGCCGCAGCTAGATGTTTACCGCAGCGTGATACAGACAATGCTGGGTGTGGATAAAAATAAGATTAAAACTGGTATAGTATCATTCTCACAAAAGGATGAAAACGGAAATCTTCTTCCTGACAAAAATATACGCGTGAGGTATGTGGAGCTTGACGAATCATACTGAAACTTTTGAGCTTCCTTAAAACACCTGAAATATGTAATCATATAGGTGACTGAATTGTTTTCAATAATCAATGGGAGGGTATCGCGTATGGGAAAAAAATCGGAGGGAGAAAAAGAAAGAGTAAAAAAACAGAAGTGGGAAAAATTCATAGATCAGAATATAGACATTTTGATCGTAAGTGTGTTGAAGACCTGCTCTGATAAGAATCACCCGAAGACGATAAATTTTATCAGGGAAGAACTCGGACGTCGTTTTTTTGTAAATGATGAAAATAACAGTTTTGGTTGTAATGCTGATAACGAGTATCTGAATAAGAGACTTAGGGGAAAACTCACGGAGCTCTGTGATCTGGGTAAGGTTTATGTCGGTAAGACGAGCGGATTGTCTGTAACATTTACAGAGGGTGTGCCAGAAGGACTCCCATTGGATATTTATCGTATTCTTGGGGGACGAGTCGTACTTGTGGAAGACGCTGACATGAAAGGAAAGAAAGAAAGGAAAGAGTCGCACTCGAATTATTACTATTTTGAACCTATTCTTTCTGAAAGTGATGTTCACTATATAAATTCTGCGGTGGAAAGCAACCATTATCTGTCAAAAGAGGAGAAGGATTATCTGATAGCCAGAACTGCTGTAGCCGGAGGATACTGGGGAAGAAAAGGAGATAAGAACGACCGTGATTTTGGTGATATATGGAACAAAAAACTGACCGAGCTTCCACAGCTTTCGAATCTGATAACATCGGATAATACCGGTGTTCCAGAATTAACGCTTGAGGATATAAAAGGAAGGCTGCCGTCTGAGGGTTCTGCCATGCTGAAGAAGATAATGATCCTCAGATATGCGCTAACGAACTGTAAACAGATTGAGGTGGTACAGGGAAACTATGCCCCCGGAGACAGGGGAAAACTTAGTTTTATAGAAAGGAATAGTGGCGAAAAGCTTTGTCTGAATCCGTATGCTATGGTATCACAGAAGGGGCAGCTGTATCTGATAGCGACGCACATGGGGGAATCAAAGGTCAAGCATTACAGAGTGGACCGTATCATGGCACTGAAGGTTCTTGAGGATAAAAAAAGAGAAGTTATTCCGGACGGACTTAAAGAAAATTATATTGACAGAAAGAATAAGTTTTTACCCGAAAAGTACATATCCGTTAATCCGCTTATGAGGTATGACGATAATGACAAGCGCGTTGATTGCACATTCCGGTGTAGGGCTGATGTTGTTTCGGTAGCGGTAGATAATTTCGGGACGAAGATTATAATTGAGGAGGATGAATACAAGGGCAAGGATACAAAGGAATATGTGAAAATAACAATCGGACAAAAAAGCTATGTAAATGTAAAACAGTTCCTTCTACAAAATTGTGACCTGGTGACTCCTTTGGATCCGCCTGAAATGGTAGATGATGTGAGAGATACTTTAAAGGAGGCAATTAAAAGGATTCCGAAATAGAACAATAGAATTTGACTGATACTTTATAAAATTGCATTTATGTCCGATATATGATATACATGGAGTTCATTTACAGGCCAATAGGTGAGCTCCGTGAATAAAACAGCGGACACATGGATGTGGATGAAACAGGAAAACGGATATTCTTGTTTTGTCTGCATCTTCTTATTTTACGGGGAAGGAACCTTTTAAGGTGAGAGGTGGATGCTTCATAAGGAGGTCATTATATGATCATTAGTTCCGGTACCGTAAATATGGGATCGGCGCGGAGCTTTTCCAAGGCCTCAAGCCGGGGGCGGAGCATGACCATTACCGGTACTTCCGGTTCTGCTTCTATGTGGAATTTTTCCGGAAGGCTCATGTCCGGCAGAAGTGTCAATGGAGTCAGCGGCCAAGCTGCGTCCGATCCGTATGTGCTTGCAAGCGTAACGGATCAGAAAGGTAAGGAGAGTTTTAAAAACAGTTTAAAGTCATTCGCGGATGGAACTGTAACCGGAATGGATGAAATGTCTGCCGGTGATATGCTCTACAGCAATCTCAAGACATCGGTATCAAACAGGTACCGTGCGGAGGATGAGGAGAGATCATTGGAGCAGATAAGGCATGAGAGCCTGTTGTATCTTCTGCAGAGACTGCGTCAGATCCTTTTCGGCAAGGGATACGAGGCAAAATCAGGCATGGAGGGACAACAGTCATATTCTTCAAATTACGGAAGTGATGGGAGAGTGCCTATAGCTTCATACAGCGAGTATGCTTCCTATGAGGAGACTGAAAGGACGGACTTTTCGACTGTCGGTAAGGTCATTACGGCTGATGGCAGGGAGATTGATTTTAACTTGAGCCTCACCATGAGCAGGAGTTTCAGGGAAGAATACATGAAGCAGACGGACATCTATGCGGACAACGCCCTTAATGTAATGGATCCCTTAGTTATTAATCTGCGGGGGAATATTGCAAATGTATCCGATGAAAAGGTATTCTTCGACCTGGATTCCGACGGGGAGCTCGACAGTATATCCAGACTTAACTCAGACAGCGGATATCTGGCACTGGACTTAAACGGTGATGGCATCATCAATGACGGAAGCGAGCTTTTCGGAACATCCTCAGGTGACGGATTCGCGGACCTTGCTAAATATGATGAGGACGGCAACGGCTGGATAG
The DNA here is from genome assembly GCA_946616835.1 of uncultured Lachnospiraceae bacterium. GTDB lineage: Bacteria > Bacillota > Clostridia > Lachnospirales > Lachnospiraceae > NK4A136. The sequence goes on from CAMOJK010000009.1 coordinate 40,828, forward strand.
ATGAGGCGGACAGCATATACAGCAGACTCCGTATCTGGGTGACGGAGGATGATGGTTCACAGTCCCTGTATACTCTTAAGTCTGCGGATATAGGTGCGATATGTCTGCAGAAACAGTCAACGGACTTTTCGCTTAAGTCGCTGTATGACAACCGAACCAACGGGCTTATCCGGGAGACCGGTGTATTCCTGCATGAAGACGGAAGCGTGGGAACCGTTCAGCACCTGGATCTGGTGAGGTAGAGGAAGGCAGCCTCGCTGCCGCTTGATAGAATACATATGGAACGGGTCTGTTTGTCGGATATAGACTGATTATGCAGATACGAAAAGCACAATTGAAAAAGCAGGATAGGGTGAAAAACTATCCTGCTTTTTATATCTTTTGTTCTATATCATATAGTCGCTTTTACAGCATGTGCCAAATAAGTGTTTTTTATGCTTCTGTGGTTTTCTTTTTATTAACCAGTACCGCACAGATAATCAGCGCAACGGCATACAGAACACCTGCTACGACAATGACCACATTGTAATCCTTATTGCTATGGTTGAGTATGATCTCCGACAGGTTGTTGCCTGTGATTCCGGCTACAGCCCAGGCGGAAAGCGCGAGACCGTGGATCTTTGAGATATTCTTCATTCCGAATCTTGAATCAAGGAGTGCGGGCAGAGTTGAGAAACCGCCGCCGTAGCCTAAGTTTATGACCATGAGCATCACGATCACCAGCATGCCGAAAGGGAGGAATCTTGTAAGCAGCGTCACCAGGATGCAGGAGATGAAGATTATGTTATATACCAAAGCTCTGTCTTTCATTTTGTCGGAAATGGTAGAGTATCCTATTCTTCCAAGCGCGTTGCAAAGAGCTGTTACAGAAGGTACGATACTTACTATAAGCGGCAGTATTGCAAGCGCTGCAAACCTGTCATTTAAGAGCTGTTTCTCATAAGGGATGAGCATAAGACCACAGTGTATATTTATATAGAAAATAAGCCATATGCCGACGAAAGTCTTATTACTGAACATTGACATTACATTGAAGCCATCGTCAGCAGTCTTGTTTTCCACCCAGCCTTCGGGCTTCTTTAAAAGCATATGACCTGCATACATCATCACGAAATATGCACCGCCAAGTATCAGGAACATAGGTGCAATACCGAATTTATTCTGAAGGAATTCCATAATGGGAGTGGCGATGGCTTTTGCCAGTCCAAAGCCCATGATGGAGATTCCGGTAGCCAGTCCCTTATTGTCCTTGAACCAGAGCATAAGTGTCTTTACAGGAGTAAGGTAGCCGATGCCTAAGCCTATGCCCATGATGCATCCGTAGAAGAAGTACAGAAGGATCAGGGCCGGTATGCCCTTGAAGAACATTATCGTAAGACCTGTGCCTATCATGCCGGTGGTAAAGAAAATTGCGGACATAAGTGAGGATCTGTGGATATTCAGCTCGACCAATCTGCCGGCAAATGCGGCGGACATTCCCAGGAAGAATATTGCCAGACTGAAAGCCCAGCCGACGGAGAAACCATCCATCCCTATGGTCTGTGCGATTGCCTCCTTAAATGTAGAAAAGCAATACACTGTTCCTATGGAGCAGTGTATCAGCAGTGCCGGTACGGCAGCCCTCATCCACTTGTTGTTCATGATGATCACCCTGTGTTCCTTTCATCAAAATACTCTGAATCCCTAAGGATAGTTACGGTTGCCCCCCTGCGACAGTATGATTATATAGTGTATGGATAAAAATACAATGTCAAAGGGAAATAAAAAAAGGGGGAAAGGTGAGGGTTTTTTGTTGATTATTGTCAATAATGGAAATTATAATTAGCAATAATCATGAAAGCATATGTGTGAACCAAAAAACTGCATAAGACAGTACATGCAAAAAGTGGTAAAATAAAGTGGATATTGTCTTTCGGGACAATATTGCATAATGATATGCAGCAGTGTGCAATCGGAGGTTTTTATGGCTGAAAGAGCAGATGTGTTGATAATAGGCGCGGGCCCCGGGGGAATATTCAGTGCGTATGAGTTGGTGAAGCTTAATCCAAAGCTTAAGATATCGGTTTTTGAATCGGGGAACCCACTTGAGAAAAGGAAATGTCCCATAGATGGCGTGAAGGTAAAAAGCTGCGTAGGCTGCAAGCCCTGTTCCATAATGAACGGTTTCGGCGGAGCCGGTGCGTTTTCCGATGGTAAATACAATATAACGAACCAGTTTGGCGGAACTCTCTTCGAATATATCGGAAAGAAAAAAGCCATAGAGCTGATGGAATATGTTGACGATATCAATATGAGCCACGGCGGTGAAGGCACGAAGCTTTATTCTACAGCAAATACTGAGATAAAGAAGCTCTGCCTTCAAAATGACCTGCATCTTCTGGATGCATCTGTAAGGCATCTGGGCACGGATATAAATTATGTAGTGCTTGAAAATATTTTCAATGAGCTTAAGGATAAGGTGGATTTTCATTTCCTTTCCCCGGTTGAAAAAGTCGAAAAGACAGAGGGCGGATATAAGATAAAGGTAGGTGACGATTATTATGAGGGAACCTGCTGCATAATCTCTGCCGGGCGGAGCGGAAGCAAGTGGATGGAGACCGTCTGCCGTGACATGGATATACCCACTAAGTCCAACCGTGTGGATATCGGTGTCAGGGTAGAGCTTCCTTTTGAAGTTTTTTCACATCTGACAGACGAGCTGTATGAGAGCAAGATAGTATACCGTACTGCAAAGTACGGTGATCTGGTGCGTACATTCTGTATGAATCCCAAGGGCGCCGTGGTAAATGAAAACACTAACGGCATAGTGACCGTTAACGGTCACAGCTACGAGGATCCGGAGAAGCAGACTGAGAATACTAATTTTGCGCTGCTGGTGGCCAAGCATTTCTCAGAACCCTTTAAGGACAGCAACGGATACGGTGAGAGTATCGCAAAGCTTTCCAACATGCTGGGGGGCGGCGTAATAGTGCAGCGGTTTGGAGATCTCATCACCGGACACAGGAGCACCCAGTCAAGGATAGATGAAGCTTTCATTACCCCTACACTTGCGGCTACTCCGGGTGACTTAAGTCTTGTGATGCCCAAGCGTATACTGGATGGTATCATAGAGATGATCTACAAGCTGGACAAGATCGCACCGGGTACAGCCAATGATGATACCCTGCTTTACGGTGTGGAGGTCAAGTTCTACAATATGGAGGTTACTATTGATGAGAATCTTGAGACACCTTATAAGAATCTCTTTATAATAGGTGACTGCAGCGGTATCACCCATTCTCTTTCCCATGCATCTGCCAGCGGCGTGCATGTGGCAAGGTATATAGCAGGTAACTATTCAAAATAGCCGAAGCACTTGATGCCGTAACCGTGAGAACCCAAGAGGCTCTGAACCGTTACTATTGCGGAAAAGTGTGAGAATAAATAAAATGTCAGCGGTGTACCGTTGATAAAAAAATTTGCAGAGGAGTTTTTACTAAAATGAAGGTTGTGGTTTTAGCCGGAGGGACAAGCACTGAGCGCGAGGTTTCACTTATCTCCGGAGCAGGGATATACAGGGCACTTAAGGAAAAAGGACATAAGGCAGTTTTACTTGATGTATATCTGGGAGCAGATATTTCCCGCGATGAGATAGGAAATGTCTTTGATATGGACAGGGACTGGGCTGAGGGCATTGAGGATATAAATGAAGAAAGCCCTGATCCGGAGGCCGTGAAAAAGATGCGTACTGACAGCCTCAAGACTTTCTTCGGCCCGAATGTTATTGAGATATGCTACATGGCGGATGTGGTATTTATGGCGCTTCACGGTGCAAACGGTGAGGATGGCAAGATACAGGCAGCTTTTGAACTGCTTGGAATTCCCTACACAGGAACAGATTATTTAAGCAGCGGTATCTGCATGAACAAGATAGTCGCAAAAGATATAATGCGTGTAAACGGTCTGCCCACCCCGGAGGGATATGGACTGTTCATCGGGGATGAAGTGCGTGAAATAGGGTATCCTGCCGTGGTGAAGGCAAATAATGGAGGCTCTTCTGTGGGTACATATATTGTAAATAACAGAGAAGAGCTGGACAAAGCTATAAATGCAGCGTCTATGTATGATGATTATGTAGTGATCGAGAAATTTGTAAAGGGCAGGGAATTTACCTGCGGTCTGATAGACGGAAAGGCACTTCCAATAGTGGAGATAATGCCGGTGGAAGGCGGATATGATTATAAGAATAAGTACCAGAAGGGTATGACCAATGAGGTATGCCCTGCTGAGCTTTCTGCAGAAAAGACAGAGGAGATACAGCGAACTGCCGAGAAGATATACAAGGCCTTAAGACTTCATGCCTATGCAAGGCTGGACTTTATGATGGACGAGGATGAGAATATATACTGTCTGGAAGCTAATACACTTCCCGGCATGACCCCCATGTCACTCCTTCCCCAGGAGGCTGCCTGCGTGGGAATGGATTATGCGGCATTATGTGAGAAACTGATGGAGATAGCACTGAGGGACTTCAAATTAAGACCGGGCCTTAAATAAAAGCAAAGCTGAGTCTGTTTCATATTAGGACAGATATAGCGGAAAGCAGTGAGGTGACAGAGCATTATGAAAAACATGACAATCAAAAATATCGCAGAAGCATGCAGCGGAGAGATACACGGTGAGTATAACGAAGCAGCTGAGGCTTCCTGCGTAGTCATTGATTCCAGGCTTGTAGAGGAAGGCGGTGTCTTCATAGCCACGAAAGGTGAGCGTGTGGACGGCCACAGCTTTATCAGTCAGGTTTTTGAAAAGGGCGCCCTTGCTGTAGTCTGCGAGGAGCTTCCGGATAATCCTGCAGGTCCCTGCATCCTGGTGGATAACAGCCTCTTGGCACTTAAATACAT